>JBFWOK010000001.1:0-120525 GCA_050250555.1 Limisphaerales bacterium
GTCGATGTAACTCTCGGTGTTCAGTTGGCCCCATCTCCCTCCGGCGCCCGCGTTCGTCCGGAACGATTCCGTTTCCCAGATCTGCTGCGCCTCGATGTGGTACTGCACGAGTTCGTTGGCGAACCGATGGTTGAAACCCAGGTTGCGGATGTCCACGGGTTCGCCTCCGAATCGCGCCACGACAACCGACGACGACAACGGATCCGTGAACTCGACTTCGTCTTCGACGCGCCCGGCGAGGAGCAGGGTGTGAACCCCGGGCTTCCAGGCGTGATGATAACCCGCCGTCACGATCGGGCTCTGGTGGCGCTCGAAGCGCGCCAGCGGATTCGCCTGGGCGGGATCCTCCCGAGGGAAGAGATCCCCGCCTTCCGCTTCCAGATAGGCGACCCGCAGCCACAGGGTATCCACCCCGGAAAGCTGCTGCTTCCATTGGAACGCGACCTCTTCCTGTTCGATGTCGCCGTTGCGCCATTGTCCCGGATCGGCGCGGTATCCGCCTTCGAGGGCGTAAGCGCTGTTGCCGAAAACACCGAACTGCGCGCCGGAGAAACTCCACGCGCCGCGACTCAGGTACAGCGAGTCCGCCACCGCTCCGAATCCGTCGCGTTCGAACAGTTTGCCGTATTCAGCCTGCGAGATGGCCGGGGAGAGCGTCCCGGCTCCAACGGGAGCCAGGAGATTGGCGAGGAGATACTCGGAGAACGCGGGCGTGTCGTAGCGGAGGCTGATGCGGTTGGGATCGTTCAGACTCGCGTAGCTGTTGGCGAGGAACAGGTGCGCCGTGTAGTTGGCGTAGTCGTCCTCCACGGCATGAATGGCTTCCCGGTTGGCGACTTCCGGAAGACCCGCATCCTGGTAGATCCGGGCGAGATTGGCGGAACGGACGGCGCGATCCTGGTCGAGCAGCAGCTCGGAGCGGTAGAGCCCCCGGTTGTCGTTGCGTTCCTGCGATTGTTCCAGCAGCCGGGCCGCCTCGTTCACGCGGTTCGCCGTCTGCGCCTGGAGCGCCGCGTAAAACCAGGCGGTCGGGTCGGCGGCGTCCAGTTGCCGTGCCAATTGAAGTTCGTGGGCCGCCGCGGAGGCTTGGCGGGCCTCGGCGAAGCCCTTGCCCAGGTAACTCCGGAGCAGACCTCTCCGAGGCTCCAACGCCGCCGCCGTCAGGAGGTCCTCCAACCCGCCTTCGCGATCCCCGAGTCGAAACCGAACCAGACCGCGGCCAAGCCAGGCATTCGCGAAACCTTCGTGAGCCGCCACGGCGACATCGAACGCCGCACGCGCGTCTCGGGGCCGGTTCCGGCCCGCGAGGACAAATCCTCGGAGCACCAGCGCGGTGGGCAGTTCGGGCGCGAGCTCGAGCGCGCGATCGAGGGACGCGTCCGCCGATGCCAGCATTCCTTCGCCAAACAGCAGTTCGGCTTCGCGCGCCCAGGCGGCCCCGAAATCCGGGGCCAGACTTCGAGCCTCCTTCGCCGCCTCCAGGGCTTCCGGCAGGCGCCGGGCCGCCTGCAACGCATAGGACCTCGCGAGGAGGATCGAGGCATTGGCGGAATGGTCCGCCGGTTCATCGGGTTCCCCGCCACGGGTCGCCCGCACCGCGAGCCGGAGGGCCGCCGCGGCGGGCGACCGCGGCGCCGATGAATCCAGAAACTCCGGGTCCGGAGCCTCGCCGATGGCGAGGCGGAGCGAACCGTGGAAGACCCGGATCGCAACCGAGTCGGGAGCGGATTCCGGCCAAAGTTTCAGCGCTTCGAGGACATTGCCGCGCCGGTAGGCTTCGAGCGATGGGTTCACAGCCGTGGACTCCTCCTCGGTGAGGCCGAACTCGCCGGGATGAACGACGACGGGATAGTACCAGGTCCATTGCACGAGCGAATCCAGGGCGATTCCGGCCGGCCGTTCCGGCACCGCATCGATTCGGGCGCGCCCCAACTCACCGGCTTGAAGCTCGACCGAACCCGATCGGTTGCTCAGCACCACCCGCCCATCGAAGACCCCGACCTCGGTCCGACCGTCGTCGTCCACCGCGATGGCGAAGTCCGTGCCCAGCGAGGCCGCGGAAGCGAGGCCGTCCTTGATGTCGACCTCGGAGGACTGGTTGCGATCGAAGAAATGGAAGAACCCGCGGATCAGATTGAGCAGCGTGCCGGGACGATCGGAGGTGGACCGGATCTGGAGCACGCTCGCCGCGCGGAGACGCGCGAGATTGCCGGGCGAGGTGCGGAGCAGGGCGCGTCCGTCGAGACCGGTGCGAATGCGGTCACCGGGAAAGAGGAACCGATTGGTCGCGACCGGGCTCCATTGGTTGGAACCGTCACGCAGGATTTCGACGGTGCCTTCGAACGACACGATCACCACGGGGTTGGCCATGGAACCCGAGCTAGGGTTGGCGGGTGGATCGGCCTGCGCCGGGCGGATCGGCTCGGCGGCGCGGGCGCCGGGGAGCACGAGGAGGAAGACCAGAAGGCACGCGACGGCAAGGCCGATTCGCGAGACTCGTGGCAGGTGCGCTCCCCAATGCACAGAAGGATTGGAGCCGTGAAAGTGCCAATCCGTCGAGCGCGGACATGCGCCGTTCCACGGCTCCGCGATGACGCCGACGGCGGCGATAACGAAGCTTGTTGCGACCAGGCACCCCGGCCAGTTTTTCGCCGCGATGAAACCGAATGCCTCGCCTGGGTCCCCGGCTCATCCGGAAGGCGTTCCGATGATTGTCGATGCGGTAGCCGATATCGTGCGCCGCAGGGTTCCGAGCGATCGATCCCTGCGCCACCTCGACATCGGCGCCGGATGGGGGGACCTCATCAAGCGGCTCAGGAAGTCCCACCCGGGAATCCAGTCCTTCGGGGTCGACTACAATCCCTCCCATTTCGACCTGACGGATGTGCCCATCGCGCACGCCGACTTGAACGTCGAACGGCTTCCCTATGATGACCGTTCGTTTGATCTGGTCACGTGCACCGAAGTCATCGAGCACCTGGAGAATTTTCGATGGGTCGTTCGAGAGGCCGCGAGAGTTGCCAGGCCGGGTGGGCTTTTTGTGGGATCGACGCCGAATGTGCTCAGCATCAAATCCCGTTGGGCTTATTTCACCCGGGGGTTCTTCACGTATTTCGATCCCCTCCCTTTGAAGGACGATCCGGGGCTGTACCCGGGTCAGCGGCATCTGACGCCGGTTCCCTTCTTCTACTTTGGGCATGCCCTGTTGGACTCGGGATTCGAGGGCGTCGAACCCCACGCCGACAAGAGCCAGCGTTCGTCGGCATTCTGGGCCGTGGTGCTGCTGCCTTTGCTGAAGCTGGTGGCGACGGGAGCGCGTCGGCGCCGGATTCGGCATTCCGGGGCGCGCCTGGATTCCATTGAGGAGATGGCGGAACGGAACAACTCGTGGCCCGTGCTCACCGGTCGGACATTGATTGTCACGGCGAGGCGTTCGGCGGGCGCGTAGGATCGGGCCTAGGATCCCGTCACGGCGCGGGCTTTGGCGGCGGCACCCAAAAGTCGGACCATTTCAGGCCGCACACGCGCGCCATGCGGACGCCGTAGTCGAGCCGGCCCAGGTCGTCTGGGCCGGCGTTGTTGGTTCCGAAGGTGAAGAGCCCGCCCGCCTTTTGGGCGCGGCGGATGAAAGCCTCGCTCGGGAGTTGGAAGCGATCATTGATCTCGATGGCGATCCCGCGCTTCACCGCCGCCGCGATCACGCGGTCCATCCGTTCCTCGGTCCAAAGTTCGGCGTATCGGGGCTGAAGCTCCGCCGGGAGAAACGTCGGGTTCGCCCACACGTGAATCGGCTCGTTCTCCAGGATTCCGACCGTCCGACGGACCAGAAGATCCATGAACGCCTGTGGATCAGCGACGCGCACTTCGTTGGGGATCCAGAGGCGCATGCGCCGGCCCTCGTCGTCGGAGAATGTCATCGCGTCGGTGATGACGTAGTCGAAGCGGGCGATCGCCTCGGGAGAGAAGAGGCGAAACCATTCCCGGCCCTCCCCCTGGATCCCGGCGTAGGTGAGGGGATGTCGCAGGTCGCGCAGGGCGTGATCAAGTCCGGCGTCATTGGTGACCGCGAAGCCGAGGCCCGCATTGACGACGATCCCGGCGTTGATGCCCGTCCGGAACTGGCGTTCGAGCACGCCTTCCCGGGTCAGCCCGCCCTTGAGATGGGTGTGCAGATCCACGACGGGAAAGTTGTTCGCGTGCAACGCGGCAAGTTCGGTCGGGATCTGGAAGGCGGTCGGGTCGGGAACGGGTCCGGACAGGTCGGCCGGGCTCGTCAGACTTCGGACGCGGACCTTGCGGTACAGAGCGCGGCTACCGGGATCGTGGCATTGGAGCGCGAAGGTGCCCTCGTCCAGGCGCCGGTCCCTGTACCCGCCGTTGGGCGCGTTCGGGGGTTCCACGTAGTCGACGGTGAGGACGTCGTCGACGTGAATCGTGACCCGCTTCTCGAGTACCCGGATGCGGATCGTGAACCAGCGATCATCCGGGAGCAGGGTCCGGTGGACGTTCCGGATCCCGTACAGACTCCCGGTGCGCTTGTTCTCGCGGTAACCGCCTTCCCCGGTGGCCGAGCCGTTGATCTGAACCTCGTAGCCTTTGGTCAGCCAGTCCTTGTCCTGGAACGCGGTGTGGAAATAGATCCCCGAATTGGCGCCGGGTCGTGCGAGAACCTCGGCTTCGAATTCGAAGTTTCGGAACCGGGCCCCCTGGACGGGTCCCATGTAGAAGAGGTGCGAACGCGGCCCGTTGCAGACGATGGCGCCGTCCACGACCTGGAACGAACGGGGTGTCTCGTTCGCGATCCAGCCGGCGAGGGTCTTGCCGTCGAAAAGGTCGTGCCAGTCCTCCGCGGCGGAGGCGGGCGCCACGGGAAGGGCGAGAAGGAAACACGCCAGGGCCGCGAGCAGGCGGCGATCGGAAGCTCTCATTCCGAAAACGGCGGGAACAACCAAGGAGAAAGCGGAAAACACGGAATGCGAGAGGGAAGCAAGTGAAGTCCTGTGCAGCTTCCGGAGGGTACCCGCTACCCCTCCACCTCCCTCCCTTTCCGTGTGTTCCGCGCCTTCCGTGGTTGGAACTGCTGTTTCCCGGTTCATCGGTGGAGCAGTGGTACGAAACCGAGTTTCGCTTCTGCAAGCTTGAGCAGGGAGTTTCGGCTTGAACGCCCCTCTCGCTCGGCCAGTTTAATCGTGAACCCGTGAGCCGGAAAACGATCCGCTGCCCCATCTCTCGCAGTCCGGCTGGGAGCGCGGGCGGGAGATCAGGCCCAGGGATCCGCCATGGTGCGATGCCATTCCAAGCAAACGATCCGCCGCGTGGGACTATTGGCGGCTTCGCTGGTCGTTCTGCTCGTCCTGGATTTCGGGATGAAATGGGTTTTGAACTCGATTCGCGAACGGGTTCAACCCGACCCGGACAAGCGGGTCCGGATGCGGTCCCCGATCTATCACCACGACCTGAGGCCGAACATGTCGGTCGCGGGGCTTCGGTGGGGCGACCAGACCTACTCGATGGAAACCAGTTCACTCGGCTTCCGGGACGCCCGGGTACGCGATGTGGCGCTGACGAATGCGGCCCATCGCGTGCTGTTCATCGGGGATTCGTTCACCGAGGCGCAGGTGTCCTGGGAAGAGTCCTTCGTCGGGCTCATCGGCCGGGCGCTCGCGGATCGCCAGGTCGAGGTGTTGAACGCGGGAGTGGCCAGCTATTCGCCGGCGATCTACTACGCGAAGTGCCGGCACCTGCTGGAGACGGTCGGCTTGAAGGTTCAGGAGGTCGTGGTGTTCGTGGACATCTCGGACGCCAGGGACGAGGCCCTCTTCTACGAGCTGGGCGAGGACGGCAGGGTCCGAAGCCTGGTGAACCCCTGGCCTCAATTTCTCAAGGATCACACGCTGATTCCAGCCGAGTGCGTGCGGGTCTGGCAGCGATGGCAGGGCCGGCGGGAGAGCCGAAAGCTCCGGGATCCGTCGGGGCCCGGGACGGTTCGTTCGTATTCGGGCGCCTGGACCTGGGATGACGGCGCGTTCGAGGATTTCGGCAAGCTCGGCCAGCAACGGATGGTCGAAAACATGGACGCCCTTCTGGCGCTCACCACGAAGCACGGGGTCCGGCTGAATGTGGCCTTCTACCCATGGCCGCAGCAGCTTTACCACGCCGAACGACCCTGCCGGAATCGACAGCTGTGGAGTGAATGGGCTCGAAGCCGAAAAGTTCCGGCCTTGGACCTCTATCCCGCCTTTCAGGCGCTCGACCACGAATCGGCCGTTCGGCGGTATTTCGTCCCGGGGGACGTGCATTGGAATGCCGCCGGCAACGCGCTGGTCGCCGAGACGTTTCTCGAAGCGGTCCGGCGGCGCGCAATTCTTTCGGTCCCGCCGCCACCCCCGGAGGCGGGAGGCGCCTTGAATCGGTGATGAATCGTCTCAGGTCGGGCGGGTTCGAATCCAGTCGCGGAAACGTCCCGGGTCCTCGCGAATGAAGGTTGGGAACGTCGCGTCGAGAGGCACGAATTCCAGGACGTGATCGTCCCCGAGAATCCAACGACCCGATTCGAGCGCGGCCTCGATGTGTTGGGGATCGGTGAATTCGGGGTGGTTGTATTCCTGGTGCGCGAAGGCGGCGAGCTTTTGCCGGACGCGCT
This sequence comes from Limisphaerales bacterium, assembly GCA_050250555.1. GTDB lineage: Bacteria > Verrucomicrobiota > Verrucomicrobiia > Limisphaerales > CAIMTB01 > CAIMTB01. The sequence goes on from JBFWOK010000001.1 coordinate 6,644, forward strand.
CGACGCCGCCCATGTAGGAGAAGTGCCACCCAGCGTCCGGAACGAGCCGGCCGCCCCATCGGCGAAGATCGAACGCGGACGTGTAATCCCGGAAGAAAGTCGCCCGGGTCCCCAGCCACACCGGCTTGTTCACGGAGACGCAGTTGAGAAAGTAGTAGTGCATCCGTTGCTCGAGGAGCCAGACGAACGGATGACGTCGTTTGTAGGCGTTCCGGATCGCCCAGATGACCGCGCGCTGGCGAAGGAGCGCATGCCAGGCGTTGGCCAGCGGGCTCGACCGGTACCGCGACCGCATGGCGTCCGCCAGATCACGGACGGCCCGGGCGCTGGGGATCTCGTCCAGGTCCGAGTGCAGGATGATGTCGTCGGGCTGGCATTCGGTCAGGCCGCGATCGACGGCTCGCCGCTGCGCCCCTTCCAAAACCCATGCGTCGGAGCTGTCGGGAAGGTCGTCGGCGACGATGTGCGTGATCTTCGGCAGGAACCGCTGGAAGCGCTCGCGATTCTCGGCGAAGTGCAGGGGTTTGGGTTGGTTGCTGTGGGTTCGCGGCGCTTCCGCGATCACGAAGCGATCCACGACGGGATCCAGTTCGTGGAGCCGGATCTCGAGCAGTTCGAGTTCGTTGAACAGGGGGAAGGTGTCGTAGATCATCGTCTCGGCGCGCATCAGGCCTCGCGGCGCGGGTCAGCTCCGGTCCTTGATCTCCAGCAACCGACGTTCGGCCGGGGAACCCACGCCGCACCAGAGGGTTTCCCCGTCGGTGGCCGGTGAGGACTCGATCGGCGTGTACAAACACGGCGGCGCGCCGTCCGCGGCACGGCGCATCGCCCGGCGAAGCGCCACGCCGTCGAGGAGATCATGACGGTAGCTGAACCCGGCGTAGCCCCGGGACCGCAGGAGTCCGATGGCCTTTTCCCGGTGGTTGCCCAGCTCGAGGTACAGCATCGCCACGCGCTCCGGCCGCAGGTCGTCGCCGAGCCCCGCCAACACGGAGAGGTCGTGTCCCTCGGTGTCGATCTTCAGGAAGTCCACGCGCCCGGACGGGATGTCGCCCCGAAGCATTTCCGCCAGGGTGATCCGGTTCACTTCGATCGTCGCCGACGGTCCCGTCGCAAGAATTGGCCAGTCCGCGTCGAGGGAGTGGGATCCGTCGTTGGTCCCGCACAGGTGGAGTTCGGCGCGGCCGGCTTGATCGGAAGCCGCCGCCTGGATCACCCGACAGGCGTCCGACCAGCCGTTGAGCTCGATGTTGCGCCGGACTTGTTCCGCGAGGACGGGGTGCGGTTCGATCAGAAACACGTGGGCGCCTCGATGGAGGCGGGCTTCCAACCCGAACAGCCCGCAGTTGGCGCCGCAATCGATCATCCAGCCGCCCAACGGCACGAACTCCCTCAGCGCCCAGGTCAACTGCGGCTCCACGTCGCCGTCATACCAGAAAATGGTGCTCTGAATCCCCTGTCCCAGATCGAGTTCCATGCGCAATCCGGATCGCAGGGTGACTCGATGTCGCGGACCGACGACGCGCCGAAGAAGGTGGCGAAGAAGCGAATGGAGAGGCCGTATCCGGGAATTCCGGTAGGCCCTGTAGAACCGACGTGCCGTCCGAACGACGCCAGATTCTTCCGGTGCGCGGTTGGCGGCCAGAGGAGAACGGGCTTCCGGATCGGCCTCGTCGCGGGGCTGGGAAGACGGGGAGGCGCTTGCCATCGGTCCAGCGAGCTTGCGGAGTCCCACCCCTCGCCGCAAGGGCGGCCATCCGGTCCTTCTGGTTCCTCGATATTTTCAGTGGGCAATCGGCTCAACCGATTCACTCATGGGGCTTGGGTCGCTCCTAGCGGAGCTTAAGATTCTTTATAGGCCGCACGCCTATAGACAGGTCGGCCCTACGGGCCTTGGATGGCGCACGGTTCCGTTGAACGGGCCTGCCCGTAGGCAATCCTGGCTGAAGCCCCGTCAGGGGCGACCTGTCTATAGTAGGCCGGTACCAAAATCTCCCCCAAGCTCCGTAGGAGCGGCCTGTTCCGACGGCGTCTCACCCTGATATTCGGTGATTCCGACCCATCCACCGGAATCATCGAGGAACCGTCCTTCCGCGGGTGGATGGCGTCACTTCGGCGGCTCCTTGGGCTGCTGATGCTCGAAGAGGCGCGTGTGCCGGACGAGCGCGCCGTAGGCGGTCGAGGCGGCCAGAAAGAAGCCGGGGTAACCGTCCAGGAACCCGCGCTTGAGCACGTAGCCGCGGAAGAATCGCCAGACCGAACGGAACGCCACCGCGGCGGGTTTCCACCGCACGCCTTCCGCCAGCTGCCGCTGGAGATACAGATCCGCGTAGTACGGGATCTTGTGGACGTACCCGTTGACCGTCGGGTTGCTGAAGTGTTGAAGGTCCGATTTGAGGGTTGCGACCCGTCCATCGACCTCGACGAACGTGTGCTCCGGACTGCCGCTCCAGCGGCCGGCGTCCCGGCGGAAAAGGCGAAGGACATGGTCGGGGTACCAGTCCCCGTGCCGGATCCAGCGACCGAGGAACCACGTCAGGCGCGGAAACCGTCCGCCCGCGAACCGTTCATGAGAACCCCGGAAAAATTCCGCAATCTCTTGCCGCAATTCCGGCGAGACGACTTCGTCGGCGTCGAGCGCGAGAACCCACGGCTGGGTCGCCTGTGACAGCACCAGGTTCTTCTGTTCCCGGAAACCCTGCCACGGATGGCGGGTCACCCGTCCGCCATGATCGAGGACGATCGATTCGGTGCGATCCCGGACCTCCTCGTTGAGCACGACGACGATCTCCCGGGTCCAGCCCGAGACGCTTTGCAGGCAGCGTCCGATGCGGGCCTCCTCGGCGCCCGAAACGAGGCAGACGGAAACGGGGAGCGGATCCATGGACATGCGGGATGGTTCGACGGCCCACCGGGCTGTCACAGGGACTGGGACAAGGTCGCGGTTCGCGGCGTCGGCCGGACCGTACCGGCCGTCGCGAGGCACGTCAGCCCGGAAACCCGGCCGGGACCCGTCCGTTTTCGAATCGAAGCCGTCGACCGATCTCGGCAGGCTGGCCCGGTGCCGGGGAACGAGACCATCGGAGACGCCATCAGCGGTTGCCAACGGATCCTCGTGGTGGACCTCGGATTCCTGGGAGACACGATCCACACGATTCCGGCTCTTCGCGAATTGCGCCGCGTCCTTCCCCGGGCCGCGCTCGACGTGGTGACCACGCCGGTGGGGGCGGAGGTCCTTCGGCTCGTGGACTGCGTGGACCGGGTCTGGACGGTGCCCCTCGGTGTTCCGAGTCCCCCTTGGTGGCGGCATCTGGATCTGCAATGGCGGCTGTTCCGGAGCCGCTACGATCTGGCGGTCAACTTCAGTGGCGCCGATCGGACGCTCTTCATGGCGGCTTTCGCCGGGGTGCGCCACCGGGTGACGCGGGAGGGGCGCCGGGGCGGGTGGTGGCGCCAGTGGCTCCGGGGCCGCGCGATCCCGGCGCCGCCGCGATCCCTGCCCGTGTTCGAACAGCGGCGCCAAGTATTGGCCGGCGCAGGCATCACTCTGGATTCGCCTCGTTTCGACCTCAGGATTCCGGAAGCCGAGTCCGCCTGGGCGGCCGAGGCGTTGGCGGGCTGGTTGGGGAACAACCCGGGCGCCGTCCATATCTCGATCAACGCCAGTTCGCCCTTCAAGGAATGGCCGGTGCACCGATGGGTGGCGTGGGTGAAACGGTTCCTCGGGGAGAAACGTGGCCTCGTTCTCGCAACCGGCTCTCCCAAGCCTCGGGAACGGGCTCGGTTGGCCGAACTGCTCGCCGGAGTGGGCGATGAGAGGCTGAAAGTCGTCGACGAAGGCCTCTCGATTCCCAGGCTCGCGGCGCTGGTCGCCCGGTGCCGGCTGCACGTGGGAACGGATTCCGGGGTCACCCACCTCGCGATGGCCCTGGGGTTGCCGACCGTCTCCGTGTTTCGGAACTACGCCGGTCTCGACGAATGGCGGCCCACGGGTCCCCGGCACGATGCGGTCACATCACCCTGCGCCTGCGTGGATCGGCCCCACCTGCAACCGGATTGCGCCGCCGCCGGAACCGCGCTTTGCCTGGACCGTATCGGACCCGAGGCGGTCATGGCCTGCCTCGACCGGATCGACGACGCCGGGCGGAAGAGTTGAGGCGTTGCACCGGGCCCGGCAGGATCGGCGCATGCGAGAGGGCGCCCCGCGGGCGGCAATCATCGTCAGCACCTACAACTGGCCGGAAGCCCTGTCGCTCGTCCTGCGGTCGGCCCTCGCCCAGAGCACGACCGACTTCGAGATTGTCGTGGCCGATGACGGTTCCCGGCCCGAGACCGCGGCGGCGGTGGAGGCGGTCCTTCGACCCGGTCGCATCCCCTGGTGCCATGTCCGGCAGGAGGACACCGGTTTCCGGCAATCCCGGGTCCGAAACCTCGGAGCGCGGCACTCGCGGGCGCCGTTCCTGATCTTCATCGACCACGACACCCTGCTGCACCGGGATTTCGTGGCCGACCATCTCCGTCTCGCGTGCGAGGGGTGTTTCACCCAGGGCAAACGATGCTTCGTGCCCGCGGCTGGCTCCGAGCGCCTCCTGAAGGAAGGTCTGACGGGGAACTGGTGGCCGAAGCCGTGGATGCCCGGACTCGAAAACCGAAAGAACGCGATCCACGCCCCGTGGATAGGCCGCTGGCTCGCCCGCCCTCGGTCGTTCCAGACCGCCATCCGCGGCTGCAACCTGGCGGCGTGGCGCGGCGATTTCGAGCGCGTGGACGGCTTTGATGAGTTCTACGACGGCGTCTGGGGCCGCGAGGATTCGGACTTCTGCTATCGCCTGTTCCACTCGGGAGTCCGGTGTCGGAACGCGGCGTTCGCGGCCCTTCAGGCCCATCTCCACCATCCGACCAAGAAGCGGACGGGCCGCGACCGTTGGGACGATGAACTCGATAGGGTTCGGGCCGAGCGAAGAACGCGCGCGGTGCGGGGATACTCGGGCATGGACGACGAGGGAAGAGTGATCGCCGCCAGCGCGGGTATTTGAGAACGTGTGGCGATTGTCGGTGTTGCTTATCTGTTCGGTGGTCACGGGACTCGACGAAGTTCGGCCCCACCGCCTACTGTCTTGTAATGAGCATCACCGCCGTCGTCGAAGAAGGAGTCATCAGACTCCCCAAAGATGTCCCGTGGGCATCGGGCACTGTCGTGCGGATCGAACCCGTTGATGGGCAAGCACCGACGCTGCTGGAAGCGCTTCGGGATTTCGATGGCATGGCTGGGGATTTGCCAACCGATCTGGCCGCCAATGTTGACCGATACGTCCACGGTCATTCGCGGCCATGAAGGTCGTTTTTGGCGACGCGTTTTTGACATCATGCGGGAGCGCCAGGTCACGGAGGCGTTGACGGGCGACCGACACTTCGAGCAAGCCGGATTTGCGGCATTGCTCAAGTGAATCCAGGAGCGGTACGGGAAAGGCTTGTCATTGGTCGGCGATTTCCCACAGGAAATGTTCGGGACTGTTCGTAATAACGACCTGGGAAGCGATCGATGCGGCGTTTGATATCGCGGAAGATTAGGTCTTTGTCCCGAATGATCCGAGACGGGTTCGCGATCCCAGCCGAACGGCGCTATCACTGCGGGCATCGCATGAAGTCTTACCCTGCACGGTTTCTGTTGCTGATCCTGGCGTCGTGGGGAAGCGCGGTCGTTTTGGATTCACGCGGCGCCGACGAAGCGATTCCGGGGACCGGATCCTTGGAGCGATCCTGGGCGCAGTGGCGGGGGCCGCTGGCGACGGGTGTGGCGCCCCACGCCGACCCACCGATGCGCTGGAGCGAGACGAACAATGTCCGTTGGAAGATCGCGCTTCCCGGCAAGGCCCATTCCTCGCCGATCGTGTACGGCGCGAACGTCTATCTGGCGGCGGCGATCCCGGTCGGGAACCGTCAGAAACCCGTGTACGACCGCGCTCCGGGAACCCACGACAACGTGGCCGTCACCCACCGGCATCAGTTCGCGATCCTCGCGGTTCAAAGGAAGGACGGGCGGATCGCCTGGCAGAAGACCCTGAAGGAGGAATTCCCGCACGAAGGCGGGCACGAGACGGGCAGCCTCGCTTCCAATTCACCCACTACGGACGGCGAGACACTCTTCGCTCATTTCGGCTCGCACGGGCTCTATGCGCTGGGGTTGGGCGGCGAGTTGAAGTGGCAGAAGGACCTGGGACGCATGGACACCCTTCACGCGCACGGCGAAGGCAGTTCGCCGGTGCTCTATCGGGACACCGTGTTCGTGGTGTGGGATCACGAGGGCGATTCGGCGCTGTTCGCCCTCGACAAACGGACCGGAGCCCAGCGCTGGAAGATGGCGCGGGATGAGAAGACGTCCTGGTCGACGCCCATTCTCGCGGAGGTCGGGGGGAAACCCCAACTGGTGGTCAGCGCGACCAAGCGGATTCGGGCCTACGATCCGGACACCGGCGCCCTGCTCTGGGAGTGCGCCGGGCTCACCGACAACGTCGTGTCGTCGCCGGTCTTCGGTCATGGCATGGTGTTCGCCGGGAACAGCTATTATCGGCAGGCGATGCTGGGCATCCGGCTCGAGGGCGCGAGCGGCGACATCACGGGGACCGACCGGGTGGCGTGGCGGTTGGGGCGGATGACCCCCTACGTCGCCTCACCGCTTCTCTACGACGACACGCTCTATTTTCTCCGCCACCTTCAGAACATCATTTCGCGGCTCGACCCCGTCACCGGCCAGCCCAGGGGCGAAGCGCTGAGGCTGGAGGACATCCGGGACCTGATCTTCTCGTCGCCGGTGGGCGCGGCGGGACGGATCTATGTGACCGGCAGGGATGGAACAACGGTGGTGCTGCGGCATGACCGCGAGAACGGGATCCTGGCGGTCAATCATCTCGACGACGCGTTCAGCGCGTCGGCGGCCGTGATCGATCGCGAACTGTACCTCCGCGGAGAACGGTTCCTCTATTGTTTGGCTGAATGAGGGGATGGGTTGATAGCGCATCTCTAATTTTGGGTGGGCTCGCACGATCGGAATCGGTATCGGTATCGTTCAGGGTCCGACGCTCCGATCGCGGTTGAGAACGCGAGTGTCCAATTCGATTCCGACCCCGACCCCGACCCCGATCCCAACCGTCCAGAACCGGTTCCTCGATGTTCTCAGTGGGTCATCGGCTCAACCGTAGGAGCGGCCCGTTCCGGCGGCGTCTCATGCTGATATCGGGTGATTCCGACCCATCCACCGGAATCATCGAGGAACCCCAGAACAACCGACAATTCGGAGATTCGCCCCGGGGATTGCTGGGAGGCGATTTGGGGCTCGCGTTACCCGGTGGCGCGTGGGATTGCTAGGGCCGCTCTCCCCCGAATTCCAGGTTCCGCCGGCCGACTCCGACACGCGATGAAGACGATTCCTCCGTTTCCCTATTTTTCGGTTCAGTTCGACAAGGCGGGCCGCGTGTTCGACGCGGCCGAGGTCCAGGCCCTGGAAGAGCGGTTGAAACCCGGCGGGAGCACCGACCTTTTGGTGCTCGCCCATGGTTGGAACAACGACTCGGCGGAGGCGGAAGCGCTCTATGAGAAGTTCCTGACGAACGCGGCGAGCGCCCTGGCCAGCGACGTTCCCAAGGGATTGAGTCAACGGCGGTTCGCCGTGCTGGGTGTGCTCTGGCCATCGAAGAAGTTTGCCGACGAGGACCTGATTCCGAGCGGAGCGGCCGGAGTGCAGGGGACGGTGGAGACGCGCGAACTCGTGCGGAAGCTGGGTTCCCTCGAAGACACCTTCGACACGCCGGACGCGCCCGCCGTGATCGGACGGCTCAAGAAACTGGTTCCGAAGCTGGAGGACAGCGAAACCGCGTGCCGAAAGTTCGCCGAGGAGATGCGAAGGCTGGTGACCGGGACCGGCACGGATCCCGAGGATGGTTCCGATTCCTTCCGGCTGATGGACGCCGGGGATCTCTTCGAACGGATGTCGATGCCGATCTCGTTCGCTTCCGAAGCACCCCCGACTTCCGAGGGAGGCGCCGGTGGATTTGGGGTCGGATCGCCTGCTGGCGAGGGGGCGGCGGCGGGGCTGGGCGGGTGGATCAGCGGACCGCTTTCGGGCGCGCGGAACCTGCTCAACTACACGACCTACTACCAGATGAAGGAGCGCGCCGGGAAGGTCGGGGCGTCCGGGGTGAATCCGGTGCTTCGGACGATTCAACGAATCCGTCCGGACCTGAGGGTCCACCTGGTGGGGCATAGTTTCGGCGGCCGTCTGGTGACAGCCGCCGTGGCGGCCGGAGGCATTCGGGTCGCGACGATGAGCCTCCTTCAGGCGGCCTTCTCGCAGCTTGGATTCTCCCCGGACTGGAACGGCCAGGGTGTGGCGGGGGCGTTCCGCGGCGTGATCGACCGCAAGTCGGTCGTCGGTCCGATCGTGGTCACCCATTCGAGCCACGACACGGCCGTGGGTCGCGCCTACCCGATGGCGTCCCTGCTCGCGGGTCAAACCGCGGCGGGGTTGGGGGACAAGAACTCGCCGTACGGCGGGATCGGTCGGAACGGCGCGCAGAGAACTCCCGAGGCTGTCGATCTGGAAATGGGCCCCGTGGGATTCGTCTACCGGTTCCGGGACGGCGGGATCCACAACTTGAAAGCCGACGGTTTCGTGTCCGACCACAGCGACGTGACCAACCCGGCGGTGGTCCACGCGGTTTTGTCCGCCGTGGCGAGCGTGGGCGCTAGGGCTTCGGGAGCGGGTTCGGGAACGGCGATGGATCCCGGGATCGGGGATGATCCGCTCGAGGCGAGGGAACGGATCCAGCGGATCCTGAGCAAGACGGTGGTCGCCCTTCCGCTGCTCGAGAAGGTCAACCGCGAGCTTCTCGCGCCGAGCACCCCTCCCGCGAGCTACGAGGTCATCGTGGATTCGCACCTCGAGTACCGGTGGGGACGCAAAGCCGCGCGGGAATGGATCCGCGACGTTCTCTCGATTCTGCTGAAGGACGACCCCGCGGCGAGCGCGCGGCTGAAGACCCGGACGAATTCCGAGCAGACCCAGTACGTCTTCGTCGCGCTCACGGCGACCCTCCTGCGTGATTTGGTGGAATTGGACACGTGGAGCGATGACCAGCTTCTGGAACGCGGCTTTCCCGCGAAGACGAGGGTCGACAATCCCCAGGTTGTGGCGGCGGCGTCCACGGCGGCAGCGACCGATTCCCCGTCACTCCTGCCCGCGTTTGTCCCCAAGGCGATCTACCAGATCTGGGAAGACTTTGCGATCCATCCGCTGATCTACGGGTCGGTGTCCACGGTGAAGGCCAACGCGGCCAGGGCGGCCTTCGAGGCGGCCGGCAAGGACATCGTCTGGGCCGTGGTCGATTCGGGAATCGACGCGGGCCACGTCCACTTCGAGAAGCACGGCAACCTGCGGGGTGGCGTCGAGGCCTGGCACCGGGATTTCACGGGATCGACGGGACCCAGTCCCGCGCTGGTCGACGAGTTCGGACATGGGACGCACGTCGCGGGCATCATCGCCGGTGAAGTGCCCAGATCGTCCGACCCGAACACGCCTCCCGACGCGGCGAACCCGGGAATCATCGCCTACCAGCGCGCGCTGAAGGCGAACGACGGGGAGGTGGGCAGGGAAGTGGAACTCCATACGATCCGACTTCCGTCGATCTCGGGCATGGCTCCGCTGACTCGGTTGGTGAGCTTGCGCGTTCTGGACGGCAGCGGGCGCGGGAACGTCAGCAACATCATTGCCGCGCTGGCGCACATCCAGGAGATCAACGCCCACGGTCGGAGGATCCGAATCCATGGCGTGAATCTCTCGGTTGGTTATCCGTTCGACCCCGAGTGGTTCGCCTGCGGACAAAGCCAGCTCTGCGTCGAGGTGGATCGCCTGGTTCGCTCCGGAGTGATCGTGGTCGCCGCCGCGGGAAACACCGGCTACGGGACGCTTTCCTCGGACGCCCTCGGCGCCCGCAAGGCGGGGATGGCGCTGACGATCAACGACCCTGGCAACGCGCAGCTCGCGATCACGGTGGGCTCGACCCACAGGACCATGCCCCACGTCTACGGGGTCTCGTATTTCTCATCCAAAGGTCCGACCGGTGACGGGCGCCGGAAGCCGGATCTGCTGGCTCCGGGAGAAAAGGTGCTCTCGTGCGCCGCGGGAAAAATCCGGGACGACCTCAAAGCCAGGCTGGATCCGGGCGCGACCGAGCCCAACTACGCCGAGTACACGGGGACGAGCATGGCGGCGCCGCACGTCTCCGGTTGCATGGCGGGATTCCTCTCGGTCAAGCGCGAGTTCATCGGACAGCCGGAACAGGTGAAGACGATCTTTCTGAAGACCGCGACCGACCTCGGCCGCGAACCCAGTTTTCAGGGCGCCGGTCTGGTGGACCTGATGCGGGCCATCCAGTTCGTGTGACGGAGAAGCCCTTCCAGCGATCCGAGGCGTGTGGCCAGCGAAGAACGATGAGCGCAACAGGAACTCTGAAAGTCATTAACCCCCAAGAAACGAGAACCCCATGAAAACGATCCAGCGATTCCCCTATTTCCCAATCCAGTTCAACAAGGCGGGTCAGGCGTTCGATGCGGCCGAGGAATCGGCCCTGACGCAGCACATCGCCGCGGCGGGCACGACCGACCTCCTCGTGATCTCCCACGGATGGAACAACGACTGGGCCGAGGCGGAGGCGTTGTACGAGGAATTCCTCACCAACGCCGACATCGCCATCGGCAAAGACGCGCCTCCCGGCCTGGGCACCCGACGCTTCGCGGTCCTGGGCGTGCTTTGGCCCTCGAAGAAGTTCGCCGACAAGGAACTGATTCCGAGCGGGGCCGCAGGGATCGGCGGCGCGGTCCCTTCCGACGAACTGATCGAGAAACTGAACCTTCTCGCGGACGCCTTTGACGCGCCGGATTCCGCCGGTCGGATCGCCCGGCTCAAAGCCCTGGTGCCGCGACTCGAGGACAGCAGTTCGGCCTGCCGCGAGTTCGCGGAGGAAGCGAGAAAGCTGGTCTCTGGAACGGGAGCCGGAAGCGGTACCGGAACCGGATCCGGAACGGGAAGCGGAACGGGATCGGGTTCGAGCGCGGCCGTGGAGGACGGTTCGGCGACCTTTCTCAGCATGGATGCGGCGGAGATCTTCGACCGGATGTCGCAGCCGGTGTCGTTCGATTCGCCGGCACCTTCCGGAGGCGACGGAGGTGTAGGTGGCGGCGGCGCGGCGGGGATCGGTATCAATGAGGGCGGTGCCGCGGGGATCGGAAGCTTCCTCAGTGGCGCGTTGTCGGGGGCGCGGAACATCCTGAACTACACCACCTATTATCAGATGAAGGAACGCGCGGGCCGGGTGGGTGCCGGCGGGGTGAACCCCATGCTTCGCCGGATCCAGGCGGACAAGCCGGGGCTCCGGCTCCATCTGGTCGGGCACAGCTTTGGCGGCCGGTTGGTCGCGGCCACGGCGGCGGAAGGGGGAATCAAGGTGTCGTCCCTGAGCCTTCTCCAGGCCGCGTTCTCCCATTACGGGCTTTCCGCGGACTGGGATGGGCGCGGGAATGCGGGCGCGTTCCGGAATGTCTTCGCCGGCGGGATCGTTTCGGGGCCGGCGGTCGTGACCTGCACGGTCAACGACAAGGCCGTCGGCGTGGCCTATCCCCTGGCCTCCCTCCTCGCCGGCCAGACGGCCGCGGGATTGGGCGACAAAGACTCGATCTACGGCGGCATCGGCCGGAACGGGGCGCAGAAGACGTCCGAGGCCGTGGACACCGTGATGAATCCCGCGGGAACCGCGTACACGCTTCAGAAGGGGAAGCTTTACAATCTGAATGCGGACCGGTTCGTGAAGGATCATGGCGATGTGAGGAATCCGAATGTCGTGTTCGCCGTGTTGTCGGCCGTCGCATCCAGTTAGGACCTTGGATTCGTCCACATTTTTTCTCGCGGGAAACCTGCAACTCGCCTAACCCCGTCCCGGTCATCATCCGCATCCGACCCAAAGCATGAGCATCCTCAATTTCCTCAAGTCCCAGGCCTGGGAGATCATTCAATGGGAAGAGAACGATTCCCGCGACACCCTCAGCTTCCGCTGGCCGGACGAGGACCGGGAAATCAAGCGGGGCGCGCAGTTGATCGTGCGCGAAAGCCAGGCGGTCCAGTTCGTCTACCTCGGCCAGTTCGGTGACACGTTCGGACCCGGCAAACACGACCTGGTCACGGACAACATCCCGATCCTCTGCCGCCTCAAGGGCTGGAAGTACGGGTTCGAATCGCCCTTCAAGGCCGATGTCTACTACGTCGTCACCCGTCTCTTCTCCGGGAACAAATGGGGCACGTCCAACCCGATCATGATGCGGGACCAGGACTTCGGGATCGTCCGGGTCCGGGCCTTCGGCACCTTCGATTTCCGGATCGTCGAACCCAGGATCTTCCTCAAGGAGGTCGCCGGAACGGACAACCACTTCCGACTGGACGAGTTCCACGACACGATGCGGTCGCGGATCGTGAGCGTTTTCACGGATGCCGTCGCGAGCGCGCGGATTCCGGTGCTCGACCTCGCGACACGCTACCAGGAGGTGGGCGATGCGATCCTTCCCCTCATCAACCCGCAGACCACCACGAAGTACGGCATCGAGATCACCAGTTTCATTCTCGAGAACGCCTCCGTTCCGCCCGAGGTCGAAGCCGCGATCGACAAACGTTCGAGCATGTCGGCGGTCGGCAACCTCAATGATTACGTGAAGTTCCAGATGGCCCAGGGCCTGGAAAAGGGCGAAGGCGGAACCGGCAGTTCGGCGGCCCAGCTGGGGATCGGCCTCGCGATGGCCCAGCAGATGGCGCAGCAATTCCAACAACCCGCCGCCGGCAGCCCGCCCCCCCTCGGGCAGCCTCCCGCGGCCGCGGCCACAGCCGCCGCCACCGCGCCGACGGTCGGACTGCCCAAGCTGCTGTCACCGGCCGAAGTCGCCCAGCATCTCGGCGTCTCCGAAGCCGACGTCCTCACCAGCCTCGAAGCCGGCGAGTTGAAGGGGAAGAAGATCGGGTCCGTCTGGCGGATCGGACAGGGCGCCCTGGAGGAGTTCCTCAAGTAGACGATCCGGACCCGCCGAATCGCGACCCGCCGGCGCCCGCCTCGGAGTGCCGTCGGGTCCCGCCGACGCGGGTTGATCGGCAAGCGCCATGGCCGAAGTCCAAGCCCACAACAAATACGCGTGCCCCGCCTGCGGAGCCGACGCTCGTTGGGACCCCTCCCGGCAGGCGCTGGTGTGCCCGTACTGCTCCACGGTGTCCCCGGCCAAACTCGCCGCCGACGGCTCGCTCATCGAAGAGAACGACCTCGCGGGCGCCTTGCGAGGCCTGGGATCGGAACAGCGGGGTTGGCAGGCCGAGACACGGTCGGTGCGATGCAACAACTGCAACGCGATCTCCGTGTTCGACCCCAAACGGGTCGCCCAACGCTGCGACTTCTGCGGGTCGCCCGCGATCGTTCCGGTCGAGGAGCAGTCCGCCCCGATTCGCCCTTCGAGCCTCCTGCCGTTCATCGTCACCGACGTCCAGGTCCGGGAGAAGATGCGCCGCTGGTACGCGACCCGCTGGTTCGCGCCCAACAAACTGAAGGCGAGCGCCATCACCGACACCGTACACGGCGTCTACCTGCCCTACTGGACCTTCGATGCCCAGGTGTCCGCGCATTGGACCGCGATGTCGGGATATCACTACTACGAAACGGAGACCTATCGGGATTCGAACGGGAACGTTCAAACCCGGCAGGTCCAGAAAACCCGGTGGGTGCCGAGTTCGGGAAGTCTCGATCACTTCTTCGACGACGAACTGGTCTCCGGTTCGAAAGGGGTGCGCGCCGACCTGCTGGCCAAGATCGAGCCCTTTCCCACGACGACCGACCTTCGGCCGTACGATCCGGGCTATGTCGCGGGGTGGGTCGTCGAGCAGTACCAGCTCGATCTGATCGCCGCCGCGAAGCACTCCCGGGAGGTCATGGACGGGAAGGTCCGGTCCCTTTGCGCGTCCCAGGTTCCCGGGGACACCCACCGCAACCTCCAGGTCCAGGCCAGCTATTCCGGCCAGACGTTCAAACACATCCTGGCCCCCGTCTGGCTCCTGACCTATGTGATGGGTCGTCGGAATTTCCAGGTTCTCGTGAACGGCTGCACCGGCGCCATCGCGGGGGATCGTCCGTACAGCTGGATCAAAATCACGCTGTTCGTCCTCCTCCTTCTCGCGATCGCCGGCATCATCGCCCTCGTCGCCGGCGCGGGACGGTGAGAATCGGAGATGAAACCCGTGCAACCCGCGGTATTCACACCCGGTTTCCCCGCCGAACCCCGCCCAATTCCCTGATGAAAATTCTTCCACCCTTCCTGGTTGTTCTCCTGGCTGGAATCGTCGCCGGTCCCGTGGTCGCCCCGGGCCAACAGGATCAGCCGGCTCAACCTCAGTCCGTCCCCAGGCCACAACAGGAGCGGCCCGCGCCCCGCCCCACGGGCGTCGGCGCCGCCGGAAGCCCCGCCGCCGTCCAGGGTTTCCTCCGCATGAATCCCTTGTTCGCCGCCCTCGATGCCAACGCCGACGGCGTCATCGACGCGGATGAAATCAATGGCGCCGTGGCGGCCTTGAACAAGCTCGACAAGAACGGCGACGGAAAACTGACCGGCGACGAGCTCAGGCCGGGAGTTCCCCGTGGGGGACGGGGTGGCACCGAGTTGAGGGATGGCGGCCAAACAAACGCCCCGGTTCCGGTTCGAAAGGACCGGGTTGCCGAAGGTGCCCGTTGATCCCGTTTGGACTGAGCCGAACGCATGATGTCCACGCCCGAGCCGACGCCCGAACCCACGATCGCCGTGGATTCTCCCGCGACGCGTCCCATGTCGCCTTCCTGTGCCGACGAGCTCCGCGCTGCGACCGAGCTCCTTGAAAAGGTGGCCGGCGATCGGGCGCTGCTGTCCCAGCTCAGTGTCGAGGAACGAACCCGGCTGATGACGGCGGCGGGCGAGATCTACTGTCCGGATGTCGCCGAACGCCGTCGCCTGGTCAAAGCCCGGATGCGACAGCGCAAGTCGGAGAAACGGGAGAAGGCGCAGGCCACGCTGAACGAGGCGGGAATCCGGAAGCTTCGGCGCGAGAAGGTCTTCACGACGCCGAACGTGTTTCCTCCCGCGGACTTTGGACCGCAGGAGACTCGAACGGAGGAGGGCTTTCGGGAGTTGGTGGAGCCGCAGAACTGTTACATCTGCAAAAGGGATTTCGAGGTCCTCCACACGTTCTACGACCAACTCTGCCCCGCCTGCGCCGCTTTCAATTTCGCGAAGCGCACCGAGCTGGCCGATTTGCGGGGGCGGGTGGCGCTGCTGACGGGGGGGCGCGTGAAGATCGGGTATCAGGCGGGAATCAAGCTGCTGCGGTGCGGCGCCCATCTGATCGTGACGACGCGTTTCCCGCGTGATTCGGCGATGCGGTACGCGGCCGAACCCGACTTCAAGGAGTGGGGTGACCGTCTGGAGATCTTCGGCCTCGACCTTCGCCACACCCCCAGCGTCGAGGCCTTCTGCCGGCACCTGCAGTCCACGCATTCCCGCCTCGATTTCATCATCAACAACGCCTGCCAGACCGTTCGCCGCCCACCCGACTACTACGAGCACATGATGGAGCGCGAACGCGCGTCCGTGGAAACGCTGCCTCCGTCGGCCCGTCGCTTGCTGGGGGCCTACGAAGGGCTCCGCGGATACCACATGCTCCCGGGTTCCGCCGACGAACCCGCCGGGACCGCCGCGCCCGTCTCCCCGCCGGGTCTGGCCGGGATCGCCGGGCTGACGATGGCGGCTGAAATGTCCCAGATGCGGTTGTTGGCCGAGGAAATGGAGGCCCGGAAGCAGCTTTTTCCAGAGGGCCGCCTGGACCAGGACCTGCAACAGGTGGACCTGCGCGAACGCAATTCGTGGCGCCTGACCCTCGCGGAAGTTTCCTCGGTGGAACTGTTCGAGGTCCAGTTGGTCAACGCGATCGCTCCCTTTGTTCTCAACGCGCGACTGAAGCCGCTCATGCTCCGTTCACCCGAGCGCGACAAGCACATCGTCAATGTCTCGGCCGTCGAAGGGCAGTTCTACCGGAAGTTCAAGACCACCCGCCATCCCCACACCAACATGGCCAAGGCGGCGTTGAACATGATGACTCGGACCTCGGCCGCCGATTACCACGCCGATGGCATCCACATGAACGCCGTCGACACCGGATGGGTGACCGACGAGGACCCGTTCCACATCGCCGCGCGCAAACAGAAGGAGCACGCGTTCCATCCACCCCTCGACATCGTCGACGGCGCGGCCCGGATCGTCGACCCGATCATCCACGGCTTCAACTCGGGCGACCACGTCTGGGGCAAATTCCTGAAGGACTACCGGGAGACCGATTGGTGAACGGGCCAGGGAGCGGCGGTTGATCCTGGGGAGGAGCACAAAGCACCTGTCCCTTAGTCGCGACGCGCGGTGTTTTCCGGGGTTGGCAACCACAGCGGTCCGGTCAGCCTTGGGCCCATGGCGAAGGTGACGGAACCGTCCCGGAAAGCGGTGGCCGCGGCCGAGGCCGGGGAACCCGGGCATCTCGGTTTCCTCGATGGCGTCCGGGGTTTGGCGGCTCTCTGGGTTGTCGTGGGTCATTGCATGATCTTCGGGGGCTGGGTCTGGGCGAAATTCCCCGAGCCGGTGATCGCCGTGGATGTGTTCATGTTCGTGTCGGGATACCTGATGGTGCACCAGTGGACCCGGCGGGTCGGAGATGGGTGGGCTTGGAATCGGGAGGCGGCGATCGAGTTCTGGATCCGGCGGTTCTTCCGGATTGTTCCGGTCTACTACCTCGTTCTCGGGCTGATGTTCCTCAACTGGGACACCCTGGCGGAGGGGTTCAAGGCCCTCCAATCGGCCAATCCGGGCCGATGGTCGGGTCAACCGGCCTACGATCCGGCGAATTGGGATGACGGCCCGAAGAACTGGGTGCTTCGCCTGACCTTCCTGTTCGGTTTGCTTCCCGGGTATGCGGCGTCCTCGTTCACCGGGGATTGGAGTCTGTCGCTGGAGATGCAGTTCTACGCGGTCTTTCCGTTGGCCTTGATGGCGATGCGACGCTGGGGCCCGGCGCCCCTGGCCTGGGGGGCGGTTCTGATCGCTCTGGCAGTTCGCGAGGCGACTTTGAGGCTTCAAGGCCTGGCTCCTGGGACGCAGCTGATCTACCCGTTGCCCTCCCTCCTGCTGCTCAAGATGCCGGTGTTCCTGGTGGGAATGATCGTGGCTGAAGTGAACCGGTCTTTGCGGGGCGGAATTGAGCCGGCGCGGTCGATGAGAAACCTGGTGCTGGCGCTGGTGGTCGCCTCCCTCAGTTCGTGGCACATCGTCGTCGTCGCCGCCTTGACGTTCCATCTCGTGGCGCCCGCCGTGGGGCCGTCGGCGGGCGGACCCTCTTCCCAGAATCCGACCGGGACCGTGCGACGGTGGCTGGGACAAGCGCTTGGAAACCGGCTGATGACCTTCCTCGCGGATGCCTCGTACTCGGTCTACCTGGTTCACAGTCTGGTGATTCCCGTCGCCGGCGGATGGCTCCTGAAACAGCCCTGGTTCGAGGCGATGCCGGGGAGGAGCCGGGTCGGTGTGCTTTTGGCGGTCGTGCTGGGCGTCACGTATCCCGTGGCGTTCGTCCTCCATCATGGCGTGGAGCGGCCAGGGATCGAGTTGGGACGGCGAATCGTCAGGCGCCTGGCGAACTCGCGGATTGACGGCCCGAAGCGAGCCCCTTGAAATCCTGGGGTCCATGAACCCGTTTCAGACCCATATCCCGAGGCGACGTTTTCTCACGGCCGCCGCCGCCGCCGCCGGTCTTCCTCTTTGGTACTTCGAACAACGGAACAGCCAGGCCGCGGCGCCGAAGCCGCTCGGGCCCAATGACCGACCCGGCATCGGTCTGATCGGATGCGGCGGGCAGGGGCGCGGAGACTGCAACTGGGCGAAGAATTTCGGGAACGTCATCGCGGTGGCTGACGTCGACGACAAACACGCCAGCGAAGCGAAGGCTCAGTTCAAAGCGGAGCATCAGTACAAGGATTTCAGGCAGCTGCTCGAGCGCGACGACGTCCATGTGATCATCAATGGAACCCCCGACCACTGGCATACGCTGGTGAACGTGGCCGCGGCGCGCGCCGGGAAGGACATCTACAGCGAAAAGCCGCTGACCCTGACGGTTGATGAGGGGAAACACCTGGTGAAGGAGATCCGGGGAGCCCGACGGGTGCTCCAGGTTGGAAGCCAGCAACGCAGCGACCGGAAATTCCGACTGGCCTGCGAGCTCGTTCGGAACGGGCGGATTGGCAAGCTCGAACACATCATTGTGGGCTTGCCCACGGGGCCGCGGGAAGGTCCGTTTCCGGTGCTCACCGTGCCGCCCGAACTGGACTGGGATTTCTACCTGGGACAGACCCCGGTCTCGCCCTATCGCGGCAAGAATGCCCACGGGAATTTCCGGTGGTGGTACCAGTTCTCCGGCGGGCAGATGACGGACTGGGGCGCGCACCACAATGACATCGCCCAGTGGGGCAACGGAACCGAAAGGTCGGGGCCGGTCGAGTTCGACGGTCGATCCCTCGTGGACATGATTCCGGACGGCTACGAGACCGCTTCGAAGTACCGGGTGGAGTGTCGTTACGCGAACGGGGTGACCATGACCTTGCTCGACGAAAGCACGCCGCACGAGCGGGGAGTCGTGGGCGGGGGAAAGACGACGCCCAACGGCGTGCAGTTCCTGGGATCCGAGGGTTGGGTTTTCGTGAGCCGCGGCGAAATCCGCGCCAGCCGGCCGGAGATGATCGAAACGCCGTTGGAGGCGACGTCCACGCGCCTCTACAAGTCGGATAATCACATGGGCAACTTCTTCGAGTGTGTCCGGTCCCGGATGGATCCGATCTGCGACGTCGAGATCGGGCATCGCTCGATCAGCGTGGCGCACCTCGGTGTGATCAGCATCCGGTTGGGACGGAAGGTTCGCTGGAACCCGGAGACGGAGCAGATTATCGGCGATGCGGAAGCCGCCGGCATGCTGAGCCGGCCTATGCGAAAGCCGTACGACTGGTCCTTTGTGGGATGAGCCCAACCCAGGGGGTTCCTTGACGCTCCCAGAGACGCCCCGTAGTTTCGCGCGCGATGAACGCGATGAATGAAGGGGGACTGCTGATCCCCTACGTGGTCGAACAGACCGGGAGAGGAGAGCGGGGCTATGACATCTACTCCAGACTTCTGGTCGACCGCATCGTGTTCCTTGGAACACCCGTCGACGACATGGTCGCCAACGTGATCATCGCGCAACTGCTGTTCCTCCAGATGACCGATCCGAAGAAGGACATCCACCTCTACATCAATTCACCGGGTGGAAGCGTCACGGCGGGGCTGGCGATCTACGACACGATGCAGTTCCTCACGTGCGACGTGAACACCTACTGCATCGGACAGGCCGCGAGCATGGGCGCGGTTCTTCTGGCGGCGGGAACCAAGGGCAAGCGGTACGGACTGCCGAACGCCCGGATCATGATTCACCAGCCCTGGGGAGGCGTTCAGGGTCAGGCCAGTGACATCAGCATCCAGGCCAAGGAGATCCTTCGCCTCAAGGATCGCCTCAACGAGATCCTTTCCCATCACACCGGCGTCCCGCTCGAACAGATCGGCCGGGACACGGATCGTGACCGGTTCATGTCGGCAGAAGAGGCCAAAGCCTACGGGCTCGTCGACGGCGTGGTGAAGTCCCGCAAGGAAATCGCCGACGAAACGACCAAAACCACCACCACCACCACCACCTGAGTCGCGTGGCCCGACCGACCCAACTCACAATGTGCAGCTTCTGCGGGAAGTCCCACGCGGAGGTCAAGAAGCTGATCGCGGGACCCGGCGTGTACATCTGCGATGCCTGCGTCGGCGTGTGCCGCCAGGTCCTGGAGAAGGAACTCCAGGTCGAGGACCGCAAACCCGCGCCTCGCTTCACCGTCCCCAAGCCGGCCGATATCAAGCGGCACCTCGACCAGTATTGCGTCGGTCAGGATCAGGCCAAGCGGACCCTCGCCGTGGCGGTCCACAATCACTACAAGCGGATCGTCGCGAATCCTCCCGCGGTTCCTGGAAAGGACGGCGCGAAGGAGAAGGCGACCTTGAACGGTCCCGGCGATCCGGACGAAGTCGAACTGGAAAAGAGCAACGTTCTGCTCATCGGTCCCACCGGGTCCGGAAAGACCCTGCTCGCGCGCACGCTGGCCAAGCTGCTGGATGTGCCTTTCGCGATCGCCGACGCCACCACGCTGACCGAGGCGGGCTACGTCGGGGAGGACGTCGAAAACATCGTGCTGCGGCTCCTTCAGAATTCGGATTACGACGTTCGAAGGGCCCAGATGGGGATCATCTACATCGACGAGATCGACAAGATCGCCCGGAAAACCGAGAACGTTTCCATCACGCGCGACGTCTCCGGCGAAGGCGTCCAGCAGGCGTTGTTGAAGATCCTCGAAGGGACGGTTTGCAACGTCCCACCCCAGGGAGGGCGGAAGCATCCCCAGCAGGAATACATCCGGATCGATACCACCGGGATCCTGTTCATCTGTGGCGGCGCGTTCGTCGGCATGGACCGCATCATCCAGCGCCGGCTTGGGCGACGGGTCCTCGGCTTCGCGACCCAGGAGTCGACCGGCGCGGCCGAACCCGTGATCGAAGGGACGCCCCGGGAATGGATGGAGCGGGTCGAACCCGAGGATCTCCTCGGTTACGGCTTCATTCCCGAGTTCATTGGAAGGCTTCCGATCACGAGCGTTCTCGAACCCCTCAAGGAGGACGAGTTGTCCTCGATTCTGACGGAGCCCAGGAACGCGCTGACCAAGCAGTTCGCCAAACTGATGGCGATGGATGACGTCGAACTGATCTTCACGCCCGACGCCGTTCGCGAGATCGCCGCCCAGGCGATGAAGAAGGGAACGGGAGCTCGGGCTCTTCGGGGAATCCTCGAGAAGCTCATGCTCGAACAGATGTTCGAAATTCCCGGTTCCCGCGATATCGAGGCGGTGACCGTGACCGCCGCCGTGGTCCGCGGCGAAGGTCAGCCCATCATTCGCCATCGCCAGGAAGAGGCCGCCGCCTAGCTCCGGGCGCGCGCCCTATCCGATCTCAGTTGGTGAGGAGCGTCCGGGCGGCCTCTGCCGTTGGGGCGACCCTCAGCGAAGTGTTTCCCTCGTTCGGATCTCTGTGCTCTCGGTGCCCTCGGTGGTGCACCTCTCCTCCTTGGGCTCCGTCGATGTGTCCTTGGGGTGTTTTCACCACAGAGCACACCGAGCCCACAGAGCTCACAGAGGAATGCTCGCAAATGCTCTGGGTGTCTGTGGGCCGATCGCCTCCCTGGATACCGACTGGAACCGTCGAGGAACCCCCACTCCCCGCGCTCAACACCCCTTTGTCACACCCAAGAAGAGCCATTATGGCTCATCAAATAATCGATGCACAGATGAGGGTCATTGTGGCGCATTGGAGCCGATGGGATGTACGATGTGGCCGTTTTGCCTAACTCATTTTGAATGAGATAGTTGTGATGTAAATGAATTGGAAGGTCGGGTGGGAAGGTGGGAATGGCATGGCGCAAGCTATCTAGGTGGCAGGACAGGAACCAAAGGAACAACTATGACACTCATGAACATCACCCACCCTCGCGTCGTCTGGCACCGGTCTCCCCTCTCCGCCATGCACCGGTTGCAGGAGGAAGTCGCTCGCCTGTTCGACGCCCCCAACTCGGGATTCGGAACCCAGTTCTTCAACGAATGGGTCCCTTCCCTGGACCTCTACGAAGACAAGGAAAACCTCGTCGTTCGGCTCGAAGTGCCCGGCATGAAGCGGGAGGCCTTCGAAATCGCCTTGCATGACGGCTCGCTTTCGATCTCCGGCGAACGCAAGTTCGAGGAAAACCGTCAGAAGGCGACCGGGTACCGGACCGAACGCCGAGAAGGACGATTCCAACGGTCCGTGGCTCTGCCCAAGGCCGTCGAATCCGACAAGGTCCGCGCGGCCTACAAGGACGGGATCCTCACCGTCACCCTGCCGATCGCGCCCCAGGCCCGGCCGAAGCAGATCTCGGTGGGATCCGAGTGAGTCAGCGAGTGAGGGATTGCGCCCACGGACTAAATCGAACCGCAGAGGCAAACGCGAACCGAACCAACCGAATCAACCTCATTCCAATCGAACCATGAACAACTGCGCATTGACCGAGACGAAAACCGAGGATCGAGCCGAGAGGGTTCAGTACCTTCTTCCGGATGTGAACATCTACCAGACTCCCGAAGGCTACACGCTCGAAGCCGACATGCCGGGCGTGAGCAGGGACGGGCTCGAGATCTACCTGGACCAGAACGAACTCACCCTGCTGGGTCGTCGGTCCTTCGAGACGCCCGAGACAACTCACTATCGGGAGTCCGCGTCGAGCGGGTTCCGCAGGGTGTTCGAGCTCGATCCCGAGATCGACACCGACCGAATCACGGCCCGAGTGGAGAATGGCGTGCTGACGCTCCATCTGGCCCGGCGTGAGCAGTCGAAGCCACGCCAGATCGCAGTCACCGACTGACCGCGATCGCGAAGCAAGGTCAGCCAGGAAGATCGAACGGCCGGGATCCGAACCCGGCCGTTCTTTTTGTTGATCCTTATCGCGCCGACGTTCCGGTTGGCGCTGGGAGGTCGGCCTGTTGAATGCCGAAGCGCCAAGGCAAGGAGGGGACAACAACAGGCGGATCGATTCGCCCGCTCAGCTCAAGCCAGGACCGCCGGGTTCGAGGCTGAATTGGGTTGGGACGAAGCGACCGAACCGTCGACCTTGTCGCCCGGTTCCCGATTCGGTTCCACCCACTTGCCGTGATCCCGGATCAGGTCGACCAGGCGGTCCACGGCTTCGCCTTCGGGGATGTTGAACTTCACCGCGGTCTTGCCGACGTAGAGATTGATCTTCCCGGGGGCGCCCCCGACGTACCCGAAGTCGGCATCCGCCATTTCTCCGGGGCCGTTCACGATGCATCCCATGATGGCGATCTTCACGCCCTTCAGGTGATCGGTTCGCGCCTTGATGCGGGCCGTCACGGTCTGGAGATTGAACAGGGTCCGACCGCAACTCGGACACGCGACATAATCCGTCTTGAAACTCCGGCACCCGGCCGCCTGAAGGATGTTGAAGGCGAGTCGAAGGGACTGACCGGCTCCGGATTCACCGCGAACGAGGATCGCGTCGCCGATGCCGTCGGCGAGAAGCGATCCGAGCACGACCGAAGCCCGCAGCAGGGCGACGTCGGGTGAGAGGGGCACCGGTTCGAAAACCAGGCAGTCCTTGAGAAGGATGGGGTTGCGGCGACCCAGGCGTTTGAGTCGCGCCGCGAGGAGACGGAAGGCCGTGATGGCGGGGACGGGCAGGCCATCCCGGACCGTGACCCATTGGGTGTCGCACGCGACGTTGAATTCCTCCCGGGGATCGACCTCCTGAACGTTCAGGTCTTCGTAGACCGCTTCGGGACGGATATCGGCGCGCGGGGAAATCTTGGGTGCGACCTTGTCCCACGTCGCCCGGGTGACGACCACGCGGACGAGATTCTCGCCGCCCCCGGGAATTTCGGGCGACAGGGGGGCCGCGGCCGAGTCCCTCCGTGTGTAGGTGAAGGGATCGAAGGGAAGGGGTGCGGACGCGAGTTCGGTCGGCAGGAGTTGGTTGTCCTGGGATGTCAGTGAGGGGATCTGCGCGAGAAGATCCCGGCAAACCGGAATTTCCCGGGGACTGTCCTCGGTAAGGCTGACCCGGATGGTGTCGCCCAAGCCGTCGCAGAGAAGGGAGCCAATGCCGATCGCGGACTTGATCCGGCCGTCCTCGCCTTCACCGGCTTCGGTGACGCCGAGGTGGATGGGGTAGTTCCAATCGGGGCCCAAATCCGCGAGGCGCGCCACGAGCAGGCGATAGCACTCGATCATGATCTTGGGATTCGACGCCTTCATCGAGAACACGAACTGATGAAAGTCGAGCCGACGGCAGACCCGGGCGAATTCGAGGGCGCTTTCCACCATGCCCGCCGGCGAATCGCCCCAGCGGTTCATGATGCGGTCGCTGAGGGATCCGTGGTTCGTTCCGATGCGCATCGCGCGCTTCAGGCGTTTGCATTGTTCCACCAGGGGAACGAACGCCTCCTCCATTCGTCGAACCTCGGAGGCGTAGGCCTCGTCGGTGTACTCCTTCACGGCGAACTTCTTCTTGTCGGCGTAATTGCCGGGATTGACCCGGATCTTCTCGACCCATTTGACCGCCTCCAGCGCGGCTTCGGGCTTGAAGTGAATGTCGGCGACGATGGGGACCCAACAATCTCGGGCGCGGAGTCCGGCGACGATATGTTCGAGGTTGGCGGCGTCCTTCACGGTCGGGGCCGTGATGCGGACGATCTGGCAACCCACCTGGACGAGTTCGAGCGTTTCGCGGACGCAGGCCGCGGTGTCCATCGTGTCGCAGGTGATCATCGATTGGACGACCACGGGATGGGATCCGCCGAGGACCACGCCGCCGCGGGAGGGATCGCCGACAACCACTTCCCGGGTCAGTCGGCGGCTGAAAGGGTGGAGGGAATTGCGGTAGGTCATGGGGTGGGGAAACGATCGTGGCATCGCGAACTAAGGACATGAACCCGGATGGGCATCGCACGGAGGCTCGGAGGCACGAAGGGGGAAGGAATCCGTCTTCGGATCTCCGTGTCTCAGTGCCTCTGTGAGAGAATCAAGGTCCATAGGTAGGGGGCGGTCTTGGGATGGACCGCCTGGGCCTATTTTTCGGCGGCGGTCTTCGGCGGGAACCGCATGATCGGTTCGCGATCGCGAGTGATGAGGTCCTGGGCGTCGAAAAACGTCACGTAGAGCATGAACCCGATGACGAGGCTGGCGAATCCGTACTGAATGTAGGCGAGAACCCGCGCATTCAGCGGACGGCGCCTGATCCATTCGATGAGCGCGAGCACGATGTGGCCCCCGTCGAGGATCGGAACGGGCAGGAGATTGAGGAGGCCGAGGTTCACGTTGAGGATGACGCTGAACCAGATCGCCTGACGCCAACCCTCGGCGTTTTCGAAGAGGATGTAGTAGATCCGGACGATCTGAACCGGACCCGACATGTGCTGGAGTTTGATGTCCGATTTCTTGGAGAGCAGGGCGTCGAGGGTGTTGACGATCGCCATCATTGAAAGCCGCATCTGCTCGAGCGGTCCTGGATGAACCACCTGAACCCTGCCGAAATCGTCGTAGACGATCCCCATGTCGGTGTCCCATTGAACCCCGATGCGGGGTGAGGATTCGCCGACCGGAACCGCCGGCGTCACGCGGACTTCACGCTGGGTTCCCCCGCGGTCCACGGTGAAGGCAAGTTCCCGCGATCCAGCCTTCTGAATGTGCTGGGTGAATTCCTCGGCGACCCGGAACTCCTGGCCGTCCACGGCGACGACCCGGTCGCCGACCTGGATGCCACCATCGGCGGCCGGACTTCCCTGAACGACGTGCGCCACGAGGGCGCCGCGGGGACGGATCGGGATCTGGAGCGACTCCGATTTCCGTTCGACCGTCAGAGTGATGGGAGTTCCGGGGTTTTTGCGGGCGAAGTCGCTGATCCCGAGCGGACTGTAAAGGCGGTTGCCGTTGACGTGGGTGATGAAGTCGTTGGGTTGCAGACCCGCCACGTCGGCGGCGCTTCCGGGGGTCACGCGGCCGACCATGGGGGTCTCGGCCGCCATCATCTGAAGCTGGCGCGTGGCCCGCCTCTGCCAGGCGCGACGGTCGGGAATGATGGGTTTGGCGACGGCTTCGTCGATCTTGCCATCGCGCTCATAGCGGACCCGCACCACGTCTCCTTCGCTGCGGACGATCCGCCAGGTCACGCTGTCGGAACTGATCCCGCCCCAGCGGGAGACCGGTTGATCGTCGATCGCCAGGATGCGGTCACCGGCCCGGAGACCGGACTTCTCCGCCGGCGAATCCGGGAGCACGTAGCCGATTGTCGTGGTGGCTTCCGCTTCGGCGACGGGACGCCCCATCCACCAGACGAGAACGGCGAACACCGCGGCGAGACCCAGGCTGAAGATCGGTCCGGCCGCGGCGACGATGATCTTGTCGAGGGGCGAGATGGCCGGAAGCTGGGAGCGGTCCAACTCGGATCTTCCCTCGACGGCCTCCATGGGAGCCAGTTGGGGAAGCGCCACGAATCCACCGAACGGAATCGAACCCCAGCTGTACCAGACTCCCTTGATCTTCTTCTCCCAGATGGGCTTGCCGAACCAGATCCCGAAACGTTCCACCACCAGGCCACGCCAGCGGGCCGCGAGGAAATGGCCCAGTTCATGGACCACGATCATCAGGTTGAAGAAGAGCAGAACCTCCAAGAGGATGGTGATGACCTTGAGTAACTCCATAGACGGTGGACGCCCGCCCCCCGGGGGCGGACCGGGTTCAGTATAGGCGCGCCGAAAGAGGAGGCAATGCTCGGCCCGGAACCAAAAACCCGCCCATCCGGGACGTCTAGGGCGAATCCATTGCCGACGCCAAGGTCGTCGTCACCAGCGGGCGGACGGGGATTCCCCGGGCCGCCATGCATTCCTTGGCCTGGGCAATCGTGAATTCGCCGCTGTGGAAAATTCCCGCGGCCAGCGCGGCATCGGCATTCGCGAGAAGCAGCACGTCCGCCATATGGCTGACGTGGCCGGCTCCGCCACTGGCGACGACGGGAACGGGAACCGCCTCCGCCACGCGCCGGGTGATCTCGAGGTCGTACCCCGACTTCATCCCGTCGCCGTCGATGCTGTTGAGCACGATCTCTCCGGCGCCCAGTTCGCACGCCCGCCGCGCCCAATCCACCGCCTCCAAACCGGCCGGCTCCCGTCCGCCCTTCAAAAAAACTTCCCACCGATCGGGACCCGAGCGTTTCGCATCGATGGAGACGACGATGCACTGGCTCCCGAATTTCACCGCTCCGGCTCGGATCAGGTCCGGATGGAGGATCGCGGACGAATTGATGCTGATCTTGTCGGCCCCCGCCCGAAGCATGATCCCCATGTCCTCGACCGTCCGGATGCCACCTCCGACCGTCAGTGGCATGAAACACTGATTGGCGACCTGCTCGATGACCGAAACCATCGACGCGCGCCCATGGGCGGAGGCTGTGATGTCGTAGAACACCAGTTCGTCGGCGCCTTGATCGTTGTACCGGAGGGCGAGGGCGACGGGATCGCCGACGTTGCGGAGGCCGCCCGATTCGGCGCGACCGAACTGCTGGCCGCGGGTGACCTGGCCGGCATGAACGTCAAGGCATGGGATGACGCGTTTCGCGAGCATGGACATCAAGTGAGGCGGGTTTCCGAACGGAGGTCCCGGAAGCGGCCGTCGCCCCATCGTTTTGGGTGGACGGGATGATACAAGCGGAATCTTCCGGGGACATTCATCGAGAGTTGGGAACTCCGAACATCGGACGCGCGTTGGGAGGAATCGTTTTCACGACAAAGACACATCGACGGAGACCATGGAGGAGGGGTGCACCCCAGCGCGCCTGGACGGAATCCGCGCGCGTGAACAGGCTCGACGGCGGGCGCCGGACCGGGGACAAAGTTGGCCAATGTCGTTGTCCCCTTCATCGGTACGCGCGTTGCCGAAGCGAGCACGACGGTTGTCGGCGGGGTTGATCGTCCTGGGTTTCTCGTGGGCGGCCGCCTTGGGAGCCTCGGGGGTTGAACCGGGCATCGGTGGCGTCTCTGAGGGGACGGACTTCTTTCGGCGAAAGGTCGAGCCCCTGCTTCGAGACCATTGTTTCGAATGCCATAGCCACGAGAGCGGCAAGATGAAGGGCGGTCTCGCGTTGGATTCCCGGAGCGGTTGGAGCGAGGGCGGAAGTCACGGACCGGCTTTGGTGCCTGGAGATCCCGACCGGAGCCGGCTCATCCAGGCGATCCGCCGCGCCGATGCGGAAACCGCGATGCCTCCCAAGTCGCCCTTGCCGTCGGAAGCCGTGGCCATCCTGGAAGCCTGGGTGCGGTCCGGGGCTCCGGATCCGCGGATCCTGCCGGCGACGGCGGAACCTGGGGAACCCGCGGGACGATGGGCGCTTCAGCCTCTTGTGCGGACGGCTGTCCCGGAATCGGGTCCACGTCATCCGATCGATGCATGGATCGCGTCCGCGGGCATGGCGATGGGGGAACCCCTTTCGGGGGCGGAAGGAAGGAGGATCCTTTTGCGGCGCCTCATGGTGGACCTTCACGGGTTGCTTCCGACGCCGGAAGAAGTGGATGCCTTTGTGGCGTCGGATCTCTCCGACGCTGACGCCTTCGAGAGGGAAGTGGATCGGCTGCTGGAATCACCGCGCTACGGGGAACGGTGGGCCCGGCACTGGCTGGATGTGGCTCATTTCGCGGAAACCCACGGACACGACCAGGACCGTCCGCGGGACAACGCCTGGCCTTACCGGGACTACCTCATCGCGGCGTTCAACGACGACAAGCCGTACGCGCGGTTCGTCAGTGAGCAGGTGGCGGCGGATGCGTTGTACCCGGGGGATCCCGGATTGACGCCGGCCCTGGGCTTTCTGGCGGCGGGTCCGTGGGATGAGAGTTCCTTACGGGACATCCGGGAAGATGTCGTGGATCGGGAAGTCGGGCGGTACCTGGACCGGGACGACATCGTGGCGAACGTGATGTCGACCTTCGCGAGTGTGACGGTGCATTGCGCGCGGTGCCACGACCACAAGTTCGATCCGATCCCGCAGGCGGACTACTACGCGCTTCAGGCGGTGTTCGCGGGGACGGAGAAGGCGGAACGCCTCTACGACCTGGACCCCGAAGTTCATGCGAAGCGGCAGGCCTGGCTGGCGATGGAGGTCGCGCTCGACCGCCGGGATTTCGAGGCGCTGGAAGGCTTGATGACCCTCGAATTGCGGGAAGAACAGGCGGCGTGGGAACGCGCCTTGGCGACGCAGCCGACGGAGTGGCGGGTTCTGGATCCGAAAGAGTGGGCCAGCGACGTGCCGGTCGCCGCCGACGCCCGGGACGCCGCGCTTCCAGACGGAGACCCAGTCGAAGGGACGAGCCCCGCGGCGGGCCTGAGGAAGCTGGACGACGCTTCGCTTCTGGCGGTCGGAACGGCCCCGGCCACCAACGTTTATTGGGTTTCGCTGACAGTTCCCGAATCGGGTGTGACGGCGATCCGGTTGGAAGTTCTCCCGGACGACTCCCTTCCGGCGAAGGGTCCCGGCCGGGCGGAGAATGGGAACTTTCACCTCACCGGATTCGAAGCGTGGTCGAGGGCGGCGGGTTCGGGGGATGGACCTTTCCATCGCGTGGAACTGACCCAGCCGAGCGCGGACTTCAATCAGGAGGGCTGGGACATTGGGAAGGCGCTCGATGGCAAGCCGCTGACCGGGTGGGGAATTCACCCTGAGGAAGGGAAGCCCCACGTGGCGGTGTTCGAGCTTTCCCGAGAAGGCGCATTGAAGGCGGGCGATCCACTGCGGGTGGTGCTTCGTCAGCAGCATGGACGCGGTCACACGATCGGAAGGTTCCGGCTGGCGGTGACGACCGATCGGCCGCCCCTACGGGCGTCGCCGGTTCCGGAAGCCGTGCGTCTCGCGCTGGCGGTCGAACCAGCCCGGCGCTCGGCGGAGGAGCGGTTCAACGTCGCGGCGCATTTCCTGGCGGGACGAGTGGCGAGGGAACTCTCAAAACTTCCCGAGCCGAAGCGCGTGTACGCGGGGGCTAGCCTGTTTCCTGCCAATGGCGGGCAAAAGCCTTTGGGGCGTCCCCGGGAGGTGCGGGTGCTGCGCCGAGGCGAGATTGGGAAGCCCATGGAAATCGCGGAACCCGGCGCGCTGGGATGCATCGAGGGGCTGCGGTCGCGGTTCGGAAATTCGAAGGACGAGGCTGATCGGCGCGCCGCGTTGGCCCGGTGGCTGACCGATCGGGATAACCCGCTGGTATGGCGGTCGATTGTGAACCGGGTCTGGCATCACCATTTTGGAAGGGGGATTGTCGAGACGCCCAACGACTTCGGGCGGATGGGGAGCGCTCCCGTTCATCCCGCGCTGCTCGACTGGTTGGCGGTGACCTTCCGCGACGACCTGGGAGGTTCCCTCAAGCGCCTGCACCGGCTGATCCTCACCAGCGGAGCCTGGCGCCAGGCGGCGGGTGATCCGGCCGCGGCTCAGCCTTGCCAGCCGCTTCGCCGGCGTCTTGATGCCGAGACTTTCCGGGACAGCGTGCTTCGGGTCAGCGGCCGGCTCGACGACACCCGGGGAGGTCCTTCCGTCCGGCAATTCGACATGTCGCCCGGAATCCACGTCACGCCGAACGTCAACTACGCGAAGTACGACCTGGAATCCGAGGGCGGCTCGCGGAGGTCGATCTACCGGTTTCTCTTCCGGACCCTGCCGGACCCGATGATGGACCTTCTGGACAGTCCTCCGGGAAACCAGTCCCAACCCGTCCGATCCGAGTCGTTCACGGCGCTGCAAGCCTTCGCCCTGCTGAACCATCCTTTCGTTCTCTCCCAGTGCCGTCACTTGGCGGATCGCGTGTCGGCGACGGAACAGACTCCCGAGGGCCAGGTTCGGAGGGCGGTGGAACTGGCGTGGCAGCGGCGGCCGACATCGGTCGAATCCAGGGAGTTCACCGATCACGCCGTCACGTACGGGCTGGCGAGCCTTTGCCGCCTCTTGATCAACAGCAATGAATTCCACTTCATCGACTGATGGAACGACGCGGGCCCGGGCCAACGGTGCGCCGGGTGTGCTGGGCGGTCGCGAGCCGGGTTGGCTTCCTTCGCGCCGGTCGTTCCTTTGGCGGTTCGGCGGGGGCCTCGGCGGCGTGGCGCTGACGCGAATGCTCGCGGGTGACGGGTTGCTGAGCGGATGGGCGCAAGCGGGCCAGGGCTCCGCCGATCCTGGAACCTCGGGTCCGATGGGTCCATTGGGTCCGCACTTCCGGCCCCGGGTCCATCGTGTCATCCAGCTGTTCATGAATGGCGGCGCGAGCCAGATGGACACCTTCGACCACAAGCCCGAGCTGGATCGGAAGCACGGTGAAAAGTTCGATCCCGGCGACGGTTCGCGCGTGGAGGCGGCCACCAGCGAACCGGGCCGGATCATGAAGTCGCCGTTCGCCTTTCAAAGGCACGGCCAGAGCGGCCGTTGGGTCAGCAGTGTGTTCCCACACCTCGCGCGGAAGGTGGACGACCTGGCTTTCCTGATGTCGATCGAGTCGCGGACCAACGTTCATGGACCGGCGAGTTTCCTCATGAACACCGGTTCGTTGCTGCCGGGTTTTCCCTCGCTGGGCGCGTGGGTTTCCTACGCCCTGGGCAACGAGACCGGAAATCTTCCGACGTTCGTTGTCCTGCCGGACGCGCGCGGCTTGCCGTACAATCAACGCGGCAATTTCTCGGCCGGCTTCCTTCCCGCGACCCATGCGGCGACGATCATCGACGCGGGCGCCGCCGAGCCGATTCCCTATCTCCATCCGCCGGCCTCGGCTGGCGGTTTCGCCGAACCCGCCGTGTCCGACGCGGGGAAGGGGCTGGACCTGCTTCGTCGAATGAACCGCCGGCACGAGCAGGCCAGTCCCGGGGACTCAAGACTCGAAGCCCGCATCCGCAGTTACGAACTGGCGGCGCGCATGCAGCTGGCGGCACCCGAAACTTTCGATCTGGGCGCCGAGTCGGAGGCCACCCGGCGGCTCTATGGGCTCGACGACAAGGTGACCGAAGACTTCGGCCGACGCTGCCTTCTGGCCCGCAGGCTGGTCGAACGCGGCGTCCGGTTCGTCCAGGTCTGGAGCGGCGCGGGCGGGCCGTCCAACAACTGGGACAATCACACCGACATCATCACCGAACTGCCCAAGATCGCCACGTCGACGGACAAGCCGATCGCGGGGCTACTTGAAGACCTGCGGGCTCGCGGTCTGCTGGAGGATACCCTGGTGGTCTGGAGCACTGAATTCGGGAGGATGCCGTTCACCCAGGGCGCCACCGGCCGCGATCACAATGGCGGCACGTCCATCGGCTGGATGGCGGGAGCGGGCGTCCGACCCGGAGTCGCGTGCGGGGAAAGCGATCCCTGGGGCTGGAAGGCGTTGGAGAAGATCACCACCTACGATGTCCACGCGACCCTCCTCCATCTTCTCGGACTCGACCACGAACGTCTGACGGTCCGCAACAATGGCGCCGATCGCCGGCTGACCGATGTCCACGGCCACGTGATCCAGGGACTTCTCGCGTGAAGGAATGAGGAAGTGGGAGTGGCCGGATTCGCGGGGCTTGGATTGGCCAATTTTTTTGACCCGGATACCCGGAACCCTGGGGTTCGACGTCACGCGGGAGCCGGGTCTTCGGGAGGGATCACAACCTGGCCGAACGTGGCGTCGTAGATGGCCTTGCACTTTGTGCACTGGGCGTCGATGAGATCCAACGCGGGCGACCAGGAGTAGAAATCCCCACAGGCGGGGCAGGCCACCTGGTAGCGCCGCTCGGACGCCGGCGGGAGGACATCCACGAGACCGGGCGGCCAGTCGAGGTCCGATGCCGTGAGGCGCATGAGGGCGTCGGCGTCGGGGGGCGGTCCGTTGACGAGTCGGGACGCCTGGGCGGTGACCATCAGTTCGAAGGCGTTGCGGACCAGTCGGGCGTTTCCGAAGTGTTCATCGCGAACGGCGTGGAGCGCGTGGAAGTACGCGATCACGCGATCCTTGAGGTCCCGGTCGAGTTGAAGGCCGTTCCGCCGGCACATCAGCGACAGGATCCGGCACAGTTCGTGGGGCGGATAGTCGGGGAATTCGACGAACCTGTTGAAGCGGGAACGCAGTCCGGGATTCGAGTGGATGAACCGATCCATCTCCCGTGGGTAGCCGGCGACGACGACGATGAGGCGGTCGCGGTTGTCCTCCATCCGCTTCAGGAGCGTGTCAATGGCTTCCCGGCCGAAGTCCTCCCGTTCCTTGGCGAGCGCGTAGGCCTCGTCGATGAAGAGGATCCCATCCAGGGCCGAATCGATGACGGCATTCGTCTTGGGCGCGGTCTGGCCGACGTATTCGCCGACGAGCGCGGCGCGATCGCACTCGACCAGGTGGCCTTTGCGCAGGACGCCGAGGGCCTTGTAGATGCGTCCCAGCAGGCGGGCCACCGTGGTCTTGCCGGTGCCCGGATTGCCGCTGAAGACGGCGTGGTAGCTGGTGGCGATCGCGGGCAAGCCCTGCGCGGCCCGCATCTGTTGGAGACGGGCCACATTGGCGACCTCGCGGATTTTCTTTTTGACGTCGATGATTCCGACCAGCGCGTCGAGTTCACGGAGGATCGAGGCGATGCTGTCGGCGGACAGGTCCGGCCGGGCGACCGCGTGGGATCCGTACTCCTCGACCGCCCGCGAATTCTGCTGGAGAAGGTATTGGAGGAAGCGGCTCTCCCGGGCCGTCAAACGACCATCCAGACCGGCCATGGCGTCGCACCCCTCCCGGACAACGTGATGCGTGAAGAGCATCACGACGGGATGCAACTCGAGCTTCGAGGCGAGTCGGAGCATCTCCGCGAAAAGCCGCTCAGGCCCCTCCTTGACTCCGTCCGCGACGGCCGAATGAAGCTGCTGAAGGCGGTCCGCAGCTGAATCAAGGTGCTCACTGATGACGTCCCGCACCCGGATGGTTCGGTCGGGCACGTAACCCTGATTGAGCGCCTTGAACCGTTCGCGATGCTGAAGACGGAAGTACCCGATGAAACCGCCGAGCATCTCCTCGGGACGCGAACTGTGCAGGCACGCCACCCAGAACTGGGCGGCGGCGTCGCCCGCCAGGGACATTTCACCCACCGGAAACAGCACCGACCACGTGGCACCGATCAACCGTCGGAACGCCTGCGTGAAAGCCGCCAGCAGGTCCACCGTTCCCTGCGCCGACCGCTCATAGGTGATCTGGGCCGGCGTCAGGATTTCGAGATACTCGGCGAGGAGGCGGAACGCGAACAGCGCCCTGGCGAGGCGTTCGATGCTGAGTTCGTGGCAGCCCGTGACCGCGGCGACCTCGGGAAGTTGGCGGCGCAGTTCCTCGAAGCGCCGCACATACTCGCAATCCGTCTCGACAAGGCGGGTCATCGAGTCTTCGTAGCCGCCGCTGGCGCCATGATACTCCTGCACGACTTCCAGCCAGGCGCGGCGATTCAGGGTCTCCGCCTCCGCGGGGGACGCCGGCGGTGCCAACGTCTTTGAACCGCGCGCCAGAAGACACGCCAGCACGGCGGTGGGAACCAACGGGTGGCTCCCCGTGTCGGCGATCACACGTGTGTACGGCATGAACGGGAACGGGAACGGGAACGGAAACTGGAACCGGACTCGCGGCGGACGGCGGCTACCTGGGGTTGCGATCCCCGCCGTCCAGTCGGCGACGGAGTTCCTCCAACTGATGTCGAAGGTCGTTCAATTGGTCCTGAATGTCCGGTTGCCTGGGGAAGGCATCCCTCCGACGTGGCTCCGACCGATCGCCATCGGATCGTGGCGCCATGTCCTCCCGGTCCGGCCGCCCGGGCTGAATCCGCCAAGGGGCCATGGGTTCCCTTGGTCCACCCTCACCCCTACCTTCACCTCTATCGTCACCGACACGGTCGCCTGGTCCCGGTCCCATTCCGCGACGTTCGCGTTGGAGGCGCTCGCGGATTTCGCCTTCGAGCCGGCCGGCGACGTCATGGAGCCCGGCCGCGTGCAGATGTTGGATGGCGATTCGAACGTGCTCGATCCGCTCCGCCCGCTCCGGGTCGATCCCACCGCCGCCGCGATCCGCGCGCATTCCGCGATCGCCTGGTTCCGGTCCCGACCTCCTGGAGAGCGCTTCGAGCCGCCGGGTCATCCGCTCGGCGCGCTGTTCGAGATTGCGGGCTTCGTCTTCGTTCCCATGGGCCCGAAGCTCCCGGATCTCGCGCCGGGTGACGTCCAGTTCGCGCTCCAGGTCACGCGCCGCCGGGTTCCGCGCGTCGCCGTCGCGCCGAACCTCGTTCGAGTTCCTGTTCTCATTCCCTTCGCCGTTCCGCGGCCCACGGTCCCGGACTTCTTCTTCCCGCTCGACGCGTTCTCGCTGCTCGTTGTTGTCCTGGACAACGAATCTCCCCTCCTCCCAACGGACTGCCTGGAGCCACGGGCCTTGTTCGGCAACTTCCTCGCGGGCGGTCACCTGAACCGAGACGACGCTGACGTCGTTCTTGGGCCCTTCACTCGGCGTGGATGGCGGAGGCGGCTGCTGTCCCCGGACGCCGACAACCAGCAGGGTCAACGACAACGCCGCGGAGCGGAGGAGCCTGTTCGGAGGAATGATGGGGAGGTTCATGCGGCTTGGGAGTTTGGACGGCTGACAAACTGCCGCAAGATCCCGCGGGATGCGAGTCCCCGATTCGATTCGGCGAACGCGGAGACCCGGCGGTTGGCGGTGATTTGAACGACGGCGGGAGGCCGTCCGGGGCTGGAGAACCGGCGCCGTCGGAATCCGGGCATTTCCACCGTGGGGAGGTCCGTGGTGTCATGGGCGCATGCAGGACACGCAATCCCTCGTCACCTGTCCCCAGTGCCGGCATGAGTTCCCGCTCTCCGAGGCCGTGTCGCAGCGGATTCGGGGTGACTTGTCCCGCGAGTTCGAGGAACGCCGGCGGGCGGTGGAGGTCGCGATGCAGGAACGCGAGAAGCAGGTCCGCGACCACCTGGCCCGTCTCGAGGTCGAGCGGCAGAACCTGGACACCGAGGTGGCGCGGCGTCTGGTCGGCGAACGCGGCAAGATTCTTGAAGCGGCGGCGAAGGAGGAACGCGAGAAGCTCGGTGTCGAGTTCAGGGACCTTCAGACCCAGCTCGCGGAACAGCGCCTCAAACTCGACACGGCCCGGCAGACCGAACTGGAACTTCGCCGGCAACAACGCGCCGTGGAGGAGCGAGCGCAGCAACTAGAACTGGAGGTCGCCCGGAAGCTCGACGAGGAACGGGCTCGGATCGCCGAATCGGCACGGGCGCAGTCGGCGGAGGAACACAAGCTGCGGCTCGCGGAGAAGGAGCAACTGATCGCCGGCATGCAGCAGCAGATCGAGGCGCTCAAGCAACGGGCGGAGCAGGGGTCCATGCAGTTGCAAGGGGAGGTGCTCGAGATCGAGCTCGAACAGCGGCTTCGAGGGGAATTTCCCGGAGATGACATCGAGCCGGTCGCCAAGGGTGTCCGAGGAGCGGATGTCCTTCAAAAGGTTCGAACCGGAGCCGGGCTCGACTGCGGCGCGATTCTCTGGGAAACCAAACGCACCAAACACTGGACCCGGGAATGGCCCGCCAAACTCAAGGAGGACCAGCGCGAGGCGCGAGCCGAACTCGCCGTCATTGTCACCCGGACCCTGCCCGAGGGGGTGTCGACCTTCGGTCAGCACGACGGGATCTGGGTCTGCGATTTCGCGTCGGCGATTCCCCTGGGCATCGCGCTTCGACAAGGCCTGATCCAGGCCGCGGTGACTCGACAGGCGCAGGCGGGGCGCCAGGGCAAGATGGAGGCGGTCTACGAGTACCTGAGCGGGCACGAGTTCCGCCAACGGATCGAGGCCATCGTCGAAGCGTTCGTCGTGCTTCAGACGGACCTCGAATCCGAGCGGCGCGCCATGGAAAAGCACTGGGCGAAACGGGAACGGGGCATACGCCAGGTCATCAACCACACGGCCGGGCTCTACGGGAGCGTCCAGGGCATCGTGGGCCAGGCCGCCCTTCCCGAAATCAAATCGCTGGAACTCCCGGACGCCACATGATCGGGGATTCCCCGCCCGCCCCGCCCGGAGATAGGGTCGACGCATGACCTCCGGCCCATTGCGCTTCCCGTTGCCTGGAACCGTCGTGAGGAGGGTTGTCCTGGCCGCCCTGGGATTGGTCCTCGCGGCGGGGCATGGAATGACGCCCCGAGCCGCCGCCGCGGCGACGTACCCGCGCGATGAGGCGGTCCTGGCCGCGGTGGCCAAGGGTCTGACAGGGCTCGTCTTCGCGGATGCCTGGGGCTTCAACCCGGTCGACGCGACGGAATCCCTTCAGGCCGCCATCGATTCGGGAGTCCGCACCGTGATCGTCCCGTACACGGGGTCCCCGTGGATGATCCGACCCGTGACACTCCGGAGCGGTCTCGAACTGATCTTCGAGGCGGGCGTTCTGGTGGAGGCGAAGGAGGGTGAATTCCACGGAGGC
This sequence comes from Limisphaerales bacterium, assembly GCA_050250555.1. GTDB lineage: Bacteria > Verrucomicrobiota > Verrucomicrobiia > Limisphaerales > CAIMTB01 > CAIMTB01. The sequence goes on from JBFWOK010000001.1 coordinate 43,932, forward strand.
GGCGACTCCCTGTTCCGAGCCACCGACGCCACCGATGTGGCGATCCGCGGATACGGAGCCACGCTGCGGATGCGCAAACGCGACTACCAGCGGCCGCCCTACGCGAAGGCCGAGTGGCGGATGGGTCTGGCCTTCACCGGCTGCCGGAACGTTCTCGTGGAGGGGTTGAGAATCGAAGCGACCGGCGGCGACGGCATCTACATCGGTTCGAGCAAGGCCAACCGCTGGTGTGAGAACGTCACTGTCAGAAACTGTGTCTGCCACGACAATCACCGCCAGGGCATCAGCGTGATCAGCGCGGTCCACCTGCTGATCGAGAATTGCGTGCTCTCGGGAACCTCGGGAACCCCACCGGAGGCTGGCATCGACCTGGAGCCGGACGAAGCCGACGAACGACTCGTCGACTGCGTCATCCGGAACTGTGTGGTCGAAGGCAACGCGGGGAACGGGATCCTGGTCTGGCTGAAGCCGCTGACCTCCGCGAGCGTGCCGGTGTCGATTCGGTTCGAGAATTGCCATGTCCGGATGGGGCCGCCGGGAGGACCGCCGGAGGCTGGCAGTGATGAAACGGCGCCTTCCGGTTGGTCGGGTTTCGCGGTGGGGGAAGTCGCGGATGACGGTCCGCGAGGGGTGATCGAGTTCATCCGTTGCACCTCGGAGAACACGGGCCGCGAGGGCGCCCGACTCAGCAACAAATCGGCGCTGGGTGCCCGGGTCCGATTCGTGTCGTGCCGGTGGAAGAACACCTGGAGAGGGCGGCATCAGTCCTACGGGGGACCCCGGTCCCCGATCCTGATCCGGAGCCAGACGCCCGAGCGGTGCAAGGTTTCCGGCGGGGTCGAATTCGTGGGGTGCGCGGTCGAGGACGATCTTGATGCCGCGGTTGTACGGTTCGAGGACGATGACGGATCGGGGTCGTTGCGTGACGTGACCGGGACCATCCGTGTCCACGGAACATCGACTCCGAAGCTGCGCCTGGGTTCGCAGGTCGAAGGGGTGACCTTGAAGTTGATTGGAGACCCGGCGCCTTAGCCAACGTCACCGTCCCAACCCCGATGGCGGCCGGGGACCCCACTGTCAGGTGAGATAAGTTGCGTGGACTTAGACGCGCCTCACCTGTCTCGGAACCACAAAGGCACCCGGGATCCCTGTGTCGAGCGTTGCGAGCTCGGCCTGGTGCGCCTTCGCGAGAGCCAGCAGATGCGCGTCGGTTGTTTGGCCGGCACTTCGACACCACTCGGGCCAGACCGTCGCCCATTGGTCGTCGGGCAGGAACTGGTGAACGGACCCAAGATTGGTCAGCATGCCCGCCAGGGTGGTCCCCGCATCCGTAGGAGTGACCTGCCCGCCGGTGCGCTGCACGGAAACCCGGACGAACCCAAGCCGCGGAATCGCCGAGGTCAGCAGAAGCGTTCCCCGCGTCCTCTTCGATTGGGCAATCCACGCGGCAGCCCGCGTGTGCTCGGAATGATCCGCCCACCCCCAAGCCACCAGCAGGTTCACGTCGAGGAGGTACCTCATGGAAAGTCGGCGAGCATGTCCCGCACGGATTCCGTCGTCAGGGGTGCCAACTCCGGCGCGGGTGCGAAAATCATGGCCCCGGTGTGCTCGCACAGAATGTACCGAATTCGCCGCGCCCGGTCCGCCTCGGGCTGTGCCCGCCGGCGCAGGTATTCTGAGACCGACAGTTTCTGGCGCCGTGCCAGCGCGCGGATCTGGCGTGCCTCGGCCGCGGAGACCTTGAAGGTGATCGTCGGCATGGGTAATACCGTATTACCTCAGGGATCCCGCCGTCAACCCGCCGCCCGACCCCAGCCTGGGACAAATAATTTGGGCCGGAAACCCAGTCAAAAAGGACACCGCGCAGGCCGACACCTGAAAGGCCGAGGTAAAAACCTGGCCGTTGGGAATGCCACGACATTGAATGGGAAAGTACAGGATTCGACCGATAAGGCGCGCCAGTACCAATACAAAGGGACGGGTATTTAGTTGGGAAGCGCTTGCCGGGGGTGGCGCGGCTCGGGCAGGGTCGCGGGCATCATGAGGATGGCGAGGTTGCGGATACCGGAGGATCGGCCCTTGGGCTACTATCACTGCGTTTCCCGCGTGGTGGATCGGCGGTTCATCTTCGACGAACAGGAGAAGGAGCACTTCGTCCGCCTGATGCGCGAGTACGAGAAGTTCTGTCGGGTCCGCGTCCTCACGTTCTGTCTCATGTCCAATCACTTCCACGTGCTCGTGGAGGTTCCCAAACGACCGGATCGCCTGCCCGGACCCGAGGAGATCGTCGAGGATCTGAAGCGATTATCCGGCCATCATTTCCCTGGGGCGGTGCGTCAACGGTTCGAGATGCTCGCGCAAGCCCAGGATGAAGCCGCATTGGCGGCTTATCTCGAGACGTTTCATGCGCGCATGTACGACGTGTCGGCGTTCATGAAGCTGGTGAAGCAACGCTTCACGCAGTGGTACAACGGCCGGGTCGGGCGGAAGGGCACGCTTTGGGAGGATCGGTTCAGGAGCGTGCTGGTGGATGGCGCGGGCGATGCGCTGGCAACGATGGCCGCGTACATCGACCTGAACCCGATTCGCGCACGGATGGTGAAGGATCCGAAGGACTACCGCTGGAGCGGGTACGGCGAAGCCATGGCGGGACGGAAGCTCGCGAAGAGCGCGTTACAGTTCCTGGTGAAGGCGATGCGCGGTGGTCGGGAGGAAGCCGTTTCGAGATCCATGGAGACGTACCGGCGGTATTTGTATCTCGAAGGGGACGAACGGCGGGAAGCGGTGAATCCTGAGGGACGTCTGGTCCGGGGAGCTCTGGCAGCTGAAGAGGTCGAGGCGGTGCTGAAGGCGAAGGGGAAGCTGCCGTTGGTGTCGTATCTTCGGTGCCGGGTCCGGTACTTCTGCGATGGGGCGGTGTTTGGCGGTCGGGAGTTTGTGGAAGGGATCTACCAGTCGTTCCGGAACCGGTTCGGAGTGAAGCGACGGACGGGGGCGCGGGCGATGCGAGGTTTGGAGGGCAGAGCGTATTTCACGCTCCGAGATCTGAGGATCGGCGTCTTCGGTGGTCCAGGTGGCTGATGATCACCGCCGGGTGCGGCCCCGCGTCGGCGAAATCGCAGGTCCAGATCTCCCATCGGTCACCAGGTGCGATCCGGGAACAGGGGCACCGTGGGACCTCGGACAGTGTCGGGTTCGAAGGAAGTCAGCATGGGCAGGAAGCGGGGCTCCGCGACGAGCCACAATGCCTCGGGGGCCATCGCGGTGATGTGGAAGAGTCGGCCGCCATCCTCGAGGAGCACCAACCGCATCCGCATGACGATTCCGGCCCCCTGTTGAATCGCATCACAAGTCACGGCCGGCAGCCCGTTGACTCGCGTCTCGACGATCTCGCCCCTCTGAAAGCCTTCGCTGCGGCAGAGGGTTTCGAGCGAATGGGAGACGAGTCCGACGGGGTGGGCAGGCTTGGCGGCCACGCTGAAGACGAGAGGCCCGTCGGGGGTCAGGGTCACCGCGAGGGGAAGAAACGTCGAGCGGCGGCCAAAATCGATGTCCGGTTCGGGGGGAAGCGATGTGACCTGGAAATCGAGGGGCTTCAGGAATCGGCAACGCAGGTCGGGAAGACGCTCCGGGGCGACACCGTGGAGTTCGTAGCCGTTCAAGGGAAGGGTGTTCATGGACGCGCGACCCGGGAGACATCCAGGCATCCTGGCCGTGTATCGCGGGACAGCCTTTTCTAGCAGGGAGCATCGAGTTCCGACCATGCAACCAAGGGCGGATGGGCGGCTTCCGTACACCGACCGTCTGAGCGCCTTCGCTACTCCGATTTCGCTGAAAGACCAAAGTCGGATGGCTCCGGATCGCGGGACCCAGATAGAACAGACCCTGCATGAACCGGGATCTCACCAAGGAGCGCACAAGCAACCCGATGGCCGACCGATGGGAGGGCCCGTTGTCCCCCCGTTGGCGGGCTTGGATCGGCCTCGCGCTCCTCGGGATGGTTCCCGAAGTGGCCCGCGCCCAGGTCTCCGGAGCGATGGATATCTGGCCGCGCAACGCCACGGTGGAGGTCGGCAGTACGAGGCAGTTCGGCGCCTACGTTCCGATCTCACCGAACTCGATCGTCTGGCTGATCAACGAGATCCCCGGCGGCAATGCCACGCTGGGAACCATCAGCGCGTCAGGGCGCTACACGGCTCCCGCCGTGGCGCCGGTTCAGAATGTCATCACGATCAAGGCCCGGAGCACCGCGTATCCGTCCTCGTTCGCCGAGACGCCCGTCACGATCACCCGGAAGTACCCATGGCTTTGGAGTGTGTCGCCTTCGACGTTCCCGGCGGGCGGTTACCAGATCAGCCTGAACGGCGCCAATTTCACCTCCGATTCCAAGGTGCTCGCCGACGGGATGGAGATTGCGACGACCTATGTGTCGAGCACCCGCCTTCTGGCGAGCGGCGTCGCTTCCCAAGCCGGGACGATTCAGTTCTCGGTGCGCCAACCCGCTCCCGGTTCGGTGATCGGAAACACCGCCAAGGCAACGGTCTCCCAACCGGTGGTGACGGTGGTGGTGTCCGTGACTCCAACCACGGCATCGGTTCAACTCGGTTCCACGCGGACGTTCCAGGCGACCGTCACGGGCTCCGCCAACACGGCCGTGACCTGGTCCGTGGGGGGCGTGCCGGGCGGTTCCCCAGTGCTCGGAACGATTTCGCCGGGCGGCCTTTACACGGCGCCCGCGACCCTGCCGCCATCCGGTTCCGTTCCGGTTCGCGCGACGTCGGTTGCGAGTCCGACCGCCTTCGCGACGGCGACGGTGACTTTGACCGAACCACCTCCCGTGGTTCCCCCGGTGGATCCCCCTGAGCCTCCTCCCTCCAACCCGTCGTCCGCGGGCCTGCTCGCGGCCGGCCGGTTCTTGGAACAATCCTCATTCGGACCGACACCGGCGACTCTGGCGGAGGTCGAGGAGGTCGGAGTGACGGCCTACCTCGATTCGCAGTTGGCGCTTCCGGAATCTCCGATCCCCAGTCCGTCCGGGAATTCGATGGGGGCGCTTCGGCAGTGGGCCTTGCACCACTACACCACCGCGCCGGATCAGCTCCGCCAACGAGTCGCCTATTCGCTGAGCCAGATCCTGGTCACCTCGGGGACGAAGCTGGTGTACGCGGACGAGATGCTCCCGTGGTTGCGGCTCCTGAGTCGGCACGCTTTCGGGAACTACCGCGACCTCCTGAGGGACGTCACGATCAGTCCGTCCATGGGCAAGTTCCTCGATCTCGCGAACTCGACGAAGCCGGGGGTGGCCGGTGGAGCGAATGAGAACTATCCGCGGGAACTGCTTCAGCTGTTCTCCATCGGTCTTTGGCAACTGAACCCGGACGGATCCAGGGTGCTGGACGGCGCGGGCCAGCCGGTGCCTGCCTACACCCAGGAGACCGTGACCCAGGTCGCCCTTGCGCTCACGGGGTGGACGTATCCGACGGCGCCGGGTGCGACGCCCCGGGACCGGAACTGGGAGTGGTTCGGGGCGCCGATGGAACCGCGACCGCAGAACCATGCGACAACGGCGAAAACGTTTCTCGGATGCAACCTTCCCGCCGGTCAGACGGTGGAGCAGGACCTGGACGGAGTCGTCGATTGCCTGATGCGCCATCCGAACACGGCGCCGTTCGTTGCGGTCCGCCTCATTCGCAGCCTCGTCATGAGCAATCCGAGCCCTGGATATGTCCAGCGCGTGGCGGCGGTCTTCGCGGACAACGGCCAGGGTGTGCGAGGCGATCTCAAGGCCGTGATCCGGGCGATCCTGTTGGATGCCGAGGCGCGGAACGACACCGCCACCGTTCACCAGGGACGCCTCAAAGAACCCATTCTTCAGATCAGCGGCTTTCTTCGGGCGTTGAACGGCTCGTTCAGCAGCACCCAGCAACTCACCTACCTTTTCGATTACATGGGGCAATCGGTGCTGAGCCCGCCGTCGGTCTTCAGTTGGTTCTCTCCGCTGTACCGCCTGCCCGGCAACGCGGCGTTGGCGGGCCCCGAATTCCAGATCTACACACCCACGGAAGCGACCCTGCGGGGCAACATGATCTACTCGATCATCAACTACCCGGGGAGTGACGTGCCCGTGGATCTCTCACCGTTTCAACCGCTCGGAAATGACATCCCAGCCCTCGTGGACAAGGCCAATGCCGTCCTCCTGTACGGACGCCTGCCGGCTGGGGTCCGGCAGGCGATCATCACGGCGGCCTCGCCGGGTTATGATGCGAAAACCCGGATCGAGACGGTGCTCTATCTCACCGCGCTGACGGGGCAATACGCCGTCCAGCATTGACCCCATCACAACCCAACCTCCCATCCCGCCAACCCTCACCCCACCATGTCGACGTTCCAGCATCGGATCTCCCGCAGGCAGCTCCTCGGCGGCCTCGGCGGAACGGCCTTGTTCGCCCGGCTCGGCCGGATCAACGCGCTCGCCCAGGGCGCGCCTCCCGATTACAAGGCCCTGGTCTGCATCTTTCTCACCGGGGGCAACGACGGCCACAACACCGTCGTGCCCCTGACCCAGGCCCAGTTCAATGCCTACCGGGCGGCCCGCGGTTCCCTCGCGCTCCCGGACAACAACGGCGCGCTGCTGACCGTCGAGAACGTCGATGGCGTTCCCTTCGGCCTGAATCCCGGCCTCGCGGCGATTCATCCGTTCTGGGCCCAGGGCCGCCTTGCTGTCCTCGCCAACACCGGGATGCTCGTTCAACCCGTGACCCGCCAGCAGTTCCTCAGCAACGCGGCACCCGTGCCGACCAACCTCTTCTCGCACTCGGACCAGATCCAGCAGATGCAGAGCGGCATACCGTCCACGTCGGGTTCGAGCGGGTGGGGCGCCCGTTCGGTCGACGCCGTCCAATCCATGAACGGTGTGTCGACGTTTCCGCCGAGCATTTCGGTGACGGGTCCCTCTCTGTACTGCACGGGGCAGATCGTGCAGTCGGCCAGCCTGCTGCCCGGCTTCAACCTGGACGTCGCCGGGATGAGCCTGTGGCCGCAGTCGGCGGCCGACGCGCGGAAGACCGGCCTGCAGCAGGTGCTGGAATTCGACAGCGGCCTCGCGTTGGTCCAGGCGGCGAACAAGGTTCGCAAGGACGCCTTGAGCCTGAACGCCCTGATGTCCGGTGCCAGCGCCACCGTGACCACCACCTTCCCGGGAACCAATCTGGGCAGTCAGCTGCTCCAGGTCGCGAAGCTGATCAAGCTCCGCGCGACCACCGGAATCCAGCGCCAGGTGTTTTTCTGTTCCATCGGCGGCTTCGACACCCATGGCGCCCAGAGCTGGCAGCACTGGAGCCTGTTGTCCCAGGTGTCCCAGGCCATGGCGGCATTCTATCACGCCACGGAGGAACTCGGCGTGGCCGACCGGGTGACCACGTTCACCCTCTCGGATTTTGGGCGTACCCTCGAACCGAGCGGCGCCGGAAGTGATCATGGCTGGGGGAATCATCACCTGCTTCTCGGCGGCGCCGTCCAGGGTGGCCGAATCTTCGGGACCTTTCCGAACCTGGCTCTCGGCGGTCCCGACGATTCGGGTTCGCGAGGGGCCCTGATTCCCAGCACGTCGACGGACCAGTACGGAGCCACGCTGGCCAAATGGTTCGGCGTCCCGGCCAACCAGATGTCCACGGTGTTTCCGAGCATCGGGAATTACGGCACGACGGACCTTGGCTTCTTCGCTTGAGCGCCAACCAGTGACGCCGGGCATCCCTTCCATAGGCTCGACAGTAAGGGCGCGAGGGCGCGGTGGGGGACCGAAAGCCGGCGCGGCATCGTTCATCGTTCATAGTTCAAGGCGGAACGGCCGCAATCCAAACGGCATACAGCATGCCGGGCGGGACCCAGAGCATGCGGGGAAAGGCCTTCCGCTGGGCCGGTCCCAGGTCCAACGAAATGGACCCGCCCCCGGATTCGCCCGCTGTGCCGCTAGCGGTGAACCGAACCGGGAAGGCGGTTCCCGCCGCGACTTGGGATCCGCACTCGATCACCAGGTCCCAGTCCTTCTTCTTCGGTTCCACGTCCGGATTCTTCAGCTTGAAGCCTTCCGGCAAACCCGCCGCCTCAATCCGGATCGGTCCGGTGTACCCGCGCGATTCGAGCTTGAGCTTGAGGGTCTGCTCACCGCCGACAGGAACGTGCAGGGCGTCGGACTCGGTCGAGACTTGGTAGGCGGCCGCCTCTGATTCCGTGACGACGGCGTATTCCCGGCCGGGTCCGTGGCGACCCGCCGACTCGGTGACGGAGAGCAGGTAGTCGCCGGGCGCGTCGAAACGATGGTGGAGGACCGGATCGGGATCCCCTGACGACGCGCGCGCGATCACCTTGCCGTCCCGATTCAAGAGGCGGAGCTGCGGATCGGCGGCCCGACCCAGCGTGCGGCTCCTCGCGTCGATGCGCCACCAACCCGCCGTCGTCACCGTGAGTCGGTACCCATCACGGTCATTTGGGGAATCGAAACGCCCGACCCGGACTTCGCTCGGTTCGACGGGCGTCGCGTTTTCGGGAGCATCGTTGGGTTCGCGTTCGCGGAGGACCCATCGCGGGACGACTTCCACCACCGGCAGCAGGGTGTGATCCCAATTTGGGCCGAGGGCTGTCAGACGGGCGAATGCGGTCCACGGAGCGGACTTCGAGGCAGGCGCCGTGGTTCCGATCTCCGTCTGAGCCGATCCGATCGCATCGGAGACCGGCGATGACCAGGCCAGCGAAGACGGTTCCTGAGCCAGGCCGGGAGGCAGACCGAGGACGGGTACGGTGGAAAGGGCTCCCGGGACGAAGGCGCCGATCCGGAGGCGAAACCGGGATTTGGCGCCGCCGGTGTATTCGGCGTCCCGGATCTCAGCCTGGTATTCCGCGGTCGACGGCGCTCGGAACTCGCAGGCGAGATCGGCACCGAGACCGGGGGTGTCGTTGGCATAGACCAGCTCATTGCCGGCGGGGTCGAGGATGCGCAGGACGGGGTCGGTGGGCGAACCGATGCGCTGCGCGAGAACCTCGATGGACAGGCGCTGGCCCTCGTTCATTCGGAAACGGTACCGGCGAACACCCGCCTCCTTCATCACACCTTCCACGGCGACCGGTGGTTCAAGCAGGGGCGAGTCGCTGGCCGGACCCGGGAAGGTCGGGAGGCCGTCGACGATGATCCAGGCGAGATTGGAAACGCCGTTGGTCGCCACGACCCGGACGCCTTCGACGCCCGCGGGGATGGAATGCGGGACGTGGACGGGGACTTTGAGCGAGTTGTCGAGACAGACCCATCCCTCCTCGTCGTGGCGATGCAGCCAACCGGACCACGAGGTCCAAAGCGATCGGGTACCCGCGAGACCGGATCCTCGGAGTGTCAGGACGGCCGCCGATCCGGGGCGCAAGGCGGCGGGTGATTCGACGGCGACCTCCGGGGGTGCCGCCCTGGCGTCTTCGGCGGCGAGCGCCACCAGGAGCGCGGCAAGCCCCGCCGCGATCGGGAGGGGTCGGCGGCGGTCCTTGGGCATGGAGTTGGTGGGTGGCACGGGTCAAACCTCGCGTGCCGGCCGGGCCCCTTGTCAATCGGGACGTTACGGGGAGCGGGGCGTCGGAGACCCCACACTAAGGGACAGGTCTTTTGTTTGATCAAAAGCCCCAACAATGTGCCCCGAGCCCCATCGGGGCGGTCTGGGCCGCGGCCTGTCCAACTTGGATGCCGAGCGATCGATCCGCCGATTTTCGCCCCTCCGGGGTTGGCGTTTTACCGCCTGGAGAGAACGTCCTTTTCGTAGGCTCGGACTTCGTTCAGCCAGGATTCGGCAACGGGAATCCCCTTCGTCTCGCAGTAATGATCCCAGACGGCTCCAACGGGGAGGAGCTTGGCTTCTTCGAGCAGGGCGAGTCGGGCGGTGTAGTCGCCGGATTCCTCCGCCTCACGAAGTCGGGCCAGGGGGGCGAGGAGGGCGGCGAGCAGGGCTCGGAGCATGTTGCGGGATCCAATGACCCACGCGGCGACGCGGTTGATGCTGGCGTCGAAGTAGTCGAGGCCGATGCGAACCCGCTGGATCCCGGTGCCCGCCGGCCTGGATGCGGAGGGAGCCCCAGGACCAGGCGAGGACGCGGAAGCGAGGTGTCCGCCCCAGACGATCTCCTGGGCGATGGCTTGGAGGTCGTCGGTGAGGGTGACCACGTGGTCGCTGTCCCAGCGGACACCGCGGCTGACGTGGAGCGCAATCTCGGGCAGGAAACAGAGGACGGCGGAGATCTTGTCGGCGATGCCTTCGGTGGGGTGGTAGTGGCCGGCGTCCAGGGTGAGGAGGAGCTGACGGCTGATCGCGTATCCGAGATAGAACTCGTGGGATCCGGGCGTGTAACTCTCCGCGCCAATCCCGAAGAGTTTGGGCTCGACCGAATCGAGGTTGTGGGCCCGGTCGAACTTGGGACGGAAAATCTCGTCGAGCGACTCGAGCAGGCGTTCCCGAGGGCCCGCGCGGTCGATCGGCGTGTCCTTCATGCCGTCGGGAATCCAGAGATTCGTCAGGCACGGGGTGCCAAGGGCTTTTCCGAAGGCGGCACCGATTTCCCGGCATCGGATTCCGTGCTCGATCCAGAACCTGCGGATGGCGGGATCGCGATGGGTGAGGGTGAAGCCGCCTCGGACCTTGGGATGGGCGAAGTAGGTTTGATTGAAATCGAGGCCGACGCGCGAGGTCTTCGCCCAGTCGATCCAGTCGCGGAACTGATCGGCTCCGACAGAGTCGCGGTCGCGGCCGAGACCGGCGTTGGGGAGGTCGGCGTAGCTGGCGTGGAGGTTGAGCCGGTGACGGCCAGGGAGCAGGGAAAAGACCTTGTCGAGGTCGGACCGAAGCTCCGCCGGAGAGCGGGCCTTGCCGGGATAATTTCCGGTGACGGCGAGTCCGTCCCCGAGAGTGCCGCCGGGTGCTTCGAAGCCGCCGACGTCGTCGCCCTGCCAGCAATGGAGGGAGATGGAGACGGTGGCCAGTTGGTTGAGGGCCGCCTCGGTGTCGACGCGCAGCTCGGCGAAGCGCTCGCGGGCCGCGAAGTAGGCGGCCTCGATGTTCCTGGAATCGGGCATGACGGATGGCGGGAGGGAGCCCTCAACCCGGGGGATGCGTTTCCTTCAGCCCGTCCCGGTCCGAAACAAAGGCGTCACTTGTCGGCCGCGGCGCGCAGGGTCTGGGCGAATCGATCGCCCTTGGCGGCGGCGAGCTGGAGGTAATCGACCAGGATGTTGAGCGTCTCACGGAGCTGGGGCTCGATTCGGCGGGTGTCCTCCTCGTCGTCGTCCTCCGCGCTGTCGTCGTCGCTGGCAGTCGTTTTCGGCGTTTCGACGGGCAGATTGGGATCCGTCGGCTCAGTCTTCGCGCCGACGAGCTTCGGGGCTTCGCCCTTCTCGAGCCCTTCGAGGGTGATCTCGTACACGGGAACGGGGTTCGGATCGAGGGTCTGGCGTTCCTTCTTCCGGGCGTCCGTCCGGGCCTTGCGTTCGTCCTTTTCGGCGACACGGGCGGCCTCGTTCAGGGACACGCTGGGGTCTTCCTTGCGCTTCTTCATCTCCTCGATGTCCTCGAGGATGAACGCGTATTCCTTGCTTGCGGCGATGCGATTGGCGGATCGGTCGCGGAGGGTGCCGACGTAGGGTTGAACGAGGTCCATCCGGGAGTAGTTCGCCGGGGTCGTCCGGTCGGCGGGGAGGCAATTGGGAAGGTGCGATTCGCCAAGCTCCATGTAGTCGAGCACCGAAGGCAGGGAGATGTCCGGAGTGACCCCGTGCTTCTGGGTCGTCCCGCCCGCGATCCGATAAAACTTGGAGACCGTGAACTTCAGTTTGCCGGCATTGGCGCCGAGGGAGGGCCGGGGATAGAACTGGGAGAGGGGAACCAGCGTTTGAACGGTGCCTTTGCCGTGGGTGGCGGAGTCGCCGACCACCAGGGCCCGGCCGTAATCCTGGAGGGCGGCCGCGACGATTTCGGAGGCCGAGGCGCTGAGATGACCGACGGCGACGACGAGGGGGCCGTCCCAGACGACGCGGGAATCGTCGTCGTCCATGACCCGGTTGACGCCGTTGTAGCCCTTGACCTGAACGACGGGACCTTTGGAGACGAAGAGGCCCGTCAGCTGGATGGCTTCCTCGAGGATTCCGCCGCCGTTGCGGCGGAGATCCAGGACGATGCCCTGAACCTGGTCGGCTTTCAGTCGGCGGATCAGTTTCTCGATGTCGCGGGTGCAGTTCTCGTAGAACTGGTTGAGGATCACGATTCCCAACTTGGTGGTGGTGCCGTCGGCGCCCGGCAGATCGACGATGCGCGCCTTGGCGAACTGCTCGGAGAGCTTGATGTCGTCGCGGACGATGTAGACGACCTTCTGTGTGCCGTCCTCGGAGTCGTTGGGAATGACGGAGAGTTTGACGGTGGTTCCCTTTTTGCCGCGGATGAGTTCGACGACCTTGTTCAGGCGCATTTCGACAACATCGACGGCTTCACCCTCCTCCTGGGCGACCGCGACGATGCGGTCCTTGGGTTTCAACTGTTTGCTTTGTTCGGCGGGCCCCCCGGGGACGAGGCTCTTGATGCGGGTGTATCCGTCCTCCCATTCGAGGAGGGCGCCGATTCCACTGAGGGAGAGTTTGACGTTGCTGATCTCGAACTGCTTGGCCTCGGAGGGGCTCATGTAGTCCGAGTGGGGGTCGTAGGAGTGGGAGAGGGCGGTGAGGTAGACCGAGAGGATCTCCTCGTTGTCGTACTCCTTCATCGTCTTGAGCAGACGGTTGTAACGCTTCGAGAGGTTCTTGATGACGTCGTCGGTTTTGTCCTTCGCGAGGCGGCCTTGGAGGATGTCGAACTTGACCCTGAGCCGCCACAACTCGGCGGCTTCGGCGTTGTCCTTGGGCCAGGGGGATTTGTCGCGCTGGGGGTTGAAACGTTCGTCCTTGGTGAAGTCGAGGGGTTGGTCGAGGAGACGGAGCGCGAGGGTGGTGCGTTCCTCGAGCCGAGAGAGGTAGCGTTCGAAGATCTCGTAAGCCGGGGTCGGGTCGCCGGCGAGGGTCAGGTCGTCGAGCCGTGTGACGTAACGCTGGGCGAACTCCTCGACATCGGCCTGGGTGAAGATGAGCCGGGAGTAATCGAGGGTGGAAAGGTAGTTGGTGAAGAACGTCGCGGAGATCTCGTCGTTGAGGGGCGTCTGACGGTAGTGGCCGCTGGCGAGGACGTTGCCGGTGGTCTGGGCGATCCGGCCGGCTTCGCGGGACGAGAGCTCGGTCTTGCGAGGGGTCGGGGACGACGTCCCAAAGGCCGAGTCGATGAGGTGCTTCAACGGACTCGTGTCCGGGCCGGCTGCTGCGGCCTGGCGTGGCTTGTCCTGGGCGACGACGGACGCGACGACCGCGAGGAACAGCGGCACCACCCAGCGGAAGATCAGGTTCTTCATGAGTTCTGGGGTGCCAATCTGCCGCCATCCAAGGCGGAAGCAACAAGAGATTCCGAAGCGTTTTCCTTGCCGGGCGCGCCGGACCTGATGTCTCTTCTCGCCACGGTCGTGGTTCGATGGCCCCGGGTCGGAGGGTGCCGGAGAACGCCGGGGCCGGACATGCGCACGTTTCAGATCATCTTCAACCCCACCAGCGCGGCGGAATTGGCCGCGATGCCGAAGAACCTCCAGCTCACCATTTTGGGAGATTTCCGTGGATTACCCACCGAGGTGATGAGCACGGATCTCGAGCGGTTCGGCAAGCTGGAGCGCGAGGGCCGGGTGCTGCACCGGATGCGGCTCGGTGATTACCGCATCTATTTTGAGCGGCATCCCCTGGGCCTCGTGGTCCATAGGATCCTCAGCCGCAACTCCCTGAAAGATTTCCTTTTCCGCTCCAGCCTCCCCACGGGCGAGGATGAAGCCCTTCAGTCGAACCCGAAGTTCTGGGAGATGATCGAGGTGGCGCGGCGCAAGGAAGTCCCGAAACCCGGCTGATCGGCGCCGGTCCGGGCCCTAGTCCGGGCCCGGGTCCGGGTCTTGGTGCCTGTCTTCAAGGATCCAACTGGTTGGCCGCGTTCCGGTTCACCGACCAGTTCGAGGATCGCTCGTGGTCGTTGTTCCAGCGGCGGTGCCACTTGTCGTTGTTCGGGTCGATGACGTCATTTCGGCGAGCCGCCTCCGCGTGGCCGTCGCAGAACATGATGACCGTCCGGGTGTTGTGGCGATTCGAGGGCCATTCGGCCTCCGTGGTCGGATCGATGTTCCCGTCGAACTGGCCCCGAGAAGCCTTCGTGATCTTGCCGCCGGATCCCGGCTTCGAGTCGGCCAGCATGATCATCTCGGAGGAGGCCACGATCTGGGACTCCTTGACCTCGCCGAAGATGTCCACGTCGCCCCCGAGTCCGCGCGTCCCGCCCGCCGGTGCGGCGCCCCAGTCGTTGTAGCCGACGGAGAAGAGGGTGGTTTCGCTGATGCCCCAGACATCGCGACCGCCTCCGACGACATTGGGCGCGCCGAGGGTGCGGTTGATGTTGGTGTCCCAGGCGCTGAGAGGGGTGGCTGTCGGGCAGGAGAAGACGGCGCGGTTCGTCCCGATCTGGGAGAACAAGCGGGGAGCCCAGACGTAGCGGAAACCGCCGTTGACGAAGAGGCAGCCCGGATACTTCTCGTGTTCCTGGACGTACATCACGGTCGCGATGCCGATCTGCCGCATGTTGTTCAGGCACTTGGTCTGCTGCGCCTTGCTCTTGGCCTTCGCGAGTGCCGGAAGGAGCATGCTGGCGAGAATGGCGATGATCGCGATGACCACCAGGAGTTCGATCAGGGTGAACCCGCGGGGCTTGGAGCGTGGGCGGAGGATCGCAGACGGGGCTGGGGCGGTCTTCGTCTTCATGGGAGTCGAGTCATGACGTTGGCGTGGCGTGGCGTGGCGTGGCGTGGCGTGGCGTGAGCGGAGCTTCCGGGAACGGTGCTAATGAAACGCCCGGTGCCGGCGATGTCCAGCCGCCTCACGCACCACTCCCTATCCGGAATGCACCTGAGACCCTCCCCGCGCCCGTCGACCCGGGTAATCCGACGGACGCCACCCGGTCCATTTCTTGAACGACGTCGAGAACACGAATGGGTTCTGGTACCCGACCTCGGAGGCGATGACCTCGATTTTGGAAGGCGTGGTCGCGAGCAGTTCGGCCGCTCGTCGCATCCGGAGGAAGGTCAGGTGCTGTTTCGGACTGCGCCCCAACTCGCGCTGGCAGAGGCGTCGGAGGTGCTCCCCTGAGACATGGGCCCTGCGCGCGAGATCGTCCAGGGTCCAGTCGTTCTCAAGCCGGGAGGCGACCTCTTCCCACAACTGGGCGAGCCGTGAGTCGCTCTGCCACGGCCTGACAAACCGCTGAACGTAGGCTTGGACGAGGTCGAGCCAGTGGTCGACGACCTCCGGGGACGGTTCGCCGGAGCATTCGTGATGCAGACCGAGGATCGCCAGGCGCAGGGCACCCGGGTCGAAACGCGCCAGGCGCGGTGAACTTGCCGGAATCAGCGGCTGTTGGGACGCGGATTCCTGGTAGCGCACCCAGCAGAATTCCCAGGCCCGTCCCGGCAGGGCATGGAACGCATTGAGCATGTGGGGAAGGAGGAGGCAGGCCGTCCCTGCCGCCACTTTCTCCCAGCGTCCGTCGGCCAGCACCCGTCCTTCGCCGCGGACGCAGGCCAGGAAGAACGTGCCGCTCTGATGGGCTCGGACGATCCGGTACGGATGGGCGGCCACTTGAACGCCAAGATGCGCCATGTGAAAGCGTCCCAGGCCGGGGCAGATGGGTGAACCCGCGAGAAACGGCCGCCGGTCATCGGTGGTGGCGCGGACCGCCCAGAGGCGGTTCCGGGGACCGACGATGTGCGTTTCCGATAGGTTTTCGAGGGTGTCAGTCATGGTTCGGTGCTGACGTCCGGGACACAGTCGGATTAGATCGTCCCCGCACCCGAGGCCAACAAATTCACTTTCCCATCCCCATCGTCATCCTCATCCATTCGATCCGTTATGCCCAATCCCTGGACTGGCAAGGGTAACCCCTACACCCGCAAGGAAGTCATCGACCGGCTGCGCGCCACCTTGCGCGGCGGCAACGCCCTCATCGCCGCCGGCGCCGGAACCGGCATCAGCGCCAAATTCATCGAACGCGGCGGCGCGGATCTCATCATCATCTACAATTCCGGCCGGTTCCGAATGATGGGCCACGGCTCCACCTGCGGCATGATGGCCTATGGCGACGCCAACGCCATCGCGATGGAGATCGGCGAATACGAGGTCCTCCCCGTCGTCGAGGAGGTCCCCGTGATCTGCGGCGTCCACGCCACCGACCCCCGACGCCGCATGTGGCATTGGCTCCTCCAGATCAAGGAGATGGGCTTCAGCGGAGTGAACAACTTCCCGACCCACACCATCGTCGACGGCCATTTCCGGGGCGTGCTCGAGGAAACCGGGATGAGCGTTCGGAAGGAGTACGAAATGGTCGCGCTCGCCCGCCGCATGGACCTCTTCTCCATCGTCTACGTCGGGTCCCCGGAAGAAGCCGCCGAGATGGCGCGTTCCGGCGCCGACGCCATTATCGCCCACGTGGGAACCACCGTCGGCGGATCCATCGGCGTCTCGAAGGCGGTGGTGACCTGGGATTTCGCGATCCAACGGACCCGTGAGATCATCGATGCCGCCCGGCGGGTCCGGAAGGATCTGTTTTTCCTCGCTCACGGCGGACCGATCAACACGCCGGAAGACGCCGACCGCATCCTCAAGGCCACGGACGTCGTGGGGTTTGTCGGCGCCTCCAGCCTGGAACGGATGGGTGTCGAACAGTCGCTCACCGACCTCACCCGCCGATTCAAGGCGTTGACCGTTTCCGGGGCAGGCGCGAGAAAGGCGGACACCCGTTCGAGAACGAAGGCGACCGCCAAGGCGCGGTCGGCGACTCGGGCGAAGTCCGGGAAATAACCGGACCGGAGTGAACCGGACCCGAACGGACGGTCATGTTCTGAACTGATTTCGAACCACGCTTGTCGATCCCTGCGAATGAATCTCGATCGCACCACGAAGAGCACGAAGGACACGAAGCCCGAGCGAAGGGAGGGCATCCACTCCAGCGGTCTTCTTTGTGATCTTCGTGTCTTCGTGGTGGAATCCCCTGCGGTTCATCAATCCAAGGTGTGAGCCGCAACCCGTTGATACTCCACATGAATGCCGAGGCCCTTGAGAATCGCCGGTTTGTGACCGCCGCCGAGAAAATCGACGTCGTCTCGCCCTGGACGGTCGAGGAATGGTTGAGCCGTTCGGACATCGTCCCCAACCAGGAGCTCCTCATGGTGCGGGCGAACATGGAGGCCGGACGCAGCCATCCCTTCCACACTCACCCGACGCGGGAGGAGATCATCTACATCCTCAGCGGACGGGCCGAACAGTGGATCAACGGGGACTACCGCGTTCTCGGCCCGGGCGAGATGATCCTGGTCCCGAAGGGCGAGGTCCACGGAACCTACAACCCCTTCCGGGAACGCCTGGTGTTCCTCGCCATCCTTTCGCCCGCCAACGCCCCGGAGCCCGCCGTCGTCGACGTCTCCACGCAGGAACCCTGGGCTTCCATCCGGGCCGCCCGCGGACTGCCGCCTTGCACCTGATATCCGCCACTCAAGCCACCGTCATTCATTCGCTCGATCGATCTCCAATCCCCCCAAGACCACCTTCAACCTCAACCATGAATCATTCCATGAACGGGCATCTCACCACGACGAGCACGAAGGACTCGACGCCGAAGCCATGCGAAGGCGCCCATCACGGCCGCCTTCTCCGGGGTCTTCGCGCCCTTCTCGTCGGCCTTCTGTCCCTGAGCGCGGTCGTCCTGCCGGCCGCCGCCGCCGATTCCATGCGGGTCTTCATCCGGGCCGGGGTCAAGACCCACGGGCCGAACCAACACGATCATCCGCGCTTTCTCGGCGAATGGACCCAGCTCCTGGGCGAGCGGGGTCTCAAGGTCGATGGCGCGATGGAATTCCCGACCGCCGAACAGCTGGAAGCCACGGACGTGATCATCATCTATGCCGCCGACGGCATGAAGATCACCGGGGATCAGCGGGCGGATTTCGAGAAATTCCTCGCGCGCGGCGGAGGTGTCCTGGTCCTCCACGACGGCGTCGTGGGTGGAGGCCAGCACGAATGGGTCAAGAAGGTCGTGGGCGGCGCCTGGCGCTGGCCCGATTCCACGCTGGCCAAGGAGAAGGCCACGAAATGGCTCGAGGGCGACGTCGGGGTCTACTGGGTCGATGACACGCATCCGATCACCCGGGGGCTGTCGAACTTCGATTGGAAGGACGAGATCTACTACGACATGGACATGGCCCCCGACGCCGGGGTCCTGGCCACGAGCTTTCACAATGTCCACATCATCGCCCCGCAGATCTGGACCTACGAGAAGACATGGGAAGGCGGGTCGGCGCCTTACCGATCCGTCGTGAGCCTGCCGGGCCATGAGTTCGACGTGTTCAAAACACCCCAGTACCGCGCGGTGCTCCTGCGCGCGCTCGCCTGGGTCGGCAAGAAGTCCAATGTCGACGAGTGGTGCCGGCCCGAGGAACTCGCCTCGCTGCAGTATCCGCCCGGAGGCCCGCGTCCCGGAAATGAGCAGTTGAAAACCCTCCTCCTGCATCCCGAGTTCAACGTCACGCTGGCGGCCGACGAGCGCGTCGCCCAGAAGATCATGTCCCTGGACTGGGATCCGCGCGGCCGGTTGTGGGTGGTCGAAACGCCCGAATACCCGAACGGCCGGGATATCAACCGGAACGACGCCAGGATCTCCCCATGGCGCACGCGGGATCCCGGGAATTATCCCGTGGGCGCGAAGGAGCCTCGCCCCGGGCGGGACCGTGTTTCGATCCTCGAAGACACCGACAACGACGGCCTCATGGACAAGAAGACCGTCTTCGCGGACGGCTTGGAACTTCCGACCTCGCTCGTCTTTTACAAGGACGGCGTGATCGTGTCCCAGGCGCCCGAAACGCTCTGGATCCGGGACACCGACGGTGACGGGACGGCGGACAAGACGGAGGTCCTCTTCACGGGCTGGGGCACGTTCGACACTCATGCGGTCACCAGCAATCTGCGGTGGGGGATCGACGGCTGGATCTACGGTTCGGTTGGTTACAGTTCCGGCGACGTGAAATCCGGCGACGGTTCGAAGGCTTTCGGGCGGATCACCGCCGGAATCTACCGGTTCCGGCCCGACGGATCGGCCCTCGAACAAGTGGCGGCGGGATCGTGCAACACGTGGGGCTGCGAGATCGCGCCCGACGGCGAGGTTTTCTTCACCACGGCGACCTGCGGTGAACCGATCCTCCACGTGGTGATGCCCGAGAAGTCGATCAGCCGCGCGGGAGTGCCCGGCATCCGTGCCGCCAAACCCATCATCGAGGAGAACAAGGTGTTCCCGCCGCGTCACGAGACCCGGCAACCCTATGTCCAGATCGACTGGGTCGGCGCCTGGACGGCCGCTTCCGGTTCCACCATCTACGACGGCGGGGCGTGGCCCGGGAAATGGAACGGCCCGTCGTGGTCCTTCTTCCTTCACGAACCCACCGTCTGGCTGACCCACCACGAGTTCCTCGATCCCGCGGGGGTGAGCTACCAGGGCCGGCGCGAGGAAGGCAGGAAGGACACCCACTTCTTCATGAGCACCGACTACTGGTTCAAGCCGATCCACAGCCACGTGGGACCGGATGGAGCCTTGTACGTCGTCGATTTCTACAACCAGATCGCCGTCCACAACGACACCCGCGGACCCGCCCACGGGGCGCACAACGCGGCCACGCGGCCCGATCGGGATCACAAATTCACCCGGCTCTGGCGGATCCAGCACAAGCAGGCGAAGACCCTGCCGTCGTTCGAATTGAAATCCGGGAATCCGACGAAGCTGGTCGAGATGCTCGATCATCCCAACGGCTGGGTCCGTGCGACGGCCAACCGCCTCCTGCGCGAAGGAGCGGGGCGGAATGTCCTGGCCGCCCTCGAAAACAAGACGTTGAACGGCGCGAACACTTACGGCCGGATCAACGCCCTTTGGGTCCTTCAGAACCTCGGCGCACTCGAAGGCGAAACGATCCTCGCCGCCATCAACGACGACAACCCGGTCGTCCGAAGGAACGGCATCCGTGCCGCGATCGAGCGCGGTCCCCGCGCCGAAGAGGAAGCGCCTATCGAGGTGATCCGTGCCCGCCTGAACGACAGCGACCCCCGGACCCGCCTCCTGGCGTTCCAGGGAATCGTCAATCTGACTTTGACCCGTGAGATCGCCGACCTGGTGGTCGAGGCCTGGCCGACCCTCAAGGACCGCTACCTCGAAGCCGCCGCGCTGTCCGCGACGGCCGCGGATCCGTTGCTCTATCTCGAAGCGGCCCTGGCCGCCCGCGACCCGGCGTTCCTCGCCACGATGGTTCCGCAGCTGGCACGACAGATCGGCAACCGGAACGATCCCGCTCTGGCCCGGGCCGCCGTTCTGTCGCTCGCCGGGAAACCGGCGTCCGTCGATAACCTCAAGGCCTCTGCCCTGGGTGCTTTGGCGGCTTCCCTGAAGGCCGATGTCCAGCCCTCGGCCGACGAGGCTCTCGGGAACGCGCTGAAAAAACTGCTCGCGTCGGAAACGACGGCGGGGGCCGCGCTGCCCTTCGTGGCGCGTTGGAACCTGGCTTCCCAGGCCGGTGACGCGGCGAAAGCCGCGATCGCCCGAACCGAATCCCAATTGTCCGACAAGGGGCTGTCCGACGACGAACGGGGCCAGATCGCCCTCAACCTTCTCGGCGTTCGCGCCCTGGACTCCGGCATCGTTCCCGCCGTGGCCGGCCTGATCGGCAGCGGCGACGCCAGCGCCGCGCTCCAGCGCCGCGTGATCGAGGCCCTCGGAAACACCGGTGACGCGGGCGCGGGCCGCGCGATGCTGGGCGCCCTTCCGACCCTCGACTTCGACCTTCGCGAAATGGCGTTCGGGCAGTTGCTCAAACGGGCCGACTGGTCCGCCGCCACGGTCCAGGCGCTCGCGGACGGGAAGATCGATCCCCGGCTGCTCGGTCCCGCGAACCTCCATCGTCTGCGCACCCATGCCGACAAATCCGTGGCGACCCGCGCCGCTTCCGTGATCGACGACCTGAAGGGGCCCGAACAGAAGGAGAAGGAGACGCTGATCGCCGGCCTGCGCGCCGAAGCCGTGAAGCCGGGCAACGCCGCCAACGGCGCGAAACTCTACACCCAGAACTGCGCCGTCTGTCACAAGTACAAGGACGAGGGCGCCGAGTTCGCGCCGAACCTGACCGGAATGGGCGCCCACGGTCCCGAGGATCTGCTGATCCACATCCTCGATCCGAACCGCGTCGTGGAACCGAACTTCATCGCGACGTCGATCGAGACGAAGGACGACATGACCTACGACGGAATCATCCTGCGTGAGAACAACACCGTCGTCGTCCTTCGCAACCAGACCGCCGAGACCGAGATCCGGAAGGACAACATCCAGTCCCGGAGATCCACCGGACGCTCCCTCATGCCGGAAGGGTTCGAGCAACTGGGCGTCGAAGGTCTGCGCGACATGCTGACATACCTGTGCGCCGACGACCTCAAGTACCGGATCCTCGACATGTCCGCTGCCTTCACGGCGAACAGCACCCGCGGCATCTACATGACCGCCGAGTCGCGCGACGAATCCCTTCGGTTCCGGAAGTGGGGGACGATCCAGCATCGGGGGATCCCCTTCGACATCGTGAATCCGGCGCGAACGCCGACGGGCAACAACCTTGTCGTCCTCCAGGGGGGAGCCGGCATGTCCCGGACCTACCCGAAGGAGGTCGAGATCAAGGCCGGTCTCCAGGCGTCCCGGCTCCATTTCCTCAGCGGTGTCGCCGGCTGGGGATATCCGCTGGGCGAGAAGGATCAGCCTGTCGCGCGCGTCGTGGTCCACTTCGCGGGCGGCGCGCAGGAGGAGTTCGTCCTGCGTAACGGAGTCGAATTCGCCGATTACATCGCCAAGATCGATGTTCCCGGATCGGAGGCGCTGGCCGACCTCGACAAGCTGCTGATGCAGGGCCGTCAGTTGCGGTATTTCAACCGCGCGCTTTCGAAGAAGGGCCCGATCGAGAAGGTCGTGCTCTCGAGCTACGCCACGGGCGTGGCGCCGACGTTCGTCGCGGTGACGGCCGAACTGGGTGAACCCGTGGCCGGCGCGCAGGCGGCCGCCGCGCCCGCGTCCGCGCCTGTGGCCGACCGCCCCAAGGTTGCGTGGGGTTCAGGCAGGAAAGTCCTGCTGATCGGCGGAGGCGCTTCCCACGACTACAACCGCTGGTTCAACCTGGCCGACGTCGCCCTGCTGAACGGAACGGGGCGCATGTCGGCCGCCTACTTCGAGCCACCCGATCTGTCGGTGGAAACCGTCCGCTCGGCGGATGTGCTCCTGATCAGCGCCAACAAGGCGTTTCCCGATCCCGAGGTCCGCAAGGCGATCTTCGCCCACGCCGACGCGGGGAAGGGGATCGTCCTGTTGCATCCCGGCCTCTGGTACAACTGGCCGAACTGGTCGGAATTCAACCGCGAGCTCGCCGGAGGCGGATCCCGCGGTCACGATTCCCTGGGCGAATTCGACGTGGTGGTCCAGGGCGCCGATCACCCGCTTCTCAAGGGTGTGCCGGCGAAGTTCACGATCACCGACGAACTCTACTGGTTCGAACCCGCCCAGGGCGGCACGCCGATCACCGTGTTGGCCACCGCGCAGTCGAAGGCGAAGAACAAGGCGTTCCCGCAGGTGTTCACCGTGAACCATCCGAAAACGCGCATCGCCGGCATCACGCTCGGCCACGACGGACGGGCCCACAGCCTTGACGCCTACAAGACCCTGCTCGTTAATGCGGTGGACTGGGTCTCCATGCGGCCGTGATGAATCACGGATCGCGGATTGGGGACCGGTGGGAAGATCGAATACATGAAGATTGGCATCGTTGGTTGCGGAATGGTGGGTTCCAGCGCCGCCTTCGCGCTGGTGATGAGCGGCGTGGGCCGGGAAATCGTGCTGGTCGACTTGAATCGCAAGCGCGCCGAAGCCGAAGCCAATGATATCTACCACGCCGTCCCCTTCGCGCATCCCCTCACCGTGCGCGCGGGCGATTACGCCGATCTCACGGGGGCGCGGGTCGTCGTCATCGCGGGCGGCGTCGCGCAGCGGCCGGGCGAGACCCGCCTGCAGTTGCTGCAACGAAACGCCGATGTGTTCCGGCAGATCGTTCCCTCCGTGCTTAGCCACGCACCCGACGCGGTCCTGCTCGTCGTCTCGAACCCGGTGGATGTCATGACCCACCTGGCCGCGCATTTCGCGTCCGAGTTCAAGGTGCCGCAGACCCGCGTCATCGGTTCCGGCACCACCTTGGACACGGCTCGCTTTCGCGCCCTGCTCGGCCGCCACTTCGGCGTCGACGCGCACCATGTCCACGCCTACGTCCTCGGCGAACACGGCGACTCCGAGGTCCTCGCGTGGTCCCAGGCCTCCATCGCCGGGCTGGGTCTCCACGAATTCGCCGAGGTCCACGGCACGCCGCTCACCGCGGACGACCGGTTGCGAATCGACGAGAACGTCCGCCGGGCCGCTTACAAGATCATCGAGGGCAAGGGTTCGACCTATTACGGGATCGGCAGCGCGGTCGCGCGGATTGTCGATGTCCTTCTCCACGATCAGCGGGCGATCCTGACCATTTGTTCCCGCATCTCCGGGGTGCGGGATTGCGACGGCGTGACGATGGCGCTGCCGCATCTCGTCGGAGGCGACGGGGCGCTCGCGACGATTCCGCTCCCCCTGGACGCTACGGAGCGTGAAGCGCTGGGTCGGAGCGCCCGGATCTTGCGCGAAGCCGTCGAATCGCTCCGGCTCACCTGAATGGCCGATTCGAAACGTTCAACTCCGGTGATTCCATGAAACGCTGCGTCGCCTTCGTCCTCGCCACCCTGATGGCTCTCGGGCCGGGCCATTGCCAGACGGCACCCGCGGCGAATCCGGCGCCGCCGCCCACGACGCCCGCGAAGAAAAGCGCCGCCGAACTCATCAAACTGGTTGAGCCCATCGCCCTCCATCCGGATCCGCTCATCGCGATGATCCTTCCGGCTTCGGCTTATCCGATCGAAATCGTCCAGGCCGCGAGATTCGTTAAGGACACGAACAACATTCCCAAAGTGGACGCGCAGCCTTGGGACGAGAACGTCAAGGGGGTCGCGAAGTTTCCCCAGATCATCCAGAAAATGGATGCGGACCTCGCCTGGACCGTCGACCTGGGCCAGGCCTTCGTGGAGCAGCCGAAGGAGGTCATGGACGCGATCCAGGACCTGCGCGCCAAGGCGCAGAAGGTGGGCACTCTCAAGTCGTCGGGGCAGCAGATCGTGACCGTCACGAATGTCGTGGTCCTCCAGACCAACATCACCGAGGTGGTTCAGGTGACCAAGGAAGTCATCGAGATCGCGCCCGCCAATCCTTCGGTGATCTACGTGCCGACCTATCCTTCGACCATTTATTATCCCTGGTACCCGTACTATTCCTATCCGGCGCCCTTGGTTTCGTTCGGAGTCGGATTCGCTTGGGGCATGTTCTGGGGCGCCGCCTGGAGCCATTGCAACTGGGGCGGTGGATGCGTGGACATCGACATCGACCGAAACGTCAATCGGAACATCAACCGGGACCGGAACACGGCGAGGCCGACTGACCGGGCGGGTGGTGTCGGCACAAGGGATGGAACGGGCAGGCAGGCATGGAAGCCGGATCAAAACCGGATGCGCCAAAGCCAGCCCACCGCCGGGACGAGGGATGCTCGGGGATGGGGAGCGTCCGGTGCGACGAGACCGTCGACGGGTGCCATCGGGGCGCGCCCGTCGACCCCTAACGTTGGCGCGCGACCCTCGACGGGAAATCTCGGCGCGCGTCCCGCCCCGGCAACCCGGAGTCCCGCGGCGAGACCGTCCACGGGCAACACCGTCTCCCGACCCACCACCGGAACTCAGCCTTCGCCGACGCGTTCCCCGTCCACCACCTCCTACGGCAACCGATCCTCCGCGGGCAACAGCGCGTTCAACAGGAGCAGCGGTGGCGGCAACGCCTGGTCCTCGAGCTACAGGGGTTCCGCGAGTCGCGGCGGTGGCGGCTTCGGTGGTGGTGGAGGCGGTGGCGGACGGCGCGGAGGGGGACGACGGTGAGGGCGCTTCGTCGAATTCTTCACGCCATTGGATTTGGTAATCTCATGAAAAGGTCCCAAGACCATTCCGCTCCCGGGATTCCAGGCGCGGGTCGCTTCCTGCGAGCGGTGATCGTGCTCGCGGCGTGCCTCACGCACACGGCGCTGTCCGCCGATCGGACGGCTCAGGAGGAGCGAGCGGGCCGGAGGTTCGAGAGCCCCGAAGCCGCGGTCTCCGCGCTGGCGTCGGCGACGACCGCGGCGGACGCCGAGGCGCTGAGGGATGTTCTTGGTCCTGGATCCGAGGGGTTGCAGAACCCGGATCGCGTCCAGGCGACCAATGAGCTGAGGACGTTCAGTTCGGCGCTGGCGCAGGCCCACCGTCTCATTCGAGTGTCCGACTCATTCGTCATTCTCGAGTTGGGCGACGATTACTGGCCGTTCCCGGTTCCCATCGTGAAGACGGAGGCTGGCTGGATTTTCGACAGTGAGATCGGGAAGGACGAGCTTCTGAGCCGCAGGGTCGGCAGGAACGAGTTGGCCATCCTTCCCGTCATGCGGGCGTATGTGGACGCCCAGCGCGAGTATGCCAGCCGGGACCGCGACCACGATGGGGTGCTGGAATACGCGCCGCGACTGGTCAGTTCGCCCGGGACGCAGGACGGGCTCTACTGGCCCCCCGACCTGGATGGGGAAGAGAGCCCGTTCGGTCCGCTGGTCGCCTACGCGCAGGAAGTGGGCTACAGCCCGGAGCTTCGGGAGGAGGACGAAGCCGAGCGCGGACCGTTCCATGGGTATCTCTTCAAAATTCTTCCGGGTCAGGGAAAACACGCGCCCGGCGGCCGATACAAGTATTCGATCAACGGCAACATGATCGTTGGATTCGCGCTGGTCGCGTGGCCGGCGGAGTATGGCGATTCGGGGGTCATGACCTTCATCGTCAACCAACAGGGACGGGTTTATCAGAAGGATCTGGGGCCGAAAACCTCGAGGCTGGCGCGGAGGATGAAGGAGTACGATCCAGACTCCTCCTGGCGTCTCTCTCCGGAATGAGGACCATGGCGCGGGGGCGCTGGACCGTCGGTCGGCGACTGGAGGGGTCGCGCATTCCGCCGCGCCCCGGAACGACAGGACAGCGTCCGGGCATTCCGCCCGTCGATCCGAAGCCGGGCGGATCTTTACCCGCCCCAGGGAGGTTTGTACGTTCCCCACGTGCCCGGGAATCCGACCCATGACCATGGTGGCGTCGATGACACGGCGATCCTCCGCCTCGTGGTGGCGGGCACCGCGGCCGAAACCGGCACCGAGTTTTTCCGCGCGTTGGTGAGGAACCTCTCCCTCTCGCTGGGCACGATGGGCGCCTGGGCGACGGAATACCTGCCGACCGAGAAGCGGTTGCGCGCGTTCGGCATGTGGATGGGCGGCCGGTATGTCGATCGGTACGAGTATCCCATCGCCGGCACCGCGTGCGAACGGGTGGTCGAACACCGCGAACTCATCCACATCCCCGAGCGACTGGTTGAACTGTTCCCCCGGGACGACGATCTGGTTCCGCTCGGCGCCGTCAGCTACCTCGGAGCGCCGCTGCTCGACACCCACGGCGGCGTCATGGGGCACTTGGGCGTGTTGGACAACAAGCCGATGCCACGCGATGAACGGGCGGTCGCGCTGTTCGAGATTTTCACGGCGCGCGCCGCGGCGGAGATGCGTCGGCTGAAGATCGCGGAGGAACTGGGCGCGCGGGAGGAACAGTTGTCCACGCTGCTCGAAACCGCGATGGATGCGATCCTCGTGCTGGATGAATCCCTGGCGGTCGCCCGTGTGAATCAAGCCGCCCAACGCCTGTTCGGGTGTACGGCGGAGGATCTTCTGGGCGAAAGCATCCTGGACTTTCTGGTGAAGGACAGCGGCGCGCAGCTCGGGTGCTTCGCCCGCGAACTTCAGGCGCGTCCCGCGGGTCGGCAGCAGTTGTGGGTGCCGCAGGATTTCGTCGCGCGGCGATGCGATCACTCGGTGTTTCCCGCGGAGGTCACGCTCTCACGATTCACCAGTGGCGGCGCGGGTTACTACACGATGATCCTCCGCAACGTGGACGAGCGGAAGGAGGCCGAACGGCAGATCGAACTGCTGATGCAGGAAACCGAGTATCTCAGGGAGGCGATGCGGGAGCTTCCCGGCGCGGGAAGCCTGATCGGGCGCAGCGATTGCATGCAGGCCGTCTCCGCCGCCATCCAGCAGGTCGCGGGCACGGACTCGACGGTGTTGATCGCGGGCGAAACCGGCACGGGCAAGGAGCTCGTCGCGCGATCCATCCACCAGTCCAGCGCGCGGGCCGAGAAACCGCTGGTTCTCGTGAACTGCGCGGCCATTCCGGGAAACCTCATCGAGAGCGAGTTCTTCGGACACGAACGCGGCGCGTTCACCGGCGCCGTGAATCGCCGCGATGGCCGCTTCGCGCTCGCTCACGGGGGAACCCTGTTCCTCGACGAGATCGGCGAGCTGCCCCTGGAACTCCAGTCGAAGCTGCTGCGCGTTCTTCAGGAGGGCGAGTTCGAGCCGCTGGGAAGTTCCAAGACGGTCAGGGTGGATGTGCGCGTGATCGCGGCTTCGCATCGGAACCTCAAGCAGATGGTCGGGGAGGGAAGGTTCCGCGAGGATCTCTTCTTCCGGTTGAACGTGTTTCCGATCCGAATCCCTCCGCTGCGCGAGCGCGGGCGCGACGTCGAATTGCTCGCCTCGGAATTCGTCCGGCGATTCGCGCGGAGGATGGGCCGCCGCATCGGTCCGCTGGACGACAGCCACCTCGGGCTGCTGCGCGGCTACGACTGGCCGGGCAACGTGCGCGAACTTCAGAATGTCATCGAGCGCGCCGTGATTCTCAGCTCGGGCTCGGAGCTTCAACTTCAGCGCGCGATGGCGGGGTTCACCGCGGCACCAACGCCCGCGCCCTCCCTTTCGGGGGCGGCGCCCGATCCGTCGGGAGAACGCGTGCTGACGGCCGAGGAACTCCAGGAGCTGGAACGAGCCAATCTTCTTCGCGCGCTCGAGTCGTGCGGCTGGCGCGTTTCCGGCGAGGGCGGCGCGGCGCGCCTGATCGGCGTGCCCGCGTCCACACTCAGTTCCCGCATGAAGACGCTCGGGGTCCGACGCAGCCCAGCCTCCAGAAGTTGAGCCGTCCGACCACGCGGGTTTTCATAGGCCGGCCCCGCGGGCGTCGGATTGGCTGGTTTGTCGACCAAGAAACTCGAAACCACGGGGTTCGACGCCACCACAGGGTGAACCTTGCGCACCTACAGATCGATCCGCGGCTCTGAGTCAAGGTCCGTAGGACCGACCTGTCTCTAGTCGCCGAGGATTCTAGCCCGCTCCCGAAGTCACGGATTCCCGCTTCGCGCGCTCGCGAAATCTCGTGATCCGCGAAATCTCGCGACCCTTCGCATCCCCCGACGACCCGCTGCTTTTTGTTCATTCCCAACGAGATGCGTCGTTCCGCGTCGGCTGGCACGGAACCCGCATTATCGCTGCTGTCCGCGAGGGAATCGTTCCCGAAGCGATCGAAACAATCATCACATCAACCGAAACAAGAAAGGAATAGAACCATGAACACGACAGTCGCCCCCACACAGGAAACCGTCCGCAATGGAGTCAACGTGACCAAACTGGCCGGGACCATCCGGGCCATTCAGAAGCAGCCTGAGCTCGCGCAATTCAAGTTCCGGGCGTGCAACACGTGGGATATCGGCGGCCACAACGTGGCGACTGTGGACACGTTTCACGGCACCTGCCAGGAGCTGGAGCACAAGGCGCCGTTCGTGATGCACGCGGATGAACCGGCTGTCCTGCTCGGCGAGGACAATGGCGCCAATCCCGTGGAGTTTGTCCTCGCCGGGTTGTCCGGATGCATGACCACCACGCTCGCCTATCACGCCGCGGGTCGAGGCCTGAACATCGAGGAGATCAGCAGCGAATACGAGGGCGACATCGATCTGCACGGCCTTCTCGATATCGACCCGAACGTCCGCGCCGGTTACCGCGAGATCCGGGTGAAGTTCAAGGTCAAGGGGGACGTCGACGAACAGACCGTCCAGGAACTGGTCCGGAAATCACCCGTCTACGACACGCTCGCGAACCCCGTGAGGATCAAGATCGAAGTCGAGAAGGTCTGAACGGATTGCGCCATCCCTCCAGCAAAGCGGGTGCCGAGGGGATCCGTATTCAGTCGGCGCTCGCCATTTGCCGGACCGATCCCTGAACCCAAGAACGGTGGCAACAACCACGGAAGAAACGGAAAACTCTGAATGAGAAAGAGTCGCAGAAGGGAGCCGGGTCATCCCTCGGAGCATTCCCGCCACCTCTCCAACTGCCTCCTTTCCGTGTGTTCCGAGCCTTCCGGGGTTGGAACTGCGGTTTCCAGGTTGAACCGCCGAATTGCTGATCGACGCGCGATCCTTCCCGAGAATGTCGAATCTCAGAGCCTCGCCTTTTTCGTCCCCGTCGACCCGTGGATTCTCAATCGCCTCTCGATGCCGTCATAAATGCGCTGCGCCGGGGCGCGCACTTCGGGATTGATTTGAAGTAGGTGGCCCGGAGCGTGAGGCGAGCGTCGTGGTCCTTTTCCCGGCATTGACTCGGGTCGGAATCTTCGTCCCAGTTTGCGGATCCCATGAGTTCCCCCTTGCCGGAAGCAGTCCATGGCCGGATCCCGCCGCCCCGCTCCGTGGGCGGCGTTCTGCGCCAGCTCGGGCCGGGCCTGATCATCAGCGCGGTCATCGTCGGCTCGGGCGAACTGATCGTGACGCCCAAGCTCGGCGCCGAGGAGGGATTCAAGCTCCTTTGGTTCATCGTCCTGGGCTGCCTGTTGAAGGTGTTCGTCCAGATCGAGCTCGGACGGAACGCGGTCCTGCGCGGTCAGACCACCCTGGCGTCCCTCGACACGCTGCCCGGTCCAAGGTTCAAGGTGTCGTGGATCCTCTGGCTCTGGCTGGCGATGTATTTGTCCCTGGTGTTTCAGGTCGCCGGCATGGTCGGCGGAGTGGCGCGGGTGTTTTCCCTCGGAGGATTCGATCTGCCCGTCAACGGACTGGCCGTGCTGATCGGCGGAAGCTGCGCGGGACTGCTCCTTCTCGGCAGGTACCGGTTGGTGGAAGGAATCTCGACGGTGTTCGTGGTGCTGTTCACGGCGGCGACGCTGGCGGCGGTGATCCTGCTCCAGCGGACCGGGTACGCGCTGACGGGCGGCCAGATCGCGTCCGGCCTTTCCTTCGGTCTGCCGGACCGCCTGGTGACCGCGTTCGCGGCCTTCGGGATCATCGGGGTCGGCGCTTCGGAACTGATCTACTACCCTTATTGGTGCCTGGAAAAGGGCTACGCCAAGTCCGTGGGACCCGATGATGGATCCGCCGAATGGCGGGCGAACGCGAAGGGCTGGCTGAAGATCATGCGCCTGGATGCCTGGGTTTCCTTCGCTCTCTATACGAGCACCACCCTGGCGTTCTACCTGCTGGGAGCGGCGATCCTGCACGCGAAGAACGTGCGCGTGGAGAATTCACGGATGATCGACACCCTGTCGCTGATGTACCGCGAAGTCTTCGGTGAGTGGAGCTACTGGTTGTTCCTCGTGGGAGCGTTCGCCGTGCTTTATTCGACCGTCTTCGGCGCGACCGCCTCCAACGCGCGGCTCGCGGTCGACGCGCTAGGCGTGTGGGGCGTGAAGCGCTACCGCGATGGCGCGGAAAGGTCGCGGTGGTTGAAGTACGCGTGTGTCGCGCTGCCTCTGGCCTTCACGTCCGTGTTCATCCTGGTGGGAGCGCCGGTGAGCCTCGTTCTGGTCGGCGCGATCGGACAGGGACTCATGCTGCCGTTCCTGGCGGGCGCGGCGATCTGCTATCACGCCCGGAATCCTTACCGCGATCTGCGCGCGGGCAGGGGATCGGTGGTCTGCCTGGTGATTGCCGCGCTCTTGATGGCGGCGCTCGGACTCTACCAGGTTGGGAGCGAAGTCCTGCGGATGTTCGGCGCTTCGGCGCCCCAGTGACCCGGACGACGCGTCCCTGGGAGGAACCGAGGCGCGGGGATGAAGGGCGCTGAGGCACGTCCCGGGATTGCCTCGGCTGGTGCGGCGGGGTCAACCACAGAGAGCACCGAGGACACCGAGAAATGCCCGGGGGTAGGGAATGAGGCGAGGGGACGAATCCCACCGCCAGCGAGAACGTTTCCTCCCCTCTCCCTTCCGGCCTCTGTGTCCACTGCGCCCTCTGTGGTGACCGCATATCAGGGAGCCCCGAGGAGGGACTTGCGAGTTGAGGTGGAGCTCCGTTGACTCGGCCGATGAGGTTTCCGTTTCCTGTCGTGGCGGCGCCCGTGAACATTCTCGAACCCGGCCCCTGCCCGGCATGGGCGATCACCGAGACCTTCGGGGAGGATGACGACGATGAATGAGAACCCAATGGGCCCACAGCCGTGGCCCCTGCAGCGCTCGGAGGTGCTGGGCGATTTCCGGATCTTCCGCATGCGGCGTGATTGGCGGCGATCCCCGCGAACGGGGCGGGACCATGAGTTTTTCATCCTGGATGCGCCGGACTGGGTGAATGTCGTGGCCCTCACCCGGGATGGGCATGCGGTGATGGTGGAGCAGTTCCGGCACGGCACCTCGACGGTCGACCTGGAAGTTCCGGGCGGAGTGATGGACCCGACGGATGCCGATCCCGTGGCGACCGCGATCCGGGAGCTCCGGGAGGAGACGGGTTACGAGGGATCACGGGCCCGGGTGCTCGGGACGATCGCCCCCAATCCGGCGATCCAGGGAAACACCTGTCATACGATCCTGATCGAGGACTGCGTCGCGGTTGCGGAGGTGGAGTTCGACGCGGGCGAGGACCTTCGAACCCGGCTCGTTCCGGTGGACGAACTCAGCACGATGGTGGCCGATGGCACGATTCGGCATTCGCTGGTGGCGGTGGCGCTTTTCCACTTCGAGCTGTGGCGCCAGGGACGGAAGCCCGCTGACAGCACGTCACGTCGCGGCGGAGGGTAGCGCCGGTCTTGAGCCGCCGACGAGGCCGGTCGGTGGGCCGAATGGCGATTGGAACGACGGCACGCCCGATATGGCCTGGGGCGCCCGACGGACTCACGCCGCCTCGGAGAGGGCGTTTCGAAGGGTCGCCGCCGCCGTGGGAAGAACCTTTTCCAGGGCTCTTATTTCCCCGAGCACGGTGTGGAGGATCGGACTCGACTTGCTTGCCGTGAGGCGTTGGAACCAACGCAGGAACTGGGCGGAGACGGCCGGTTCCACACTTGTGGGAACGGGCGTGGGACGGAGTTCGGCGGCGAGTTCGGCGAGGCAGAGCGCCCCTCCATGGCTGGCGTCGCCCGCGATGGCGGACGAACGGAGGAATGGGACCGCAGCGGCCGGGTTGCCGAGCAGGAGCAGCACCTCGCCGTGCTGGCCGGCGAGGATGGTCTGGGTGGGATGGGCCTTGACGGCTTCGGCGGTCCAATCCAGCGCGAAATCCAGGAGGGTCGGCGTAGAAAGCGCGATCTCAGCTCCAAGTCGCCACACTTCGGGGTCTCCTTGCCGCTGATCGATCACTTCGTGAAGAACTTTCAGGGCATCGACAGGACGCCTCATGCGCCGGTAGAGGCGGGCGAGATCCACGCGGACACTCCGACTGGACGATTCGTCGCGGAGAGCCGCGATGAAGGCCGCTTCCGCTTCGTTGAGCTGACCCGCGCTTCCCAGACAGAGCGCCAGACAATGATAGGGGCCGGCGCGTCGGATTTCGGGGTTGATCGGTGAGGCCGTGGGCAGATGCCGTTTCGCCAGGCATTCCTTCATCTCCTCCGCCGCCGCCGATGGGCGGTCCAATCGGAAGTACGCCAAACCCAGGGCAAAATGGAGGGAAGCCGTCCTCTCGTAGGCTTTGGCCACCGGCGATTCCAGGACGCGGATCACCTCCGCGAATCGGCCCGCCTTCATCAGCGCGGACGAGAACTGGGTCAGGAGCGTCTCTCGAAGCTCAGGGATCCGATGCTGATCCTCGTGCTGGGCAAGGGCTTGGAACGCCTTCTCGTACTCCGCGAGGGCGCTCTCAAGATCTCCCGAATGGAGGTTTTCAAGGCCTAGATTCATCAGCAGGTTCGCATCGTCCGGATATTCCTGAACAGCTTCCCGCAGCAACCGCAGATTCCTTACTACCTTGTTACGTTCGGTGACTAGTTCTTTCGTATAACCAAAGTGCTTAATCTGCGCGGTCCCGAGGTCGGTCGTCAGTCCCCATTCTTCGGCACGCACCAGAATGCTCGAAAACACCTGCTCATGAACCCGGCTGACGTAGAACAGGCCGGGGGCATTTCGAAAGAGACGGGGCACGTAGGCGAGCCCATCGGATTCAGCCCCCACGTTTTGAAGCGGAAGGCGAAGTCCGAGCAAGCCGGACTTTTGAAAATCGCGTTTCAGGTTCGTGTGCTGCTCAGGCGGAAGCGTTTCATCGGCGTCCAGCATGAGAATCCAGTCGCCATGGGCATGCTCCAGAACGGCGTTTCGGGCGGCGCTGAAATCGTCGCACCAGGTGAAGGAATGCACTTCAGCCCCGAACTTCCGCGCGATCTCCACGGTGCGGTCGGTGGACCCGGTATCCACGACGACGATCTGGTCGGCGATGGACTCCACGGATTCCAGGCATTGCGGGAGGAACTTTTCTTCATTCCGGACGATGAGCCCGACGGTGAGGCGGCGGCTTACGGGGGTGTTCGGATCCGTGAGATCCGCGGGAGCATTCAGCCATGCCGGTCGTTGGTTGCCGCGAAAGTGACCCTTGAGAAAGTCTTTCGCGGGGTCCCACTTCGGGGCCAGCGCCCGGGCCTTCAAACCACACTGGCGGGCGGTGTCGGAGTCGCCCGCGGCGTGGGCGATTTCGCCAAGAAACAGAAACGCTTCAGGGTGGTAGGGCCTCTGCTGGAGCGCGACGAGCGTGGCTTCCCAGGCTTCACGAAGTTTCCCCTTCGAAAAAGCGGCTCGTGCGGCGCCGAGGTGGCCGACGAGCGCGCAGGCGGGAAGTTGGAATGGCTTGGCCTTGGGTCGGTGGGCCGCGCGTTGGGTCGCCGGGCTTCCGTTGCGGGTGGCAACCGACTTGCGTGGCGCAGTCCGTGGGTCGTGGTCGACAGGGGGCACCGAGCGACTGGCGAGATGCTGGATCCGGTCAAAGGCGATCCGCGCGGCGTGGCTCCAAGTCCAGTGGGCGTGGGCGTGCCGGCTGCCGGCGAGGCCCCGGGATTGGGCTTCGTCCCGATGTTCGGGAACCCACCGCAGATGCGCCGCGAGAACGTTCCTGTCGGGTTCCAGGAGCCATCCATTCCGCACCAGGGAAAGGCCGCTGATCGCGGACCCGATGTCCCTGCGATTCGACGGAACCCGGAGGCCGATGTCGTCCGGGACGAAGTCGTCCGTGGAACCGCCGGCGGTCACGATGACCGGGAGTCCGCAGGCCATCGCTTCGAGCACGGGAAGGCCGAAGCCTTCGCCGCGATACGGGTGGACCAGACAGTGGCAGGCGGTGTAGAGCCCTGGAATTTCCTCCGGGGGCAGTTCCTCGGTCAGGTGGAGAATCTCCGGCGCATTGGGTCGGGCCTGGGCCTCGCGGATCGCCTCCGCGAGGGTTTGTCCGGCATAGACGGAGGTCCCGCCGAAATCCTTGATCACAAGACAGACGTCGTCGTCGGCCGTGAACTGGGAAAGGTACGTTTCGAGAAGCAGGTCCGGGCCTTTGCGGTGGATGGTGCCGCCGACGAAGAGAAACCTGAACGGCTTCCGCGTCGCCAGGTCGCGTGGCGCGACGCCGGGGTGGAAGCGTTGGGGATCGATCCCGTTGGGCACGACGAACACCTTGTCCTCGGGAACGCCGGAGTCGATGTAGACCTGCCGGACGTAGTTCGAGGGAATCCAGACCTCATCGACGCTCGCGAGATCGCGGACCCAATCCTTCGGCAGCGAACCAAACTCCCAGGGCTGGATCACCACGAGGGCGCCGGCCTTCGGCCGCTCCCACCGGGGCGGCCAGGCATGGCGGACCGTGACCGCGGGTTGGCGGGAAGTTTTGGTCGTCATCCTCGACGCCAGCGATCGCCAGGCGGCTGGCGAGCCCTTGGGCAGTCGGACCGCTGACGCGATCCTGCGGAGTTTCACGCCTTCCAGTCCGCCGATCGCCTCCGTCAGTTCGCGGTTCACGTGGGAAAGGCTGCCGTGATCGAAAAACGATCCGATCCAGTCGATGATCCGGGGCTCGGTCGGTCGTGTTCCGCCGTTGGAGGACCCGGAAGTCGAATCAGAATTGGAATCAGAATCACTATCGGAATCGGAATCGGCTGCGGAATCGTTTCCGGGGTGCGCTTTCGTCGCGGAACCTCCGGGCGCCGGCCCGCGTGTGGGGGTGGTGGACGGTGGATTGCCCGGAAGGGTGATGCCCAGGCGTCGCGCGGTTTCCTGAACAGCCGCCAGCCGGTCGGCGTGGCTTCCCGCGAGGCGCCGGGCTTCGGTGAGGAATCCCAGGGTTTCCTCGCGGCTTCGCGTCGTGTGGTTCGTGGCGGCTTCGCCGAGCAGTTGGGCGAACTGACAGACCACGCGCCCCACCCGGGAGTATCGGTCGTCATCGTGAACCACGACCGAGAAGGGATTGAAACGGATCTGAAATCCCGCCGCCTTGAGCCGGGACGAGAAATCGACGTCCTCCGCCTGGTAGAATCCGCGGACCTCGTCCCACGCCACCTGATCCAGGACTTCGGATTTGAGCACGCAGATTCCGCCGGTGACATACACGTCGGGATCGGCGTCCCAGTAGTCGAGAAGGGCGGGACCTTTGACGCCGCCGGTGCTGGCCCAGTCCCAGAAGCGCGAGTTGTCGGTGTTCAGGATCCGAACGGCCATGACGTCGTAGCCCTCGCCGAATCGTCGCAGTCCGTCGGCGAACCCCGGGTCGAACACGATGTCGTCGTCGGTGACGATCAGGTGATCGAACGCGGCCAGACGTCCGAGGGTGTTGCGCATCATGCCGAGGCGTCCGGCGCGCGCGTACGGGGTCAGATCGACGGTTCGAATCCCCTCGGGCACCTGATGAATCTCGCCGCCGACGAGGATCTCGAAGTTTTCGAGACCCAGCGCCCGGATGCTTTCGATCTGACGGGCGAGTTTTTCGGGACGAGCGCCGCCTGTGATGATGCAGAACGAATATCCGGCGCGACGGGGGTTCACTCCCGACGCGGGAGTTTCCAGGCCGGCGCGCACTTTGACGAGGGCCTCCGCGAGGACGGAATCCGGCGCGAGCGCGAGTTCCTCCGAGAGGACGCCGAGCACACCGAAGAACAGAGGGGTCTGGCTTTGGCGATGATTCGCCAGATGTTCGGGAACGGACGCCGACGCCGCGGCGCGGGTGATGAAGTCGAGGATTTCGAGGATCTCATCCTCCGGAATGGGTTCCCTGTCGAAGACGGGACTGAGGCGAAGCACGAGACGCCGGGCGAGGGTCCGCCGTGGGTCGGATGCGATATCGGTCGGCGCCGGGGAGGCCGATGCTTCGGGTTTCCGGGTGGCGCGCTGGGCGTCCGCCTCCCGGGCGGTCGCGAGGAACGATTGGCCGCAGTGCCGGTGTACGAGGCAGTGGAAGGCGGCTTGGGCATCGGCGGCGGAGCCCCAGCGTCGAAGGCTCATCGCGCTGAGGAGAAGCGTTTCCGAGGCTTCCGGCCGGATTTCGGCGAGGCGCGCGCACGCCTTGGCGCAGGATTGGACGTGATCGGCGGCGAACTGGCGCCGGGCCGTGTCCACCAGGCTGGCGAACTCGTCCTTCGGATCCGGCTTCGAATGGGAGGTCCCCGGGGCCTTGCCGTTCAGCGCCTCGATGATTCCCAGGAGACGGGTGTTCTGTTCGAGCCGTGCCGCTTCGACGCTTCGCCGGGCATAGTTCAAGGCGGCGGGCGCGTCGCCGTACTTCGCCATCAGAAGCGAAGCGATGGACCAGGCCCGCGCGTCGCCGTGCGCCACCGGGGAACCCGTCGCGTAGCAGAAGGGAAACAGGGCGCGGAGCGGGTGCCGTTCGATCAACGACCGGACCACCCGCGCTTCGTACCGCGTGTCGGCGGGCTTCTTGAGCCGCGTGAGGGAGTCGTCGTGGCGCCGGTAGATGACCACTTCGGTCCGGACCGACTTGACCCGGGCCACGGGGGCGAGGCGGGTCCAGAATTCGTAGTCGTGGGCCCTGGGGTAGTCGCGGTCGTAGCGCCCGACGCGATCGTAACACGACCTCCGGACCAGCGTTCCCCCGTGCGGAATCCGATTCTCGATCGCCGAATCGGCGATGAGATCCTCGTTCCACCCGTGGTAGTCGTGGTAGGTCCAGACCTCCTGGACCCGGAGCTGTTCGTCCGCGACGAGCAGATTCCCGTAGATCACGTCGAGGCTCGGGCGGCGGCGGAGTTCGGCGACGTAAAGGGCCAGCGTGTCGGCGAGCAGGATGTCGTCCGAATCAAGCCAGACCAGGAATTCGCCGCGCGCTTCCTCGATGCATCGGTTCCGGGTCTCGGGGCCGCCGCTGTGCGGCTTCGTGAAACAGCGCACGCGCGGATCCACGAACGTCTTGAGGAGAAACGACGTGTCGTCGGTGGAACCGTCGTCGACGATGACGACTTCGATGTGCGGGTAGGTCTGATCGAGGGCGCTTCGGACGGACTCGGCGAGAAACCGGGCCCGGTTGTAGGTGGGGATGGCGACCGTGATCAGTGGACCCAGCGTTTTGCTGGTTTCACCGCCCGCGCTTTCGGAGTCCTCGGCTCGGGCCGGAGGTTGGGCGGGGTGGTGACCCGCGGACTGGGTTTCGGGATCGCCGGGGACGGGCTTGGGAAGGACGAGACGTTCCTTGCCGAAGAACGACTGCCAGCCATTGCGGAGCGCGTCGAACTTGGGGTGCTTTCGGTGAAGGCGTTCGCGGGATTCCGCCTGTTTCGCCTGCTTGCGCGCGAGATGCTCCTCGTTGGCCGCGTAGTCGTGGTACACGACCGGCGCCGGGGAATAGATCTGTTTGCGACGATCGCTTTCGACCTGCAGCAGCCGGAACGCCAGATCGATGCCGCCGCCGCCAAAGACGATTTCATCGTCCCATCCTCCGACCGCGAAGAATGTCCGGGCCAGATACGAGGTGTTGCCTTCGATGTCCGCCTGAATCGGGAACCGGTGGTCGCCCAGGTAGTAGTGCTTCGCGAGCCCGTTCAGCGGGTTTTTGGATTTCGGAAGGATCGCCCCCCGGACGGCGATGACGTCGAATCGATCGAACTCCGCGAGATGAGCCGCGACACACCCGGTCTCGGGAATCGCGTCGTCATCGAGGAAGAAGAGAATCTCGGCCTTGGCGAACGCGGCTCCGACGTTGCGGGCGAAGTAGGCGCCGGTGTTCTCCGTCAGGACCACCAGGGTATCGACCCATGGGCGGATCT
Source organism: Limisphaerales bacterium (assembly GCA_050250555.1). Classification (GTDB taxonomy): domain Bacteria; phylum Verrucomicrobiota; class Verrucomicrobiia; order Limisphaerales; family CAIMTB01; genus CAIMTB01. The sequence continues at coordinate 82,623 of JBFWOK010000001.1, forward strand.
GGTCGGCGTCGACGGTTCGGGAACCATTGAGCACGTAGACGATCTCGAAGGTGCCGTCGCGTTCCTCGGCGAGTTTCCGCAGGACCCGGATCGAATCGACGCGGATTTCATGGGCGATGATGACGACCGAGATCCTGGGATCGGGGATGGAGGTGGCGTGCTCGAGTTGCTTGAGCTTCGCGGCGTAGGCGTCGAATTTGCCCATCCAGCCCCGAAACGAGAGGGCGGACCGAAGCGCCGCGATGGGTTCTTCGACGACCATGCGCGCCGGGCCGGTCCCGGACTCGGACTCGGACTCGGAGGCCGCTTTGGACTCGGGTTGGGACGCGGGCGCGGGTTCGTCGGGCGTCGGCGTCGGCGTCGCGGAGGATGCCGTCGCGCTCACCGACGGGACCTGTGTTCCCCGAGGGCGCAGGGGAAGGGTGCGTTGGTGGATCTCGTCGTCGGTGGAGGGACGGTGCTTGAGGTGTTGGTGGTACTCGAGGATGCCTGAGTGGCGCCATTCGAGGTAGGCCTTGGCGGCGCGATGGCGGTCACTCTTCGTTTCGAACTTGGATTCCTCCTCCGCGTAGTCGTGCCGGATCACGGCCGCCGGCCAGTAGACGATCGCGGAAGGCCCGAACTGCGCGGTCACGCGGAACGAGAATTCGACACCCTCGCCTCCGAACAACAGCGGGTCCTGACCCCCCACCTGCTTCCAGACCGCGACCCGGACGGCCGCATTGCCTTCGGTGTTGAGATCCGCCGTGATCGGAACGTCGCCGAGGTCGTAGTGGCGAATGCGGCGATCGCTCGGTGAGTCGGATCGCTGGAGGACCTTCCCGCGAAGCGCCACGATCTCGAACGCCTCGAATGCCCGCGGGATCGATGCGAGGAAACCCGGGGTCACGATGGCGTCGTCGTCGACGAACACCGCGATGGAACCGCGCGCGAAGTGGACTCCGATGTTGCGCGCCTCGGAGGGGAGGACGTTGACGGGGGTCGGGACGAGAAGCAACGGCCGGCGGTGGAGCTCGGATTCGATGGATTCATTTCCTCCGTTGTCGACCACGATCACTTCGAAGGGCGGATTCGAAGGGTCCTCCAAGGAGTCGAGGCATTCGAGGAGCGCCTGGCGTGTCTGGTGGGCGACGATGATGACGGAGAGGACGGGCGTGCTCCCGTTCCGGTGGTCGACCCGGGGAAGGGCGTTGTAGGCCACCTTGCTTCGATAGGATCGCGCCTCCTCCTGCGCCTCGTCGAAGCGGCCTTCGCGAACCAGGTCGAAGCCTCGAAGGAGATGCTGAAACGCCTCGGGATTCGTGTCGGTTGGGAGGAGCGAAATGGCGGGAACCGTCGGGAATTCCGTGGGGGGGTGGGACGCGGGAGCCGTACGCATTCCGGGATCGGCGCCTGGGGCGGGACCATCGATCCGGCCTGGTGGGCGGACTGGAGGGGGCGACGTCGGAGAAGGAGTTGGCCGGGTCGAGACGGGAGTTGCGGGGGCGGTCCCGCGGGGCGACTGACGGGCACGCTCGAGTTCGCCGGCGAGCCGGGCATTCTCCTGTTCCAGGGCTCCGACCCTGGCGGCGAGTTCCTCCTGGCGTTTGCGAAGCTTCTCGAGGGCCGGGGTCAGGTGGAGCGTCCTGAAGGATTGGGTCGGGCGCGGGCCCCACTCGGCTGGCCAATGCAGGGTTTTCGCGCGGTCCGACTCTTCGCGCGTCAGGTCGCGGTTCTGATGTCCAAGGCTCGCTTCCGCGTACCAATGAAGACCCAGGACTTCCTGGACATGAATGAAGCGCTCCGTCTTGGCCAGGCGCAGCCAGAACTCATAGTCCCCTGCCGACTTGTAGGCCGGATCGAAGAGTCCATAGCGATCGTGGAGGCTTCGGCGCCAGACGGGTTGGGGGCCGACGTAGCAGCCTCGGAAGAGCAGGACCGGATCGAACTCCGGCCAGCGGAAGTAGCCGCGGATCTCGGTGAATCCGAAGTCGGGATGGACGGTCTCGCAGACGGCGCAATCGGCGTAGGCGATCGAGCACGCGGGATTCGCTTCGAGCGTGGCGACCAGCCGCTCCAACGCGTCGGGCCGATGGCGGTCGTCGGTGTTCGCGCTCGTCAGGTAGGGCGCCGTCGCGAGCTGAACACCACGGTTCCAGGCGGCGTAAATCGTCTCCCGTTCCGTTCGGACGTAGCGGATCCGCGGATGACGCGCCTGGAACTCCTCCACGATCGCGCGTTCGTTCTCCGGCGAGCCGCTGTCGATGACGATGATCTCGAGCCGGTCGGCGATGGTTTGTTGGATCAGATCCTGGAGGCAACCCCGCAGGAACCGCTCGGAGCGATAGGTCGAGATGATCGCGGAAACAAGCGGCGCGGAAAGGTCCGGTGGCGTCGTCGGATCGGCGGCGGCGTCCGAGCCGGGCTCGGGCCTCGTCGCACCACCCGATCCCGCCGAGGACGTGGGCGCGGGCGTGGGCGCGGAGGCGGTGGTTTTCTCCTCCGGTGGCGTCCCTCCCAGGGCGATCAGGTTCTCGCGGGCGATCGCGTGGGTTGGATCCTGGCGGAGCAGTTCTTCGAAGGTCGCCCGGGCGGTGTCGTTGTCGCCGGTCCTGGCGAAGCAGACGCCCAGGGCGAGGAGCGCGCCATGATCGTCGGGCTTCCGTTGAAGGAGCTGGTAGTAGCCTTTCGCGGCATCCGGAAAGCGCCCATTCCCGAAGTTCAGGTCGGCAAGCAGACGGACCGCCGATGGTTCCGAGGGATCGATCGCGAGGGCGGAGCCAAGCGCTTTCTCGAAGTCCTCGATGCGTCCCGCCTGGACGCACGCCGCCGCAAGCGCCGCGAGCGTCGGGGCGTGCGAGGGTCGGAGGTCGACGGCGCGTTGGATTGCTTGGAGTCCCGCGGGAAGATCGCCCAGTTGGATCGCGAGGTTTCCCGAGGCGAGCCAGACGTCGGCCGCGGTCGGGTCGAGATCGAGCACGCGTTCGAGCCAGGATTGCGCTTCGGCGAGCCGGCCTTCCCCAAAGAACCGGTCCGCCTGGCGGAGGCAGTGATCGACCGCCTTGCCCGTCCCCAGCGCGCGACGTCTTCCCGTGGGAGTCGGGGAAGCGGATCCGGATCCGTCGCTGGAGGTTCCGGGTGGGTTCGATGGAATTTCGCGGCGGCGATCGGCCTTCTGCGGCAGCGGCTTCGAGTAGGGCGCGAAGACCTCCTCGAACGAGCGGGTGTGCCGGCCGAGTCCACGGTGGACGAGATGACGGACGACGTTGCTGAACATCCAGCCGTTGGCGCGGACGTGCTGATATCCGGCGCGGGCGATCCGATCGCACTCCTCGGGGTGGGCGAGGTAATGGCGGAGCAGGTCGATGCCCTCCTGCTCCGATTCGAACCAGACCAGGTGCTCGCCGTTGATGAAGAGGCGTTCGGCCCCGGGAAACTTCCGCAGGAGAATGAACGTGCGCCCCAGAAGCGCGTGGTACGTCCGACACGACGTGAATCCGTCGACGTGCGCCGCGTCGTAGGCGAGCACGATGCGCGACTCGTTGTTGAGGCGGTTGACGTCCCATTCCGGGATTCGTGCGGGGTGGAGGTTCGAGATCCCGAGGGATTCCCAGTCCTCGCCGACGATTCGCAGACGCGCGCCGAATTCGCGGTTCACCCGCTGAACGAAGGCGAGGCGTTCCGCGGCGAAGGGATAACGCTTGAAACTCCGGTGATAGCTCTTGCCCGAAAAAAGGATGTCGTGGGCCTTGGGGACGTCGAGCGGCCGGAAGTAGTGGTCATAGCCGAAGAAGGGGATGAACTCGACCTGGGGAATCCCCGCCTTGCGTGCGGCGAGCGCCACGTGGCGATCGACCGTGACCTGGTGGGTGACCGATGGCGCGTAGGAGAGAATGCGTTGGACGAACTCGTCGTTCACGCAGGCGTCCCCGAACCACATCGTGACCGGGATGCCGAGTTCGGAGCGGATGCGTTGAAGCACCGCGGGTTCGATGTTCCGGGCGGACTCGACGTAGACGAGGTCGGGGCGCATCGCGACCACCTCGTCCCATAGGCGGCTGCCGGCGTCCGGGGTCTTGTAGGCGAGAACCCGGCGCTCGATGTAGTCGCGCACGTCGCGGCAGCCGAAGGGTTGGACCGTGGTGTAGAGGCGGTCGAGCAGGGCGGCGATGTGGTAGTCGTCGCCATTCGGGACGTAATAAATGCGGAGCGCTTCGCGTGGGGCGTCCTTGGACTGGACGTCGATCACCGGCCGGGAGGGGCTGGAGGATCGGGACTCGACCGAATCGATGAGAGCGACGTCGGCGAGGTCTTTTCCTTCGTTCCGCCGAGCCTTCATTGCACGAAGCGTCGGCAGGGTGACGAACTTGAGGCCCGCGTAGTAGAAGTGGTGCGCGGGATCGAAAAGGATCTGATCCCGGGAAACCGCGTGGTGCCCGACATGGCCATTGTGGCTGTTCACACCGGGTTCCACGGGACCGAAATCCGCCTCGCCGAAGTGGAGCACGTCGAGATCCTGGGCATCCCTCAGACCGTACGCGGCGAGCGAGGCGCTTCCGTCGACGCAAAAATGTTCCGGGTCCGCGCCGGTGCTGCGGAGCCATTCGCGGTAGACCTCGAGGTGCCGGTGGAAGCGCTGGAAGTAGCGGGGGGACGCGTGATTGAGGAAGTGAAGGCTCGACGGGTTGAAGTAGAGCTGCGCGAGGCGGACGGTCTCCTCGTGCGTGTCGTTGACGTGGCACGAGTAGTTGCCCTGGCCGAACAGTTCGCGGATCCGCGACTTCACGGCCTTGGTCCTCGCCGCATCGCGGCATTGGAAGAGAAAGACACGGAGGGCGTCGTTGCCGCGGAAGCGGACGGAAGCGTCGCGCCGGGCGCCGGCGAAGGAATTGGCCCATGTGCCGACCCAGGCCTCCCGAAGGTAGAGTTCCCGGACGAGGAGGGCGGGACCGTCGCCGCTGAGTCGGATCGATTTCTCGTAGACGATCGACGCGTGTTCCTCGAGCAGCGCGCGGACCTCCTCGTCCCTCCCTTCGGCCGTGGGAAACAGGTGGAGAAAGCGGGTGTCGGAACCGCGCCGCGCAAACTCGAGCGCCATCGCATCCAGGCTCGGTTCCGGAAGTCCGCGATCACGGAAGTACCGCCAGTCGTAGCGGTTGGCCTGGAGATCGAAAACGAGCGCTTCGACCCGGGTTCGATGGTGCAGCGCCGCGGCGGCCCGGTGGGCGCCATCGATGGGCGTCCGATTCCGGTCCACCGGGAGGAGCGAGACGTTCCCGTCGAATCCATCGCGTCCGATGGAATCGAGGACTGAGTCGTACGCGGACCGGTAGGCCTCAAAGCCGGACTTCAATCCATCGCCTTCGCGGCACGAACCGCCCGAGAACGCCTGGATGTGCTCCCGGTAGACGGTTCCCGCCCAGACGCCGTCGACTCCAAGCGCTCGATGGCGGGCATACAGGAGCTTGGCGCCGAGATCGAAGCGCTGGGGACCGAGGAGCCGGATCGGATCAATCGATTCCCGGAACGGGGCGGGTTCGAGGGGCAGATAGCGGATCTTGAGCAGGTGGGGGTTGACCAGTTCGGTCCAGGGGCGTCCGGAAAGGGGTTCCGACCGAATCTGAATCTCCGGGGTCGCATTCCGTGGGTGGGTCGGGATCGGCAGCCAGACCGAGTTGCCGGTTCCATTGCCCGATGGACACAGACCGATGCCGGCGAGGCGGAATCCGTGTTCGGCGCAGAAGGTGCGGAGGTCGGAGAGACGACATTGACCCTCGTACGTGGTCTGGGAGCAGGCGACTTCGAGGAAGAGGCATCGGCTGCGGCGAAGGGTTTCGACCGCGCCACGCAGTACGAGAAGCTCGGCTCCCTGGACGTCGCACCAGAGAAGGTCGACGGCCTGGCCGGCGAGTTCGGGAAGCGAATCGAGGGTGACGACCTGGACCGGATACGACTCCGCGGGAATCAATCCCTTTGGAAGCCAGGTCTGCGCGTCGTTGGAGGTCTTCAGTGGAAGCAGCGACCCGACGCCGTTCATCGAGCCTTCATGAAAGACCGAGGACCCGGGCTTCTCCCCCACGGCGTAGGGAAGGCACCGGACCCTCGGCTCCTGGGCGTAGGCGGTCCGCAGCTTTTCGAAGTAACGCCGGCTCGGTTCAAAAATCAGGATCTCCGCCGCGGGATGACGATCGAGCAGGGTCCGGACTTCGGTCCCGACGTACCCGCCGACGATGACGATCCTCCGCACTTCGTCGGCCGGGCAGCCAAGCCAGTCCGGGAGGGCGGTCTCGATCGAGCGTTGGATGACTTCGTAGGCCGGCCGATCGGCCGATCCCACGAAATTCACCGTCTCGGGCAGGTCGGGTGAGGCCGAAAACCCATGTCGAATCCGCGCGGCGAACAGGTCCTGCTTGTTGTCGAGAAGGATCGAGTAGCCGTGCCGCGCGAGCAGGTTGAGAATCTGTTCCCGACGCGAACCGTACTCGACGACGATCAGCTGCGGCTGGAAGCGGCTCAGATCCAAGCCTTCGAGGACCTCGAGATCGTGCCCTTCGGCGTCGATGGTGAGGAGGTCGATTCCGCGGATCTCCGCTTCGTCGAGGATTGAGGTCAGGGTGCGGGCGGGGACCACCTCACGCGACCACGAGGCCTGGTAGCGCTTTTCCCAACGGGCGTTGTCGGCGCCGGAGATGGAGGCCACATCGGAGCCCCACTGGGGGAGATGCGGGTACGAGGAGACGTGCAGGGCGACCTCGCCCGGGGCGTTCGAAGCGGCGGCTCGAATGCAGCGGACCGGATGTCCCGCGTAGGAACGGGAAAGGTTCTCGAAGTTCCGACCCACCGGTTCGATCGAGACGCCCGACCATCCGTGCTGTTCGACGAGACGCCGGACGTTGCTGTAGTGAATTCCGTCGAAGGCGCCGACCTCGACGAAGACCCTGTGGTCGGGGGGTTGGTGGGCGAAGAACTCCTCGATGAAGCGGTCCTGGCCGAGTTGGGCGTAGTAGCCGCGAGCGTGCTTGGGGAGTTCGCGGGCGTACCAAAACTCCGGATTGGCCTTCAGAACGGCCGCGCACGCCGAATCGACGAGCGACAGATTGCCGAGGCGCTTCCCGGCGCGGGCGATGTACCAGCCGACGCGCCAGTGAGCGCAACCCCGTTCGATCGCCTCGGCGTAGTGGTTGCAAGCGTCCTCGAAGCGGCCGCGGTCCTCCAGGACAAGCCCGTTCCATAGCCAGAGCTGACCGTCGCCAGGCCGCGCGGCGAGTTCGCGCCGCAGGTTTTCCCAGGAAGCATCGTCCATCCGCGCGATGGATTCCTCCGCGGAAAGGATTCGGGGAAGGCCGGCCGCGTCGGGAAGCGAGCGGCGGCTGACGTCGAGGGCGTCGGAGAGGGAAGGGAACATGGGCGATCCTTGCCGTGGGCGGTTCTTCCGTGAGCCCGGACCCCGGCCGCGCGACCGGCGCGTGGGCGGGCGGGAGCGAAATGGAATGGGGCGGGACTACTGGAGGAGTCGGAGCGCGCTTTGAGGCATGGTGTTGGCCTGCGCGAGCATCGCCGTGCCGGACTGAACCAGGATGTTGTAGCGGGCGTATCGGGTGCTTTCCTCGGCGACATCCACGTCCTGGATCCGCGAAGAAGCCGCCATCAGGTTCTCCTTGTTCACCTGGAGCTGTTCGGCGGTGTAGTTGAGCCGCGTCTGATAGGCCCCGATGGTGGCGCGGTCGGCGGCGAGCCGGTTGATCGCGGCATGGATGTACCCGAGCGCGGTGATCGCCGCCGTGGTGGTCGAGAGTTCCGTCGTGTTCGCGGTGGCGTTCGTGTATTCGGACATGCCGAGATCGGGGCTCTTCATCGCGAAGGTGTTGCCCTCCGAGTCGACCGTGACGCCGTGGGTCGAGCCGTCGAAGAGGCTGACCGCGTTGAATTCCTTCGTGGACGTGTTGGTGACGTAGTCCTGGAGTTGCGCGAACTCCGTCTGGTAGAGAGCGCGGTCGGCGTCGCCCTTGGTGACGTCCTGCGCCAGGATCGAAAGTTCGCTGAGCCGGTCGAGGGCCTTCGCGATCTTCTTGAGGTACCCGTCCTGGGTCTGGGTGAAGGAGATCGCGTTGCCGACGTTGGAGCGCGCGGCGCCCAGACGCTGGACCTGCGCGTCGAGGCGCGAAGCCACCGCGAGTCCGGCCGCGTCATCCGCTGGATTGACGATTTTTGAACCGGAACTCAGACGGGACAGCGATCGCGCGAGCATGTCGCTGCTCGTCGCGAGGTTCGACGCCGAGACCTGGGCGTGGATGTTGGTGTTGATGACCATAGGAGTCGTTTTCGTTCAGTTGACGGTTGGAGTGTCAGATCGCGCAGCGCGCGAGGGGTTTCGCGGTCGGGACGCAGGCAGGCTCGGCAGGCTCGGAATCGGAGAGGGTGGCGGAAACGGTGTCCGCTGGGCCGGAAGCTTCGGCATTCTTCGTGGTGTTGCTTTGAGCAACCTTGGTGGGTGTCGACGTCGAGGGCGCGGACGCCGGTGCCGAGGCGGTTGGGGATGCGGAGGCTGTGGCGGAGGCGGAGGCGGAGGCTGGACTCGGGGTCAGCGTGGGTGCTTTCGCCGGCCGCGGCACCGCGGGAAGACGGGGAAGATCGGTGCGAACGTGGGTCGCCGCCTCGCGGTTGTTCTTCTGAATCTCCTCGTAGATCTCGTGGCGGTGCACCGGAACGTCGGAGGGAGCCTGGATTCCGAGACGGACCTGATCACCGTCGATGCGCAGGACCTTCACCGTGATCGTTCCGTCGATCACGATGCTCTCATTGATCTTGCGACAGAGGATCAGCATGGCGGGAAGTCGGCTGTGAAAGGATCAGCCGACGGCCGGAAGGGGGTGCTGCAGGGTGAACTTCATCGCGTTCAGCGGGATGACCTGCTTGGCGACCCGGGTGTGGCGGTTGTAGACGATCGGACCCTTGAGATTGACCGTGGACGACCCCCCGCCACGGAGGGTGACGATGTTGAGAATGACGGCGTCATCGGGCGACTTCAGGCCGAGGAACGCGACGTCGTCATCGCTGAGTTCGGGACGGTAGTCGGCCACGATGGCCGAGGGGGGCACGATGAGAAACGCCTGCTGCGGTGGTGCCGCCATCTGAAGCCAGAGAAAGGGCTCCTCGTCGGGATTCTGAAGCAGGACATAGTGCTTCACCTCCTCGAATCCCAGGAGACCGAGAGGAAGGGTCAGGACGGCGGGACTCGCCGCGGTTTCGCCCGAGGCTGGGGGCCTCTCGCATTCGGTGGTGGCCAGCGTGGTCATACGACAGATCGCCGGGTGCCGACCTAGCACACGACGTGCCACTGGCGCTGAAAGCCGCGTCGACCCGGCTCAACCCGTTGATGGAGAACGGAATCGCCGTGGGTACCGGTCTCGGAGTACCCACGGGAAGGGACGGAACCTGACCTAGGCAAAAATGTCCGGCACCCCCGCCGACCCGGCTAGAATTGCCCCGGGGACTCACCGTTCACTGTTCACCGTCTGAAGGATTCACGCGGGATTCACAGGGAGCCGTTTTTCCGTCCTCAAGGTTTCATCACCCCTGCCGATTCATCCCGTGTCGTTAAGACAATGGCGGCCGAAGGCCAGAAAGGGTCGGCGAGGCAACGGTGGGAGCCTCCAATGAAACTCACCCGCGGCATGGAATGCCGCGTTGTAAAATCCCCGCGAGGGGTGACTCAAGGAAGGGTCTGTTATGGTCATCAATACTAACGTCTCGGCTTCAAGCAGCGCTCGTCTCCTCAGTGAATCTTCGTCGATGTTGTCGCGTTCCCTGGCCCGGCTGTCGTCCGGTTCCAAGATCACGTCACCGGAAGATGATGCCGCCGGCATGGCGGTCTCCATGCGCTTCGACGCGCAGATCAACCGGATCACGTCCGCGAACAACAACATCTCCAACGCGATCTCGTTCAGTCAGACGCAGGATGGCTTCCTCAAGAAGGTCGGCAAGGCGCTCGACCGCATGAGTGAACTCGCGATCCTGTCCCAGGACGTGACGAAGGTCGACTCCGACCGCGAACTCTACGACGCGGAATTCCAGACCCTCCAGGCCTACATCAGCGATGTCAGCGCCAAGTCCTTCAACGGAGTCAGTCTCTTCGGCGGCGGCACGCTCGGAGTGACCAAGGACGAGGACGGCAACAAGTACGACATGACCGCGGTGAATCTCACCACGGGCGATGTGAATACCGCGGCCAGCTCGGGCGATGTCTCGACGACTTCGACCGCCGCCACGGCCGTCACCAACGTCAAGGCCGCCATCACCCAGTTGGCCAAGGACCGCGCCAACGTCGGCGCGAACATCTCCCGCCTGACCTACACCAGCGAACAGCTCGGCATCCTCAAGGACAATCTCTCCGCCGCCAACAGCCGCATCAAGGATGTGGATGTCGCGGAGGAAAGCACACAATTTGCCCGGTACAACATCCTCGTCCAGGCAGGCACGGCGATGTTGGCCCAGGCGAACGCCAATCCGCAGTCCGCTCTGAGACTCCTGTCGTAACGTCGTAATTGGAATCCCCGAGCGGGGAATGGTGCCCGACCCGGCCGGTCTCTGACTGGCCGGGTTTTGCTTTCCCGCGGTCCCTCGTCTCAAGTCCGCGCTTCCAGCCGCCGATAGAGTGATCGAATGGAGTTGGGACTGTCAGGACTGGCTTCCGGATTCGACTGGCGCTCGCTGATCGATCAGATGAGTGAGATCGAACGGTTGCCCCAGCGCCGATTGCTGCTCGAGCAGAACACGCTCGAGGAGCGTTCCACGGCCTATGGCGCCATCTCCACTCAGTTGGGCGTCCTGAAGAACCGGATCGAGGCGCTCCAATCGCCCGGCCTGTTCTCCGGAAGGACCGCTTCCGTCTCCGACGCGACCGCCGCCACCGCCAGCGCGACCGCCGGCGCCGTCCAGGGCACCTACACCTTCGCGTTTCAGCAACTGGCCTCCTCCGCCAGGATCCAGGGCGCCTCCGGCGCCGGCGGCGGCCTGTCCAGCACGTCCGATGTCTCCGGTGTCATCCTCGCCAGCGCCGGCTTCCCAGCCGCCGTGACCGCCGGAACCTTCCGCGTCAATGGCGCGGCCGTCAGTGTCGAAACCACCGACAGCCTCCAGGATGTCTTCGACAAGATCGCCACCGCGACCGGAGACGAGGTGACGGCTTCCTATGATCCCGTCACCGATACCATCTCGCTGTCGGGTTCCGGCCCCATCACCCTCGGCACCGCCACCGACACCAGCAATTTCCTCGAGGTCGCCAAGCTCCACAACAACGGCACCAACAGCGTCACCAGCGCGGCGTCCCTCGGCAGTGTGAAGGCGAGTTCCGTCCTGGGATCCGCCAACCTCGCCACCGCCATCAGCTTCGGAGCGGGCGACGCCGGCTCCTTCCGCATCAACGGCGTCGAAATCAACTACTCCGCGAGCGACACCGTCAGCGATGTCCTCAAACGAATCGGCGACTCCGACGCCGGCGTCACCGCGAGCTATGACCTCATCGAGGATCGCTTCGTGCTCGCCAACAAGGCCACCGGCGACGTCGGCATCGCCCTCGAGGATGTCACGGGAAACTTCCTCGAGGCCACGCGTCTCACCACCGGGTCGCTCGCCCGCGGCGACGACCTTCTCTACACCGTCAACGGCGGCGGACAGCTGCGGAGTCGCTCCAACACCATCACCAGCACCAGCTCCGGCCTCGCCGGCCTCAGCGTGACCGCCCTCGAGGAGGGCGCGTCGACCGAGGTGACGGTCGCCACCGATCGCACCGCCATCCGCAAGGCCATCACCGCCTTCGTCGACGAGTACAATCGGGTTCAGGAAAAGATCGCTTCCGAGACGAAACTCACCGCGGACGGCACCGGCGGGGTCACCGCCGGCGTGCTCGCCTCCGAATCCGACGCCGAAGGCATCGCGTCCAGCCTCCGACAGCTCGCCTACCGAAGCGTCGCCGGCCTGGACGGAGGACTCTCCCACCTCGAATCGCTGGGGTTCAAATCGAACAGCGACGACGACACCCTCGAACTCGAGGACCCGACCCTGCTCGACAACGCCCTCGCCGACAAACTGTCCGAGGTCGAGAAGCTCTGGCTCGATCCGACCGATGGCATCGTCGCCCGCATGAGCGCCTACCTCGAGAAGGTGAACGGCGAGAACGGCACGTTGCAGACGAAGAAGGAAGTGCTCGGGAAGCAGTCCACGGGCATCGACTCGCAGATCCAGGAACTGGAACGCGTGGTTCAGGCCAACCGCGACGCGCTCACGCTCAGTTTCGTGGCCATGGAAACCGCGCAGCAGAATCTCAAACAGCAGTTGCAGTATTTGACGCAGCGTTTCGGAAGCTGAGCCGACTCTTCGTGACCCCCTCACGCGCCTCCACACCCACCGTCCCGAACGAACGCAACGTCCCATGAACCGAACGAATCCATCCGTGGCGACCACGACGGTCCGATGGGCGACCCGCCTGGGGATCGTGGCCCTCGTGGGCGTCATGGGCCTGACGGGATGCATGTCGATCCTCGACAGTCTTCCCACCGCGGGGCCGGTGTATAAGCCGAAGAACATCTACCGCGGCGTCGAAAAGCTCCCGCAGGACGTCAAACGGGTGGCCGTGCTCCCGTTGCGGGTCGATGGCAAGGATTTCGCCGTGGAACAGGCCCGTGCGGGTCTGCAAAAGGCGCTCGTGGGTGAACTGGCGAAGGCCGAACGGTTCGAACTCGTCCAGGTGAAACCCGAGAGCCTCCGGGATTGGTCCGGAAAACTCGCCTGGGGTGCCGAGGAGGAATTGCCCGAGGGGTTGCTGGAAAGAATCCAGAGGGAAACGGGCTGCGAAGGCATCCTGTTCTGCCAGGTCACCGGATACCGCGCGTATCCGCCCCTCGCCATCGGCTGGCGGCTCCGCCTCGTCGAAGTCGAGGGACTGCGGGTGTGGTGGGCGGCCGACGAATGGTTCGACGCCGGCGACGCGGCTGTCGCCAATGCCGCGCGACGCCACTACATGGAACGCGCGCCGCGGCCCCACGCGCTGGCCGACTCCCAGCAAATCCTCTATTCACCCCTGCGTTTCGGGACCTACACGGCCTCCGCCTTGGCAGCCACGTGTCCAAATCGCTGATTTCGCTTAAGCGCTCCCGGAAACTGCCGATAATCCAGTAGATGCGGTTCTTACGACGTTTCGAGAATCCAAGCCTGCCAGAAAGAGAAAATGGGCATGGAAATCCAACCTAACCAAAATGCCGGCGCGGTGAACAACGCGCTGACCGCGCGAAGCGCCCCCCGCCCTCGAAAGACGGCCCCCGAGGAGGTGAGCTTCGCGGCGACCGCGAACGTCGACCAAGCCCTTCGGGACCTTCCGGCTCTGAGGGTCGAAGCCGTGGAACGCGCCCAAAAACTGGTCGGCGACCCGACCTATCCTCCCCGCGAGACCATCCATCAGCTCTCCGAGCTCCTGGCCTTGGCCATGCAACAGGACTGAGCCGGTCCCATCCGATCCACCGACCATGAATCGTGCTCTCGTCAGCAAGTCCTACATGCAGGTGGCGACCAAGACCGCGTCGCCCGGGCAGTTGGTCCTCATGCTCTACGACGGAGCCATCCGCTACCTGGAAGGCGCCCTCCATGGCTTCACACTGGAGGATCCGGCGGACTGCAACGCCACCATCAACGGCAATATCCAGCGCGCGCAGGCGATCCTCGATGAACTCAGCGCCGCTTTGAACATGGGCGAGGGCGGGGAGTTTGCCGAACGGCTTCGAAGTCTCTACAACTACTTGGACCGCCGACTGTTCGAGAGCAATCTCCGAAAGGAAACCGAAGGAATCCACGAGGCGATCGTTCATCTGTCGACCCTGCGGGACGCCTGGCGCGAAATGCTTTCCGGAGCCGGCGCCCAACCCGGCCCCATGGAACGAGTCAGCCTCGCCGCCGTGGGCTGAGCCATACGAGCCCGCTCCCGTCACCCAATAGAACGAGTTGGATCGATGATCGCCACCCCGCCCTCACCCACGCCCGGACAGATCCTCGAAGCCTGGACCCGCCTGAGTTCGGCCGAGACCGAGGCGATCGAGGCCAACGACTGGGCCCATCTCGGCACCCTCCAGGAGGCTAAGTCCGCGTTGCGCCAACGCCTCGATGCCGTTCCCGAGGAAGCCCTGCGTTCGAATTCGGCCTGCGCGACGCGGTTGGCGGAAATTCTCGAGCGCGAACGAACGAACCTGGCCCTCCTGGAACGTCGGCGGGCCGATGCCGCGCGGAAACGGGACACGCTCGAGCGCACCCGATGGAATCTCCGCCGCCAAATGGGCTCCTTTGGGAGCCGATCGGAAACTTCCTGGCAGCAGTATTCCTGAGCCACGCTCGCAACCCGCTTCCGTCGTGTCGTTTCCTGTCGTATCCCGCGCCGGCGAACGTGTAGGCGGAGACGAACACGAACACGAACACGAAGGCGAAGGCGGGTGTCGCCCGGGCCGAAGCGGAAGACAGGCCTGAGATGGCGATCCGTATCCTCAGCGTCGATGACAGCCGGCCGATCCGGCTGATCGTGACCCGGGCGCTCCGACCCTTCGATTGCGAAGTCATCGAGGCGTCGAACGGCGAGGAAGGCCTTGCCATGGCCGCCCGGGAGAGGCCCGATCTGATCCTCCTCGACGTGACCATGCCCGTGATGGATGGGGTGACGATGCTCGCGCACCTTCGCGGGGATCCCGCCCTGAAGACGATCCCCGTCATCATGCTCACCGCCGAGTCCGGCCGCGAAACCCTTCGGGAGATCGCCAGGCTCGGCGTGAACGATCCTCTCGCCAAACCGTTCCGGGAGGAGGACCTCATCGAACGGATCCGACGAGCCGTGAACCTCGTCGGAAAGCCCAATCCGAAGCCGACCGAGCCCCTGCGCGGTTCCGATCAATCGGCGTGAAGAACCCGCGAAGTTGAGATCCACCCCGGACGGGAAGCAGCCTTGGGTTCATGGCTCATCCTTGCGGAGGTGGAAACGCGCCAAGTTGCATCATCAATCCGAGGGCATCCATGATGATGCGCGTGTCCTTGATCTTGCCGCCCTCCAGCCGGTCAATGACCACTCCCCACACTCTCACCGACCGTCCGGTGGCGGGCACGCCAAAGAATTCCGCCCGGTGTGTGCCCGTCCACTCGAACCGAGTCACAACCTTGTCGCCTTCGGCGATCTGCTCTTCGACGGTCCAGTGCATGTCTGGAAACGCGGCACGCATCCCGCGCAGGACATCCTGCAATCCGCGGAGTCCCGGCCCTTGGCCGGGCAGCGGAACTTGTTCCACCATATCCTCCCAAAAGAACTCGCCAGCGGACTCGATCCTGCCCTGGTTCAGAATCTCTGTGATAAAACGACGGACAGTGTTGCGGTTATCCTGCATAAATTGATGGGCGCGCCGCCGTTCGACCGACCTGAGCCGCGCGGGACATCGAAATCGTGCGCGGCCTTCGGAACCCACCATCGCGGTTGGGGTCCGATCGCGACTTGCTGTGTTCCGAAACTCTCTTCGTCGTACGGCGCCGCGGTGGACGTGAAATCAAACACGGCCAGTGGAAGCAGAAGGTACAACGCCGCCAGGATCATGGCGGCGTTTCGGATTCGCTTGAAAACCTTCATGTCGCGAACGCCCGCGTGTGCGACGGCGGAGAATGGGTCAGTCTTGGCGACTTCGCCCAACCGCCGTTCGCAGGACCCTATGGCCGTTTGGCGGACTCATTTTCATTGCGATGATCCTGCACTCGGTGCTGTCGCCGGGGTCAAGCGCTCGATGCTGACGATCAGGAGGCCCTCAGCAATTGATCCCGAGCGTGCCGATCAGGGCCTTCGAGGGATCGGGCGTGAGCGTGGGCCCACGAGACGAACTCCCGGCCGACCTGGTGCACATCCAGTCTTTCGCGATCGAGCCTGGGAGTGGCCCTTCGAGTACGAGTACCGCCCTTCGGGCTGAGTACGAGTACGAGTGCGAGTACGATGCGATGATGGATGATGGCCAGCGGTGTATCGACGGCGGATCCCTCCCCGAATTGGAATCCGTTGTAAGGACACAGTGGTTTCCTCTCCCCGGCCCCAACCGGGGCGGCAGGAGACAGCCGAGGGCAAGTCCCGCCCCAGACGGGACGTCGCCCTGGGTCCAGTGCCCGGAAAACCGTCGAGCCCTGCACGGGCGAAACAAGGGACTTCCTCAACCACGAGACAAAAGACCTGTCCCTTCGAGACAAAAGACCTGTCCCTTAATCCCCTTCCACGCAGTTCCACCAGCGAAGTGCTCCATGGTGGCGGTGCGTAGCGAATTGAAAGGGCTGTAGACACGGGGCTGAGACGCTAGGGTTTCGCTGCATGCGAGGTGCCGCGCAGTCGATGGAAGAAGAACGGACCCGCGGATCCGACACCGGCTTTGGGACGGAGACGCCGGTCGCGCCGGGTTTGGTGAACGCCTGGCTCGACGGCGGGCAGGTGGTGCTCGATCGGGATGGCCGGATTGTGGCCATGAATCCCGCGATGTCGGCTTGGATGGGGACGGAATTGGGGAGTTGGAGCGGGAGTGGTTTCGGCTCGGAGTCGGGGAGTGGCGACAAGCCCGGCGTGGGTTTTTGGGAAGTTCTCAAGGAACGATGTCCGGCCTGGAGTGGTGTGGTGGACGGGCTGGCGACCGGAACCGAACCCTTTGTCACGCTGGATCTCGAACACGAATCCGGTGAGGAGGAGACCTCCTGGTATCGACTTGAACTGGCGCGGCACGAGGGCGGCTGCCATGTGCGGATCGGGTCCATCCTGCCGCCCGAGGCGGAGCTGCCGGAGGCCGGTTGGGGGCATCACCTCGAAGGCGTGTCGGCGGGCCGGGAGATGTACCTGCGCCTGCTGCGGGCGGAGAATCAGTTACGGAAGGTGTCGGAATACTGGCCGGGCGTCATCTTCAGTCAGAGGCCGGATTTTTCGTTCGCCCATGTGACCGGTCGCATGGAGGAACTGACCGGGTTGTCGCTCGCGGAATGGCGGCATCAGCCGCGGCGGTTCTGGGATGTCGTGCATGAGGGCGACGCCGTCGAGCTTCAGCATCAGTTCGCGCAGGCGGCCCGGTCAGGGCAGGCCCTGACGTCCACATTCCGGGTGAGGAACGTGGTGACGGGTCGGGTCAGCTATGTGCTCGAACACCGGCGGGCGGTCTTGAGCGGCGGCCGGCTCGTCCTCGGCTACGAAGGAGTCTGGTTGGATGTGACCCGTCAGACGCTGGCGGAGCGGCGGCTGACGTCCGCGGCCTGGAAGGAAACGCTCGCGGTGGTGACCATGGGGTTGGCCCACGACTTCAGCAACGTGATGGCCGGCATCCATTCGTTGAGCGAGTCCTTCCACAAGGAGTTGGATCCGTCGCACCCGTTCTGGGAGGGCATGGGTCTGATCACCAAGAGCGCGTTGCAGGCCAGCCAGCTCGTCCACCGGATCGTGAACCTGCACCTTGGGAAACCCGGGGAGCGCAATTACCACGATCTCAATCAGATCGTCGGCGAACTGCTCGAACTGGTGCGCAAGGTCATCCCCCGCCGAATCGAGATCGTCAGCGAACTGTCGGGGCCCGCCCTCCCGGTGTACGTCGACGCCTTCGAGTTTCGGCAGGTCATCATCAATCTCGCGCTCAACGCCTCCGACGCGATGCCGGAACGCGGGCGCCTGGTGTTCCGAACCTCCGGCCATTCCGCCCCACTCGAATCGGTCCGCCTGCGGGGAACGGTCGCCCGTCAACCCAGCGCGGTTCTGTCCGTGGAGGACAACGGATGTGGCATCCAACCCGTCCATCTTGACCTCGTCTTCGATCCATTCTTCACCACCAAGTCCGGGACCAAGGGATCGGGCCTCGGTCTCTACAACGCCTGCCTGTTCGCCGAAAAGCACCATGGCGCGATCGGGGTCGAGTCCGAGCCGGGCCGGGGTTCGACCTTCCATGTTTGCCTGCCGGTCGCGGATTTCTCGGAGACCGAACGCGCGCCGGTCGACGAGGCTCCCCGTCGGCGGCTGGGGATCCTCGTGTGCGGAAGCCCCGGAGTGCTGCTGGATGCCGAGGCGGAACTTCTTCGGACCGATGGATACCATGTGGCGACAGCCGAGGACGCGGGGCGCGTCATCGAGATCCTGGGAACCCGGGAATACGACTACGAAGCGATCCTCCTGCTGGTGGAATCGAGGAATCGCCCCATGGAACTCCATGTCGCGGCCTGGAGAAGGGCGCGACCCGGACTGAAGGTGATCCTTCTGCCGGTCGGCGGGGACCGGGATGGGCTCGACGTCGGGATGGTGAAGCTGGCGGACCAGGTGCTGACTCGGGAGTTGTCGCAGGGCGAACGGCTGGCGACGCTCAGGCGAACCCTGACCTCCGATGCGCATGGCTAACCCGGCAACGAGCGTGGACGAAACGGAATGGCGTCGGCTGCTTGTGGTGGACGACGAGGAGATCGTGCTGGTCGCGCTTCGTGAGACGCTGATGCGGGCGGGCTACGAGGTCACCGCGACCCACGACGCGAACGAGGCTTTGGACGCCCTCCGGACGACGCGTTACGCCGTGATCATCACGGACCAGCAGATGCCGAAGATGACGGGGCTCGAATTCCTCGCGCAAGCCAAGGAACTGCGGCCCGAGGCGACCCGAATTCTCGTCACCGCGGTCCTGAATCTAGGGACCGTCATCGAGGCGATCAACCAGGGCGAGATCTACCGCTTCATCGTCAAGCCCTGGTTGCGCGAGGAGTTCCTGGGGGCGATCGCCAGCGCCGTGGAACGGTACCGGATGGTGTCGGCCCACACGCTCCTTCGCGACCGCGCCGAACAGGCCACGCGGGAACGAGGGGAGATCGCGGCGCGTCTGGATGCGGTGGACCGGGAGCTCGAATCCAAGGAACGACAGCTCGCCGAGACCCGCCGTCGCGCGCTGGAGGAAAGGGATCGGACCCGCGAGATGGCGGGTGCGTTGCTCTCCTGGCACGACGAAGCGCTGGGCGATCGGACCCGACGGGTGGTGTCGGTGTGCCGCGCCATGGCGGAGGCCGCGGGATTGTCGGAGCCGGAGCGGGACGCCCTCGAGGATGCCGCCTGGTATCATGATCTGGGGTGTCTCCGGCTGGATCGGGCGCTGGCCGGAATCCTCCCCGAGACCCGGGGCAAGCTGGAGCCGTCGTTGAGGACCGAATGGGAGCGCCACGCCTGGAAGGCGGGCGAACTGCTGGCCGCGCTCGGATGCGGCGGGGAGGTCCGGGCCGCTGTCGAGATGCACCATGAACGTCTCGATGGTTCCGGGTTGCCCGGGGGCTTGGCCGGAGAGTCGATCCCATGGCTGGCCCGACTTCTCGGAGTGGCCGTGGCGTACGTCGAGGCGTCGGGTTCCCCGGACTCGGCGCTTGAACGGGTTGGCCGACAATCGGGAACCGGATTCGATTCAAAGGCCGTCCGCTGCCTCGAACTCGGGCTGCGGAGGAAGTCCGCCGTTCCCGCATCTCCCTAGGTGAACGGTCGCTAGGCAACTTGCGGAGCAGGAATCCGGGTGGTTGCCGTGGATTAAGGTCCGCCTCCTGAGGAACCTGGTTACCCCGAATCGAGTGAGCGGGAAGTCCGCTAGGGCTGGAGGTTTAGCCAACATACTTGCCTGTCCCCGAGGCTTTTGGCCTTTCAAGCGACCCGGGAATCTGGCACCAGACTCGGCAAGGAGAATCAGTCCCACCGGAAGTCCCCGTCGACGGGGACGTCGCAGTGCGGTGGATCGGCGCGCGGATCAAGTCAACCGACGCGCCGGGTCGCAGGATGCCCAGTCAAATTCCCAACGCCGAATCGGCCACGCCGCCCGAACCGTCGTCCACCCGTGCCCGGGGATGGCGGACGGACGGGGAGGATTCGCGTCCCTCGCCGACTGGGGCGACGTCACCTTCGGCGTCGATTGCGTCTTCGAGCGATCCGAAGGCGAACGGGACCGGGAATGGGAGCGGGAACGGGAGCGGTGGTGCCGCTTCGGCCCAGCACTCCGGCTCCGGCGGCGCGCGGGAGCAGGATCGCAGGAAGGAACCCTCCGCGCAGGCGCGCTCGGCGGGGGACTGGGAGTTCCTGGTGCGAAGGCTCGAACCGGTCCTAGAACGCATGCCGGTGGGTTGCGTTCTCATGGACGTCGATTCGCGGATCGTCGCCATGAACCGGGTCGCGCTGGAACTTTTCGGGCGGGATCTCGGCGGAATCCTGGGACGCACGCCCGGCGGCGCCCTCGTTCCAAACGCGGCGTGGGAGCACTTCCAATCGATCTTCAGGCAGGTCGGTCCCGCCGGGTTGTCGACTTCGGCGGTCCTTGAACACGACGATCCCCGGGGGAATCGCGTGATCTGCGAATGGCGTGTCACGGCCCTGACGCGGCCGGACGGCAACGTCGCCGGCTACACCGCCAAGGTTTCCCCACAAGGTTCCAGTGGAACGGCGCAACCGTCCGATCCGGTCGCTGAAACCGGTTGGGATTGGATGTTCGATCGGACTCCGGTTCCGAGCCTGCTCGTGACTCCCGAGGGACGCGTTTGGCGGGCGAATCCTGGCGCGCAGGCTTTGCTCGGAAACGCCAACGGGGAAAACCTGACGGGTCGGTCCCTGTCCGATCTGCTGGCATGCCCTTCGGAGAGCGGCGCTCAGTCCCCGTGTGGAAGCGCGGGAAACGCGCCCTGTGGGGACTGTGGTCTGGGATCCGTCCTGAAAGCGGCGAGCGGGCAGGGGATTCCCGTGGAGCGCCGCGAGATTCGGCGGAGCTTGCGGGGCCGGGCAGGCGGAGGCGACGCATGGTTTCTGGTTTCGACATCCGCCGTCCGGCATCAAGGCCAGGCGTTGGTCCTGGTCAGCCTCGAGGATGTCACGGACCGTCGGCGCAACGAGCAACGGCTCCGGGAACAGGCGGCATTCCTCGCGGCCGCGGACGCCGCGATCTGCCGGGTGGATTCGGCCGGGTGCATCCGATTGTGGAACGCCGGCGCCGAGCGTCTCTACGGATGGCCGATGTCCGAAGCGGTCGGACGTCCGGTTTCGGAGGTGATGTTCGGGGGCACCGGCTACGTGTGGGCGGGTCTTCGCGGCATGGTCCTCGAGAAGGGTGTTTGGGAAGGCGACCTCGAACCCTTCACGAAGAACAAGGAGGTCCTGAGTGTCAGGGCCCGGGCGTGGCTGGAACTGAACGGGGATTCGGACCCAACGGAATCCGCCGATCCCGGGTCGGCGGGGAACTCATCGGCATCCGTCGTGCTGGTCGCCACCGATTGGACCGAGAGGCGGCGGTTGGAGAGGCAGCTGATGCGAGCCCAGCGCCTCGAGTGCGTGGGGACCCTGGCGTGCGGCATCGCCCATGATCTGAGCAATGTCCTGACGCCCGTCCAGATGGCGGCGGAGCTCCTCCGACCCGTCGTGACGGGGACCGACAGCGAGCGATTCCTGAATCTCCTGATGCGCAGCGCGACCCGGGGCGGGGAGATCACACGCCAGCTCCTGCTGTTCGGTCGGGGGATCGAAAGCGCCCACGCGCCGGTGGACCTCAAGAATCTCCTCAAGGAAACGGTCAAGATCCTCACGGGAGTCTTCCCCAAATCCATCCAGGTGCGCGGCGTGATCCCGGATCAGCTTTGGCCCGTGGTCGGCGACGTGACGCAGATCCACCAGGTGCTGCTCAATCTCTGCGTGAACGCCCGCGACGCCATGCCCGACGGAGGCGTGCTGCTGGTCCGCGCCCAAAACAGGGAACTCGATCCCGATTCGACCCGCGAATCCGGGAGAGCTCCCGGCGGAAAGTTCGTGGTCCTGTCGGTGCGCGACACCGGGGTCGGGATCCGGGAGGAAATCCGCGCGAAGATCTTCGACCCGTTCTTCACGACCAAACCCCCGGGCCAGGGCAGCGGACTCGGCCTGTCCACGGTGCAACGGATCGCGCAGGCCCACGGCGGATCCGTCGAGGTGACATCGGAGGTGGGACGCGGAACCGTCTTCGAGGTCCGGCTCCCCGTATCCGAAGCCCCGTCCGCCGTTCCGGCGTCGCCGACTGGATTGGCGACGCCGACCGTCCCGTCGTCGACCACGGAGGGTCGAGTCCCTCGAGTCCTCGTCATCGAGGATGAACCCGCCATCCGCGATCTGATGCGCTCCGGGCTGGAGGCGGCCGGCTACAATGTGACGACGGCCATCGACGGCGCCGAGGGGATCTCGATCTTCGCCCGGGAACGCGACAGTTTCGCCGTCGTCGTGCTTGAAATGAGCCTGCCCCTCGTCGACGGCGTCACCGTGATCCGGACGCTCCGTGGGCTCACGCCCGGCCTGCCGATCGTCGTTCTGGGCGAGCCACCTTCGCCCGACTCGATCCCGCCCAAGACTCCGGGTCGGAGCCTGACGTTCGTTCCGAAACCCGCCGGGATCGAAACGCTGGTGGAAGCCGTCGGTGCCGCGATGGTCTCGGCGTCCTCCGTCGCCGCCCCTTGAGCGGCGGAGCCGGCTTCGGCTCAGACGAGGCTGTCGAGAATCGAGGCCAGTCTTTCGATTCCCCGCAGCATGTGGGACTGGGTGGCGGCCAGGTCGGTCTTTGGCCGGTGACTGACGATCACATCCCAGCCTGAGGCATTCTGCCAGTCCTCGAGGGTCACCTCGCTCGTGTTCCCGCTCATGCCGATCCCGGAGTGTCGGATGAGCAGGTCGGCGACCTGGACCGCGGCGACGATCCGGACGTGCCGGGTCGCCTCTTCCGGGCGGTGATGGTGCCGCGCGGTTTCGATGAGCACCTCGGGGAGCCGATGATTGCGAAGGTAGAGCGCGCCGAGTTCGGTGTGATCGACGCCGAGGATCGCGCGTTCCACCTCGCGGAGGTCCTGCCGGGTTTCCTGATGGATCTGGTGGATGGCCGCGAAATGGTCCGGGAACGCGGCCGCCATGGCGATCCGCCCGACATCATGGACGAGTCCCGCGACGTAGTCCGAGTCGTCGGTGCCGGCCTGGATCAGACCCGTCACCTCCTGGGTCAGGATGGCGGTGCCGATGCAGTGCTGCCAGAACCCGCGCCACTCGAATTTCGCGGTTCCCGCAAGCATCTGAAAGTCGTCGATGATGGGAGTCATCATCGCGAGCCGTCGGATCTGGCGGATGCCGATGTAGAAGACGGCTTCCTCGATGCTGTTGATCGGCGTTGAGAATCCGAAATAGACGGAATTGACGAGGCGCAGAAGTCGAGCCGTGAGGCTGGGGTCGCGCCGGATGATTTCCGCTATCTGCGATGTGTAGCGGTTGTCGGCGCTTAGTATCTCCCGCAATGCGACGTTCACCGTACTCAAAGACGGGAGTCGAGGACAGCTAGCGACGCGGCTCTCGATTTGTGGCATGTCCAACCTGTGCAAGTCGGTCGGAATCGGCGTCAGGACGTCGGTCATGCAACTGAGATGATCGGCAGGATGATCGCGAACTTGAACCGAACCGTGAGGCCGGGCCGGGGCCCCGGCTCAAGTCCATGAGGTGGTTGCCGATGAACCACCCGGGGTTGCGTCGCGCGGGAATGGAAGCCCGAAGTCGAGCGCGTGGAAAAGCGGGGTTCGGAAGGCCGGAATCGACGGTCCGAAGGAACCCGCGGGCCAGGATTCGGAAGGAACCGGAATGAGACGTACGAAAGAATCTCGATGGTGGATCGCCGCGGGCCTCCTGGCCGCGGTGGCACTGTCGTCGAACGGCGGATCGTACCTCGCCCGTGAAGGCCCCCCCGCCTTGCGGTTTCGGCCGGGTCCGAAACCCAATGTCGAAAAGACGGTCCTGCCGCCTCTCGCGTTGTCGTCGGCGCCGACGGGGAGCCTTTCGACGGAGGGCGACGTTCCGGAGGAACCCGATGAAACGGAGATGCTCGGACCGGAACTGCCCGAGCCGGATCCCATCCCGTACTCGGAACCCATCGTGATCCCGCCGGCCGCCGCCATGCCGCAGAACATCATGCCCGGACTCGCGGTCACGCCTCAGGTCCTTCTGAGCTATTTCGGAACGCCCGGAACCACCAACGGCGTCAACCCCGTGGTGCTCGCCCCCGTGAGTTTCGTTCCACCCCAGCCCTCGGCGGCGGGTTCGAGCCGCGCCACTTATCGTCAGGTCCCCTAGCGAACCGGATTCGTGATGGATTTCCCCACATTGCCTGCCACCAGGATACCCGGACCGGGAACACGGTCGCGTTCCTGGTTCCCGTGGCGTTTCCTGGCCGTCGTCGCCTGCGTGGTCACCCTTCCCGGCCTCCTTCGAGGCGATCCTCCGATCGTTCCGTCCGCGATTCCCGTCGTGTCCGAGAACCCCGCGCCCGCCCATTCCAATCCGGCCGGTCCCGCGACACCCCACGGCAATGGCGGGAGCCCGTCCGGGGCCGACTCTTCCGGTCACGATCCGGCGCTTTTGGGTTCGACGAATTCCGCCGTGGCGAAGCCGGCCGGGCTTGATCCGCACGCGGCCGACGACCCCGCGACGGAGTTGGAGCTGGAAGCGGGGCACGGGGAAGACGTCCCCACGGATGACGCCCTCGATGCCGGGAAGGAACCGGTGCCCGCCGCGAACCGGAAGACGCTGCCGGGCGGCTCCGAATGGGTGCGGCAACGACTGCTGGCCAAGGACGGTACGGTCGACGGCTCGAGCGGCCGGTCCAGGTACGAGAGCAACCTCGAAGTCGCGCGCCGACTGCGTCGGACCGGCAATAAGATCGGGGCCATCCGCGATCTCGTCGCGCTCCTTCAGTCGGCGGCTCCCAACGACGTCAAGCGGCCGGCCCTTCTCGAGATGGCGGCGATCGCCGAGGAATCGGGGCAGGTGGGGCGCGCCCAGCAGATTCTCTCCCAGTACACGCGGTTGTTCTCGCAGCATTCGAGCGTGGTCGAGGTTTTCCTGAGACAAGGGATTCTCTATCGGGAGATGGGGGCGACCGAACTGGCGCTCGCGAAGTTTCACTCGGTGTTCTCGAGCGCGCTGAGCCAGCGGTTCGACCAGTTGGATTACTACCGGCGGATGGTGCTCCAGGCGCAGACGGAGATCGCGGACACGTACTACCTGGGCGGGCGCTGGGACGAAGCCCGGCAGTATTTCCAACGGGTGCTCCGCCTCGACGCGCCGCGGCTCACCATGATGCAGGTTCACTACAAGCTCGTGCGGACGCTGTCGGAACTGGAGAACCACGACCGGACCGCCGCGGAGGCGAAGCTGTTCCTCGAAGGCTATCCCGACTCCGGCCAGGTGCCGGAAGTGAGGTTCGTCCTCGCGACGGCGTTGAAGAAACTCGGGCAGAACAACGAATCCCTCGAGCAGGTGCTTCAACTGCTCGCGGCGGGCAAGACGGCGGCCGACCAGCGCCCCGAACAGTGGATGTACTGGCAGAAGCGCGCCGGCAACGACATCGCCAACCAGCTGTACGCGGAAGGCGACTACGTCGGCACCCTGGAGATCTACCGGCGATTGTCGGACCTCGATCGTTCGGTGGGTTGGCAGCTCCCCGTCTGGTACCAGATCGGGCTCGTGTACGAACGCCTGGAGCAATCGGAAAAGGCCCGCGAGACGTACGACGGAATCGTCGGGCGCGAGGAGGAGGTGAAGAAGGACGAGGGCTCCGCGAACCTGATGGTGATCGTGGAGATGGCCCGCTGGCGCCGCGGCAACCTCGCGTGGATGCAGTCGGCGTCCACGAACGTCGCGTCCCTGCGCCCGTTCGTGTTGAAGGCCCAACCGGAGTTCGCGAATGGACAAGGGCGGTGAACTCTCCGAAGTGCTGAGGGAGAATCTCGCCCTTTACGGCGAGCTTTGGACCCTCGTGCTCAAGGAACGAGACCGCCTTCACGGCGAATCCGCCGGCGCGCTCACGGGAACCGTGGCCGCCAGGAAGGACCTGCTTCCGCGCCTCGGCGATTCCCTCGACCGCCTTGTCGCCGCGAGGGAGAAATGGCAGGACATGGCCCCGGCCGAACGTTCCAGCCACCCCGAAGTCGGAACCCTCATGCGCCAGAACCAGGATCTCCTGATGAAGATCCTCGTGCTCGATCGCGAGAACGAACAATCCCTCCTGCGGCACGGTCTCGTCCCCGCGAGGGAACTGCCCTCCGTCAATCGTCAACGTCCGCATTTCGTCGCCCAGATGTATCGGCGCCAGTCGGGCTCGTCCTAACCGACTTCGGTCCACTTCCCATTCCCAACTTCGTCATGCCGATCGAGAAAATCATGGTGCTGGAGGACGATCTGATCCTCCGAAAGAACCTGGAGGCCCAGCTCCGTCAGCGCAGCTACGACGTCGCCGTCGCCGCGACCCTCGGCGAAGCCCAGGAGCTGCTCGGCAAGGACACGTTCGACCTGATCTTCCTCGATGTCCGACTCCCCGACGGCGAGGGCACCGACCTGCTCCGGGAGCTTCAGTCGCGTCCCCAGCGCCCGATGGTGGTCATCACCACCGGGTTCGGTTCCGTCGAGTCCGCCGTCGACTGCATGCGGAATGGGGCGTTCGACTATCTGATCAAGCCGTTCTCCTCCGACCAGATCGAGGTCACCCTCCGCAAGGCGGAGGAATTCGGCCAGTTGCTCCGCGTCAACCGCTACCTCAGCCACGAGGAAAGGGACGACACCGGCTTCGAACTCGTGGGTCGAAGTCCCGCGATGGAGACCCTCCGACGGCTCATTCGCAAGGTGGCTCCCACCCAGGCGACCGTGATGATCCAGGGCGAAAGCGGCACCGGGAAGGAACTCGTCGCGCGCGCGCTCTACCGCCAAAGCCCCCGGGCCAACGCCCCGTTCATCAAGGTGAACTGCGCCGCCATCCCCGAGAACCTCATCGAAAGCGAGTTCTTCGGTCACGAAAAGGGCGCGTTCACCGGCGCTCTGACCAAACGCGAAGGCCGCTTCGAGCTGGCCCATGGCGGAACCATCCTCCTCGACGAGGTCAGCGAAGTCTCCCCCCAGGTCCAGGCCAAGCTGCTCCGCGTCCTCCAGGAACGGGAACTGGAACGCGTCGGCGGCAATCGGACGATCCGCGTCGACGTCCGCGTCATCGCCACGACGAACCGCAACATCGAACAAAGCGTCCTCCGCAAGGAATTCCGCCAGGACCTGTTCTTCCGCCTCAACGTCGTCCCGATCCACGTGCCACCTTTGCGCGAACGACGAAGCGACATCCCCGAACTCGCCGAGCAGTTCATGCACCGGTTCGCCCGCAAGCACGGCCAGCGCGTCGGGGGTATCTCCGTGTCCTGCCTCAACGCCCTGAAGGCCCACGACTGGCCCGGCAACGTTCGTGAACTCCAGAACGTCATCGAACGCGCCGTGATCCTCTGCGGCGACAGCGGGCTTCTCGAGATCGAGCATCTGGGACTCGTGCTCCGATCCTCCCTGGAACCGGATGCGAGTTCCGGTTTCGGTTTCGGTTCCGGTTCCGGCTCCGGTTCCATCGCCTCATCAGCCGACCTCACCACCGCGCCTTTGGCGCCGATGGCCCCGGGCGCCGCCCGCGCTTCAGCCGCCCGTGACGACGAGGACGCGCCCTTCGCGAATCGCGCTCCCACGGAATCCGGTCCGGTCCACGCCGGCTCGTCACGGAACGGCGTGACGGAAGACGGACCGCTCCTTTCCCTCGCCGAATTGGAGAAAGTCCAGATTCTCAAGGCCCTCGAACGGACCGGCGGCAACCGAACGCACGCCGCCCGGCTACTGGGCATCAGCATCCGGACGCTTCGTAACAAACTTCACGAGTACGGCCGCGGCACGCGGTTCGCCGACAGCGAAGGTGGCGACGCGGTCGAGTCCGCCGACGTCGAGACCGTCGAGACCGCCGACGTCGTCTGAGGCCTCGTCCACGACGGGGCTGAAGGCGGATTCCCAACGGGTCGAATCTTCCGGCGTTTCTTGCCTACCCCCGTCCCGCGGGGCGGCATGAAATCCCCAGCGGAAAAGCGGAGCCCCGGGAATTGCTGGGGTTTTGGGGCCTTCGGTGGTGTG
Organism: Limisphaerales bacterium; assembly: GCA_050250555.1. Lineage (GTDB taxonomy): Bacteria > Verrucomicrobiota > Verrucomicrobiia > Limisphaerales > CAIMTB01 > CAIMTB01. The sequence goes on from JBFWOK010000001.1 coordinate 110,599, forward strand.
GCACATGGGTTGCTCGACAGCGGCGAGGGAGAATCCCGACGCGATGATCGATGCCCTGTTCAATCACCCGAATCATCTGGCCGCGAAACAGCTGCTCGACGTGACGGTTCTGCGCCATGAGGCGATCGCCGGCAACCTGGCGAACCTGGAGACGCCGAACTACAAGCGCCTCGACGTTTCCAAAGACTTCGAACAGCAGCTCCAGGAGTCGATCAGCACCGGGAATGTCCGCCGCCTCAATGCGATGCAGCCGCGGATCTCCGTGGATGAATCGGCGGTCGCCGCGCGACGCGACGGAAACACCGTCGATCTCGAAAAGGAGCTGGTTCACATGAGCCGGAACGGGGTCGAACACGCGGTCGAAACCCACCTGATCACCGGCCGGCTTCTGAAGCTCCGCCTCGCGATCACGGGCCGGGCCGCGTGACGAACGAAGCCACCAGAAGGATCCACCCATGATCAATGCCCTCTCAGGAGTCGACAGTGCCGCGATGGCCATGGCCGCCGAACGGATGCGGATGGACGTGGTCAGCCAGAACATCGCGAACGCCCATGTGACGCGCGGCGTGGATGGCATGCCCTACCGCCGACAGCAGGTGGTCTTCGAATCGTTCCTCAAGGACGCGGGCCAGGATGTCGTCGGGGGCGGCGTGCCGCTCGGTGTCCGCGTCGCGCGAATCGACCAGGACCCGAAAGCGCCGCGAATGGTCTTCAATCCCGCCCATCCGGACGCGAATCCCGCCACGGGGATCGTCGCCATGCCGAACGTCGACATGCACTCGGAGATGGTCGACATGATCACCTCCTCCCGCGCCTTCGAGGCCAATCTCGCGGTCGTCAAGACCGCCCGCAGCCTCGCCATGCAGACGCTCGGGATCGGCCGCCGCTAGCCAGTTCGTTAGTCCATGGACCCGCTTTCTTCCATCCCGATGGGACTCGGAGCCTCGTTGCGCGCCGGCGGAATGCTCCCGCCGCTCAACGACCTCCAGAACCTGAAGAACTCGAGTCCCATCGAGATCGTCCCGAACAACCGGGAGATGGCCCTGCCGGGAATCGGCAAGTCGTCCTCCGGCCGTTCGTTCGACAACGTCCTCGGCGAGTTGGTCAAGGACGTCAACGCGAAGCAACTCGAGGCCGGTGGCAAGGTTCGCGCGATGCTCGCCGGCGAGGACATCCCCCTCCACCGAGTGATGATCGCCGCCGAGGAGGCCAGCGTCTCGTTTCAATTGATGGTCGAAGTGCGGAACAAGCTCCTCGACGCCTACCAGGAGCTGATGCGCATGCAGGTCTGATTTCGAAGTCGTAAACCATGAACCCGGGCTTGTCACAACTCGGCCGCCAGCTGGCCGGCATCTGGAAACAACTCGGCCTGAATCAGCGGATCAGCATCGTGGTCACCGGTGTGGCCGTGCTCGCCGCCCTTCTGGCCATCGGCTTCTGGTCGAGCCGACCCGACTACGTGCTCCTGTACGGCGGACTCGACGAAGCGGAAACGTCGAAGGTCCTGTCCGCTCTTGGCGAGTCGAAGGTGAACTACGAGGTTCGCGGCGACGGAAGCATCGTCGTCCCCAGGAACATGGTCCACGAGGTCCGCGCCAAACTCGCCGGCAAGGGCATCCCCCGCGGCGAAGGCATCGGCTTCGAACTGCTCGACCAACCCAACTTCGGCCTCTCCGACTTCGTCCAGCGCGCCAACTTCACGAGAGCCCTCCAGGGGGAACTGGGAAGGACCATCGCCCAAATGGACCAGATCGAAGGGGCCCGGGTCAGCGTCGTCATGCCCGAAAACCGCCTCCTCGCGGGCAGCCAGCAAAAACCCACCGCCTCCGTCCTCGTCAAGGTCCGCGGCAGCGGACCCCTCCCGCCCTCCACGGTCGCCTCCATCCGCCTCGTCGTCGCCAACGCCGTCGAAGGCCTCCAGGTCGCCAACGTCTCCGTCGTCGACAATCTCGGAAATGTCCTTTCCGACAACGAGGACGACAGCGTCGCCGGCCTTTCCAACAACCAGTTGTCGGCCCGCAAAAACCTCGAACAATACCTCTCCCGGAAAACCGAGGGCATGCTCGAACAGGTCCTCGGAGCACGGCAGGCCGTGGTGCGCGTCGCCGCCGAAATCAACTGGGACACCGTCACGCGGTTCGAGGAGAAGTTCGATCCCGAGGGCCAGGTCATCCGCCAATCGACCATCGACGACGAAAACGTGGAATCCGGAACGCCCGCGACCGGCGGACTCCCCGGCATGCAGGCCAACGCCAGTTCCGACACGAACTCCCCTTCGGGCATGAACAACTCGAAGACGAAGAAGAAAACGACGACCAACCAGTACGAGATCAACCGGACCGTCAGCAACCTGATGCAGAGCGCGGGCGCCATCGAACGCCTGTCCGCCGCGGTCTTTGTCGCCCAGCGATTCGAAGGCGCCGGATCGGCCCGCAAGGTCGTCCAACGCACGCCCGAGGAACTCCAGAAACTGCGCCGGATCGTCCAAAGCGCCCTCGGAATCCAGGAGGGTGACACGACCCGTCCCGACCAGATCACCCTCGAGGAGATCGCCTTCAACGAGGAACCCCTCACCGACGCCACCCGACGGCTCGATGAGCAGCAGACTTGGCACCAGTACGCCGACCTGATCCAGAAGGGGCTTCCCCTGTTCATCGGTCTCGGCGTCATGTTCCTGTTCTGGCGCTCCTACAAGAAGAGCCAGCCGGAGGAGGCGATGCTGGGACTCCCCGTCCTCGGCGACGAATCCGATCACGGAGTTCTGTTGGGTCGCGGCGTGATGGGAGCGCCCGGTCGGAGCGGCGCGGGTGGAAATCCCCTCGTTCCGGGCGCCGCCGTCGCGCGCTCCGGTTCGGGCCTGGGAGCCAAACGGGGCGAGGACGCCCCCGCGCTCGTGACCGTCGAGGTTCTCAACCAACTGATCCGCGAGAACCCCGCCAGCATGACCCACGCCGTGCGGTCCTGGATGAACCAGGGCAAAACCCAGCCGTAGCCTTCGTTCCAAGCCCCAAGCCCAGCCCAGCCCAACATGCCGGCCGATCCCGAGACGCCCGAAGTCCCACAGGACATCGCTTCGATGTCCAAGGTCCAGCGCCTTGCCGTCCTCATGATCGTGCTCGGCGCCGAAAGCGCCGCCGAACTCCTCCGACAACTCGACGAACCCGAGGTCGAGGCCGTGACCGCCGAAATGGCGCGGATCACCGTCGTCACCCAGGAGATGCGCCAGGATATCCTCAAGGAATTCTCCAGCGTCGCCGTCCAGGCCGGCAGTTGCACGCTCGGCGGCATGGACGTCGCGCGCTCGACCCTCGAGAAGTCGTTCGGCCAGTTCCGCGCCTCCAACATCCTCGGCCGCGTCGCGCCCGCCCGGTCCACCCCGGGCGCCATGCAGCAGATCCTCGAGATGGACGCCAAGCAGATCTTCAATCTGCTCAAGCACGAGCAGCCCCAGACGATCGCGCTCGTCGCCAGCTATCTCGCTCCCGAGAAAACGTCGCAGATGCTCATGTCCCTGACCCAGGAGGAACGGGACCGCGTCGTCGAACGCCTCGCCACGATGGCGCCCACCCCCATCGAGGTGGTCGAACGCGTCGTCGAACTCCTGAACCACAAGGTCGCCGGCCGTCACTCCCGAGGCCTGAGCCAGACCGGTGGCGTGAAAAACGCCGCCGAAATCCTCAACTCAATGGGCAAGGACGTCAGCAAGGCGCTCCTCGCCAGCCTCGAGGAACGGAACCCCGAACTCGGGGCCGCCATCCGCAACAAGATGTTCACCTTCGACGACCTCGTGCAGCTCGACACGACGTCCCTCCAGAAAATTCTCCGCGAAGTCGACATGCGCGATCTCGCCGTCGCGCTCAAGACCGCCAGCGACAAGGTCAAGGCCGCCCTGCTCGCCAGCATCTCCAAACGCGCCGCCGAAACCGTCAACGAGGAGATCGGCTTCCTCGGTCCCCTCAAGATGCGCGACATCGACGCGGCCCAGGGCCGGATCATCGACGCCGTCCGCCGCCTCGAAGCCGAGGGCGAGGTGGACCTCGGCGGATCGGACAAATCTTCGGATGAAGTCGTGGCATAACACCCTCAAGCTCGATCGCCCGCTCCGGGGCGTTCGGCCCGCGGCGTCCGGTGGCGAGCCCCGCCCGACCCGCCCGGCCCCTTCGAGCGCCGACCTCGACGCCGCCCGGAAGGAAGGCTACGAGGCCGGACGAGCCGAAGCCGAACAGGCTCTCGGCGAACAACTGGTCCGACAACGCGCCGAAGTCGGCGCCCTGTCCCTCGGCGTCCTCGAAAGCCTCCGCCAGGCCGTGCCCCAGGTCGTCCGGGATTCCGAACGTCACCTGGTCGCCCTCGCGCTCGATATCGCGCGCAAACTCGTCGCCGAAGCCCCCGTCACCGTCGAAATGGTCCAGGGCGCCGTCGCCGAGGCCCTCACCGAAGTCGAGGGCGCCGCCGAGGTCCACGTTCGAATCCATCCCGAGGATCTCGAACTGCTCCGACGCACCGAATCGACCCTGCTCGCGCCCACCCCCAGCGGCGCCAAGGTGCAGTTCCACGACGCACCCGAAGTCAGTCGCGGCGGATGCCTCGTCCAAACCCGGTTCGGCGTCATCGACGGCCGCCGCGAAACCCGCCTCGAACTGCTCAGGAAATCCCTCCTGGAATGACCTCCGCCCCCGTCATGCCCGCCGAGGAGCCAGCGCCGCGCTGGATGGACGCCGTCCGCCGACGGGTCCGCGACGCCCACGTGATCCGAAATCACGGCCGCGTCGTCCAGCTCATCGGGCTCGTCATCGAATCCGAGGGGCCCCTTGCTTCCGTCGGCGAGGTTTGCCGGATCGAATCGGCCCGCCATGAGGGCGAAACGCTCGCCGAAGTCGTCGGGTTCCGCGATCAGCACGTCCTCCTGATGCCCCTCGGCGAAACCCACGGGATCCACCCCGGAAGCGAGGTGATCGCCACGGGAACCACCCTCCGCGTGCCCGTCGGCGACGCGCTCAAAGGCCGCGTCATCGACGGACTCGGACGTCCCCTCGACGACCTTGGTCCGCTCGGAACCGACTCGACCGTCGCCCTCAATCACCTGCCACCCCACCCGCTCAAGCGGCAACGGATCCGCGAGGGCTTCCGCACCGGCGTGAAGGCCATCGACACGTTCGTGCCGTGCGGCCGGGGCCAACGCCTCGGCATCTTCGCCGGCAGCGGCGTCGGAAAATCCACCCTGCTCGGCATGATCGCCAGCCAGGCCGAAGCCGACGTCAATGTCATCGCGCTCATCGGCGAGCGGGGAAGGGAGGTCCGTGAGTTTCTCGAGAAGGACTTGTCCGAGGACGGCCGCCGCAAATCGGTCGTCGTGGTCGCCACTTCCAACGAACCCGCCATCTCCCGCCTCAAAGGCGCCTCGGTCGCCATGGCCGTCGCCGAACATTTCCGGGACGAGGGAAAGAACGTCCTCCTGATGATGGACTCCGTGACGCGATTCGCGATGGCCCAGCGCGAGATCGGCCTCGCCGTCGGCGAACCCCCCGCGACCCGCGGTTACACGCCCTCCGTCTTCTCCATGCTCCCCCAGTTGCTCGAACGCGCCGGAACCGGTGAGCGCGGCTCGATCACCGGCCTCTTCACGGTCCTCGTCGAACAGGATGACATGAACGATCCCATCGGCGACGCCGTCCGCTCGATCCTCGACGGCCACCTCGTCCTGAGCCGGGAACTCGCGACCCAGAACCACTATCCCGCGATCGACGTGCTCGAAAGCGTCAGCCGCCTGGCCCGCGATCTGACGTCCCCCAAACAGCAGGAGCTCGCCGGTCGGGGCCGGGAACTCCTCGCCATCCACCGCCGGAACCAGGACCTGATCAACATCGGCGCCTACCCGATGGGCTCCAATCCCGCGATTGATCAGGCCATCCAGCTGCACGAACCCCTGAAGGCCTTTCTTCGTCAACCGGTCGACTCCGGTTTCCAGATCGACGAAAGCTGGAACCGGTTGGCCGAAACCCTGGCGACGCCCAAGGCGCACGGGCGCGCCCCATCCCAGGAGATCCGATCGTGAGAAGGTTTCGCTCGACACTCCAAGCGTTGCTCACCGTCCGGCAGCGCCAGGAACGCCTCGCCATGGAGCGGTATTCCGAGGCCCTCCGCGCCCGCCAAAAGGCCGTCGCCGCCCTCGCGGCCTCGGATCAGGAACGAAGGCTCGCCGGAGACGTCCTGAATCAGCGCCTCTCCACAGGTGTCCAGGCCGCCGAAGCCCTCAGTGGCCAACTCCACTACCGCACCCTCGAAAGCCGTCGCGAGGCCGCCCAACAGGCGCTCGTAACCGCCGAAAACGCCATCGCCCCCGCGCTCCAGGCGATGCTCCACGCGAAGAACCAGCGCGAAGCCGTCGAGGAATGCATCGAACGCCAGCGGGAACGCCATCGCCGCGACCAGGAATACTCCGAACGCAAACTCCTCGATGAACTCGCCCAGCGCCGGACCAGCCCGGTCCGCGCCTTCGCCGGGTCCGACTGACGACGTCGACGACGACCCATGGCCAAGCTCCTCCAATCCCCCTGGACCGTCCTGATGGTCGCCATGACCCTCTACGCCGGATCCACGTTCATGTTCTGGAAGTCCCCGAAGCTTCCCAAGGTGAACGTCACCGGCCCGGACGGAACTCCGATCGTCCAGGCGCCCGTCGTCGAACACGGGCCTTCCTGGGACTTCAGCAACCCCGAGGTCGACCTGCTCGTTCGTGAACTCCGACAGGAACGCGCCGCCATCGCCGCCCGCTCCAAACAGCTCGACCTCCTCGCCGCCCGACTCCAGGCCGAACAGGCCGAACTCCGCGACGCCACCCAGGCCGTCCACCAGCTCCAGCGCGACTTCGACCTCGGCGTCGCCCGCGTCAAGGAATCCGAGGCCGCCAATCTCAAACGCCTCGCCCGCGTGTACTCCACCATGGAACCCGACGGAGCTTCCGCCATCCTCAAACAGCTCGACGAGGTCACCGTCGTGAAGGTCCTTTCCTTCATGAAGGAGGATCAGATCGCCGCCATCCTCACCGCCATCGCCCGAACCGGTGACCCCGACACACGCCGCGTCGCCGTCATCTCGGAACGCCTCCGCCTCCTCCAGGCACGTTCCGATCCGTCCAAGGCCAGACCATGACGACCTCCCTCTTCGTCGGAACCGACAGCCTCGGCGCGCTCCTCGCCGGGACCACGTCCGTCGCCATCGTTCCCACAGCCGGGTTCAACCTGGCCTTCCCGGTGTCCAGCACGGGAGCCGGCGCCTTCGACGCCCTCGTCGATCAGGCCATGACAACCGTTCCCCCGGCCGCCCAACCGCTCGGCGACTCCATCGAGCCCGAAGCCCTGTTCCCCACCGAAGACGCCCAGCCCGGGTTCGAGGATCCGATCCCCTTCAATCCCGGATTCGAACCGGATTCCGAATCCCTCCCGGTCCAGCCGAGCCAGCCGTTCCCCGAAAACACCAACCGCTCGACCCTCGAAGCCCACATCCCGCGCTGGCACGAAGCGACGTCGCAGGCGGGGTTCGCCGCCCCACCGCAATCTCCCCATCCCAACCCCGAATCCCATCCGACCCGGCCGCCACGTCGCGCCACCCACGACCCGCAGAGCGGGACGCACCCCGAACCCAGCGTCCGGAGCCTGCCCGAAGAAGACAACGAATCGGCGATTTCGAACCCGCCGGTGACTCAAAGCGCCCAGGAGCCGGACTCCGAAGCCTCGGAGGGTAGGGATGCGCAGCCATCGTCCGCTCTTTGGACGGCGACGAACCCTTCTCACTCAGCCGTGGGAATGGTTCCCGAAACCGCCGCCGAATGCGGAGTCCAGGCGCCGCGGGTCGCCGCGCCCTCCGCTCCGCCGGCTCCCTCGGCTCCCTCGGCTCCCGTCACTCGGTCGCGTGACGTTCCGCGACCCGCCGCGGTCCCCGTCGATCAAGCCTCCAAGAATTCCCGGCCCAAACCTGGAGTCGATCCCGCAAGGCAACACGTCTTCCACGGTCGAGTCCAAAGCCCGACCCCGGAGTCGCAGGTCCGCCAGACGAACCCAACGATCGCACCTTCACTCTCGACGGTTCCCGAAGCGGAGTCCGAACCCGGATCCTCGCTCCATCACGAGCCCGCAACCGCGCCGGCCCTTGCGCCGGCCGCCAATCGCGCGCCGATCCCAACGTCGACCCCACTCCGGACGTCAGCCCCGCTCTCAATGGCGGCTCCGGAGACGTCGGCGGATTCTGACTCGAAGCCGATCGCGGTTCCGGCTCCGATCTCGATTCCGAATCCGATTCCCGCTGCGGTCGGGTCCGCTGCGTCGACGGCGATTCCGAGCCTCGAACCTGTCACGCCCTTCGCGGTTCGCGAATTGCGCCCCGCGACCGAGGGAACGATGCCGGCGCCGGATCCCGCCTCTTTTTTCTCAGGCTTTGTGCGGCGCAATCCGCTGAGTCCGGTCCCTGAGTCGGTTCCCGCGTTCAACCCCGCGCATGCGGCAGCCCAGAGCGGCACGAGCTTTACACCGGTCCTCGGTGGCGCCTGGACCACCCACGGTACCCAGGAGTCCGGCATGGTTCCGTTGACTTCCCAGGACTTCTTCGGGCGCATTGCGGCAACGCTGGTTTCGCCGCCGCCGCCACAGTCACCCCCGCCGACCCATCCCGGCGAGCCCACGCCCTCCGATTCACCCGGCGTCGAACCGCCATCCCAGGAACTCACTCCAAGATCCCATTCACAGCGGGCTCCCAAACTCGCCGACGCAAGGGGTCCTGCGGCTTCCAATCCCGATGCGCCCGCTTCGGACACGGACATCATGGAGGCGACCCCGATCCCGATCCCGCATCCGGAACTCGGGGAATCCGATCAAGTCCAGGCTTCGCCGCGTGCCAATCCTTCGGAGGCTTTCCCTCGTCCGACACCCGGATCCGGGACCTTTCAGTCCAGAATCTCCACGTCCGAGAATCCAGAAGGGAATCGGCCTCTGGCCGGGACCAGCCAGGTCTTCGCACCGCTTCCAGGGGCCACCGTCGCGTCGAACCCTCCGCCGGTTCAGGAATTGAAGGGCTCCGACGGCGAGACCACATCCCAAGCCGACCGGCAATCCCAGGTGTCCCGGGTACCCCAGGAATCGCACCCCATTCTCCGGCCGGAACGGCGGACGGTTTCTCAGGCGGTCAAGGAGGGTTCCGGCCTTCCGGTATCGGAGAATCCCGTCGGCGCCCATCGACCCGCGAAACCCGACGTCACGGAACCGGTCCCCCAGGTCATTCGATCGGAGGTTCCGCGCCCCGTCGGACCGGGTTCGGTGACGACTCACGAGGCGCCTCGGACGGCGCCTCTCGCCGCACCAGCAGCGTCAGCAGCGTCGGCAGTGGAGGCCGGGACCTTCTCGACCGCAACGCCCGCGGAACGACGACCGAGTCCCGCGACCACGCCCGCGGTTCCGGCGACGCCTCCCAGCGTGAATCGGCATGGGACGCCGCGGATTGCCACACCCGGAACGACGGTGATGGATCAGGCGGAGGCGGATCCAGCTGGCGCGCCGGCGGAACCGACGGTTGAGCCGAGGACATTGCCGTCGACGCCGACGGAACGCCGGTCCAGCCACGCGGCGACACCGGCCGTGCCAGCGACGCCTTCCACCGCGACCCGGCAGGGGATCCGTCCCACTGAGGCGCATCAGCCGACCCCGGCGAACGCGACGCTTCCACCGAACGAGACGGCGGAACCGACGGTTGAGGCGAGGTCATTGCCGGCGACGCCGACGGAACGACGGTCCAGCCACGCGGCGACACCCGCCGTGCCAGCGACGCCTTCCACCGCGACCCGGCAGGGGATCCGTCCCACTGAGGCGCATCAGCCGACCCCGGCGAACGCGACGCTTCCACCGAACGAGACGGCGGAACCGACGGTTGAGGCGAGGT
>JBFWOK010000002.1:0-97914 GCA_050250555.1 Limisphaerales bacterium
TGCGCCCCCATGAACTTGTCCATGCCCTTGCCCCAGCCCGTGGTCTGGGCCGCCTTGTCCGCCGGCAGTCCCCGCACTTCGAAGATCAGGGGCGCCTTCTCGTAGCCGTGCCAGATGATCTGTGTGTTGGGCGTGTTGCCGTCATCGACATATCCCAGCCGACCGCCGGCGCTCACCACCTTGGGTGAAAGTTCCATTTCACCCAGGAACCAGCGGGCGATGTCCATCTGGTGGATGCCCTGGTTTCCAAGATCCCCGCAGCCCGTCTCGAAATCCCAGTGCCAATCGTAGTGAAGGTTCTTTCGCTTCAGCGGAACCATGGGCGCCGGACCGCACCAGAGGTTGTAATCGATGCCTTCCGGGATCGGCTGCGGACCGTCGACCTTGCCGATGCTGGCGCGGGGCTTGTAGCAAAGCCCGCGGGCGATCTCGATCTTGCCGAGGTTTCCGGCCTTCACCCAGGCCGCCGCTTCCTTGATCCCCTGGCTGGAACGGCTCTGGGTGCCTGTCTGCACCATGCGCCGGTACTTGCGCGCCGCCTCCACCGCCTTCCGCCCCTCCCACACGTTGTGGGACACCGGTTTCTCGACGTAGACGTCCTTGTTCGCCTGACACGCCCAGATCGTGATCAGCGCGTGCCAATGGTTCGGCGTCGCCGTCGCGACGATGTCGATGTCACCGTCCTCCATCACTTCGCGCACGTCCCGGTAGCCCTTCACGTTCTCGCTGGTCTGCTCCTTCAGCTTGGCCACCGCGCCCTCCAGCACGTTCTGGTCGACGTCGCAAAGCGCGACCACCTTGACGCCGGGGATTCGGGAGAAGCCCTTGATGTGATCTCCGCCGCGTCCCTTGAATCCAACGACCGCCACGCGGAGCGTGTCGTTGGCCCCGAGCACGCGGTTCCAGGAGGCTGCGGGAAATCCAAGGGCCGCCGAGGCGACCGCCGCCGATTTGAGAAACGAACGACGAGAGGTTTGCACTTTCATGGTGTGATCGTGGGGTGTGTGAGGTTCAGATCAGATCAGATCAGATCAGGTCCGTAGAGATAGACAGGAAGTGGTTGAGTCGATGGGAGGAATCGAGTTTTTCCGGGTTGGGCGGGATTCGGGGCAGATTCCCCATCCACCCGCCCGGAGACAATTCCTTTCTGCCGGTCCGGCCCGCCGTCTAGTTCCCGAAGTCACGGCCCGCTCCGTTGATCGCTGCGACCGAAGCCTCCCCCGAAGCCAGGAGAAACCGATAGCGAAACGTCACCGATTCGCCGGCTTTCACGACCAGGTTGCCCGTCCCGGCGGGTTTCTTCTCGAAGTCATGAATACCGAACGGATTGGCCGCGAAAAGTCCATAATCGCGCACGTGCCACCAGGTCGGGTGCCGCGGATTTGACGGATGATCGATAATGACCACGGACATGACCTTGCCGTTCACGGGCCCGGAGTACGCGGTCCACGCCGCCCTTTTGCCCCACGTCGCGTCATCCTTCACTCCGGTGTTCTGGAGGATGTGCCCCGACGGCTTGCCCGCGTAGTGCTTGTTCGGTTTGAGGCGCATGCTCTCGGCCAACCGGACCGCCATGGTCCCTTCCTTCGTGTCGCCGAAGGTGAGGTCGACGCCCTCCGAAGCCTTCAGCGTGATCTCGTAATCGAACACCCGGCCCAGCGGACTCCGGTGCGCCCGGAACGTCGTCACATCCGTCAGCAGCGCCTTGCCGTCAGCGGTCACCCATCGGTTCGCCGTCTTCACCCAACCGGATTCGGGACCGCTTCGCGCTTCGAGGATCTCGGTCTGCACGACCCGGCCCTTGTTCGCGCCCTCCGCCCAGAAATCGACCCCGTTGACATCACCGTGCGTGAACCAGAGGGAACGATGATGCGGATGATCCTGGGCCTCGTCCGCCGCATCCGTCCGCATCGGATAATTGCGGGTCAAAGGCACGGCGCCGGGCCCGTGCAACGGATAGAAGTAAGGCTTCGGCGCGCCTTCGAATCGAAGTTCGGTCAGCAAATCGCCGTCGACCGTGATGGTCACCCGATCCTTGCCCTTCGTGACCTGGACCCCCGGCTCAAGGACGGCGCCCGATGGCATCGAAACAAGGCAAACCAACGTCGCTGCCGCCACACCAACAGCCGACCGCGTGGAGAAAGAGAAACGGGACATCGCCCCCCAAACTAGGGCGATGTCCCGGGTCCAAGCAATTCGGTTTTGTTGGCCGCTACCGATTCACGGGCCGCAACCGGTAATACCGCTGCGTCGACCGGAGCGCGTCGGCGTCGGTCACCTCCACGTCGCCGCCCGTGTGGACCGCCACACCGAGGTCCGTCCAGTTCTCGAGATCGTCGGAACCTTCCACGACCAACACCTGGTCCGGCGCGGCGTCGACCCCCAGGCGAACCTTGCCGTTCTCCTCCCGATGGGAGCCGTTGATTCGTGGAAGGGTCGAATCGTCCCCGGCCGCGATCCACCCGACGCCACGGATCACGACTTCGTTCCCGTCGAAGGAGATGATCCCCTTCCAGATCGAAGTGCCCGCAATCCCCGCGGGTGGCGTCGCGATGAACGTCAGCACCCGCACGGAGTCTCCGAAGAACAGGCCCCACCGAATCTTCCCGGTCGCGGGGTCAAAGACGCCGTCGTCGCTGACCTGCGACACCGCCCAACCCGCGGGCACGGTCTCCTCGACCGCGACGGCCTTCGTCCCGAGCGGAGGCTGGATGTGAATCTCAACCCGACCTCCCATCCCGGGCTTCTGAATGGCTTCCGCGTGGCGTTCCGCCACACCCCCCGGAACGTCCACCACGGCCAGGCCCGGGGATCGTCCCGCCAGCGACCTTCCGGAAGCCGCCGACGCTGTCGACGCTGTCGCCGTCGGAATCCAGCAGGCCGGGGGCGCGCCGGCGGCGGGATCGAACCGGTAGGCCTCACCCGTTTGCCAGATCAATCCGGCCCGCGCGGCGTAGGGGGCCGGGATCGTGCCACCGTCAGTACCCCAGGCTTCCCCGCGTTTCCAAGCCGCCGCGTAGGCCGTCACCTCGTCGGCCCCGATGGATCGGTCAGCCGGCTTCGCGTCCGCGGGATGATGCTCCGAGGCCGTGCCCACCGTTGTGTCACCCACAACGGGAAGCGACTCGCCGTCGAGCGATGAGCGGCCCTCGAAGGTCTGAATCCCAGTCGCCCCAGCGGGTGCCAGGACCCGGTAGGTCAACCGGCGTTCCCGGGTGTCCGTGAACGGACCGAACTTCACCTTGGCGGTCGTCGCATCGAACACGCCGTCGTCCGAGATCTCCGACACAACCCAACCGGCCGGGGGCTTTTCCTCCACGAGCCAGGCGGAGCCGCCCCGTGGGGGTTGGGCCACCAGGGCGACGTCGAGCGGCGCCCCGGGGAGATAGGCGGGCGGAAGATCCCTTCGGACAAACGCGACTTCCTCGAAGTCCCGCACAAGGACCGTCACGACCGGCGACACACTCTCCGCACCCCCGTCGTCCTGCGCCGTCGCGGTCAACCGATGCAGCCCAGCCCCGGCTTCCTTCCAATCGAAGGCCAGCGCGCCCTCCGAGGAAGTCGACGCGACCCGGCCGTCGACGAGGAGGTTCAGGCGCGTGATCTTTCCATCCGGATCGGAAGCCTCCGCCCGAATCGAAATCACTGCGCCCTCGACGAACGCGGTCCCGCTCCGCGGCGCCACGATCCGGGCCACCGGCGGCTGGTTTCGCGTCTCGTCCCCGTCAAGGATCGCCACGACGGCGGATTCCTTCGCCCCAATCCGATAGCACTGGGGCGGCGGCGGGAAGATCGCAGGACAAACGGGCGGCAAAAGCGTCACCCGGACGCGCTCCTCGCCTTCCTTGGCTTTGTCCCCGACAGGCACCACGGCGATCCGCGTCGATTCCGTTCCCGCGGGAAGTTCCAACCGTCCGGAAAGGCGCTCGTAGTCGACGCCGTTCATGGCGCCGCCATCGATCGCGTACGCGACGGAAACCGCGACGTTCCGCGGCCCAGCGACGCGACGGATCACGAAAACCCCCACATCCGCCGGTGATCCGCCGGTCGGTTCGACCGCCTTCGCGTCGGTGGCTTCGACTTCAAGGACGACCACCTCCGCCTCGATTCCCACCACGACCGGAATCGCCTGGGACCCGACCTCGCGGCCGTCCGCGGCTTTGCCCCGCGCCGTCAGCTTGTGCTCGCCCGGCCTGGCGTCCTTCCATTCAAGCATGTGCTCGATCGGCACGCCGGGGTCCGGCTCGCGAATGAAGACGATTTCGGAGACCCCGATCGACTGGTCGCCGGAGAAGAACTCGACCCGGGTGATGGCTCCGTTGGGATCAACCGCCACCGCGTGGATCGGGATTGCGGTTCCGGCCGGGAAACGGTCGCCGGGTTGTGGATTGTGAATTTCGATCGTCGCCTTCGCGGCCACGTCGGCGTCGTGGATGACGACCTTCGCCCGACCATGCTGCGGGTCGATGAGGTAGGTCGGAAGGGGCAATTGATCGTTCTTCAACGCCAGGGGATCGATCTCGATCGGCGGATGCACGATCTCGGCGACGACCGTTTCCTCGCCTTCCACCCGTTCATCATCCAAGGCGACGATATCCAGGGCGACGGCCTCTTTTCCGGCGGGGATCGTCACGGAATTCGGCAGCTTCGTGTAGTCGAGGTCGGGAGTCGCGGTTCCCGCGTAGATGACGAGCACATCCAGCGCGGCTTCGATGCGTCCCGTCCGCTGGACCATGATCTGGGCGGGCGCGATGCGCGCCTCGGGGCGGGGTTCGCTGGTGGCTTCGCGAGTCACCTTGAGGCTGACCGTCGGCAATCCAGGCGCCTCGGCCGCCCAGGTTTCACCGGCCAGACCTCCCAGGGCCGCGGCGAATCCGGCCAGGATCAACCAAACGGCGCCCGGGCGGCGGCGCCCCATGGAAATGAGAGGAGTGTTCATGAGTCGAGTTCGAGGAGGGTACAGCATGGAAATGGCGACCAGAGTCTCGGTTTGAATTCAACCGCCCCTCGTCGCGCTGGGGAAAAAGACACCCCACCCGGCGAGGGGTGGGTGCGCGGAGACTCGCACCGACTTTCTCTTTCGTCAAATCAGCCCGAGACCTGAGCCTGATAGTCGCTGGCGGAGAGCAGGCTTTCCGCCTCCGCGGGAGCCGAAAGCCGTAGCTTGAAGAACCAGCCTTCCCCGTAGGGCGACGTGTTGACCCAGCCGGGATTCCCGGGCAACCCGGCGTTCACTTCGACCACTTCGCCGCTGAGCGGGGAATAAATGTCGCTGGCCGTTTTCACCGACTCGACCACGGCGCACGCTTCCCCCGCCCGCAGCCGGCGGCCCACCGCGGGCAGTTCCACGAACACCACATCGGTGAGTTCCCGCTGCGCGTGGTCCGAAATCCCGACCACGGCCGTTCCGTCGGCGAGGCGGACCCACTCGTGCGATTTGGCGTAGCGCAGATCACTCGGGATGTTCGACATGCACGGAATTCACGCCAGCCGGGCCCGGCCGGTCAAATTGGAATTGAATGGATCAGGAAGCAGCCGCCACGGACGGGCGGCGATAGAGCGGCTTCTTGACGACCTCGGCCGGATACCGTCGGCCCCGGACCTCGATCATCAGCCGCGTGCCGGGATTCGCCGCCTCGACCGGAACGTAGGCGAGTCCGATCCCGACGCCCAAGGACGGGCTCAGCGTCCCGCTGGTCGTGTGTCCCAGCGGACCGCCCTCCCCTTCGGTGTTCGCCCAGACCGGGTAATGACCACGCAGGGGCGGCGAACCGGCCTCCACCATTCGAAACGCGATCAGCTTGCGCTTCACCCCGGCGGCCCGTTGCGCCGACAAGACTTCGCGCCCACAGAAGTCGGGCTTGTCCCAGCCCACGAAGATGCCCAGGCCGGCCTCCACCGGGGTCGTCTCCTCCGTCAGTTCATGGCCGTACAGTGGGAAGCACATTTCCATGCGCAGGGTGTCGCGTGCTCCCAATCCGCAGGGCTTCAACCCGAACGCAGCCCCCTTCTCCACCAGACGCTCCCAGACACCCCCCACCACTTCGTTGGGCGCTACGATCTCGAAGCCGTCCTCGCCCGTGTAACCGGTCCGGGCGAACCACACCGGAGTCCCGTTCCACCCGAACGCGGCAATCGAATTCCGCTTGAGCGCCGAAGGTTGCGGCACCGGCGATTCCCCAGGAACGCCCGCCGGACCCGGAATCACCGCGTCGATGAACTCGGCAACCCTCGGACCCTGCACCGCCACGGCCGCCAAACGTTCCGACGCGTCGTCGAGAGCGACCGCGTCACGTTGCCCGCCGAACTCGGCGAGTCTCGCCGAAAGCCAGGCCACATCCGCGGCCACCCGCGAGGCATTGAGAATCAGCAGGTATTCCAGGGACCCGATCCGGTAGACGAGCAGATCGTCGATGACCCCCCCGGCCAGGTTGCAAAGCAGGGTGTATTGCCCCTGGCCGACCTCGAGTTTTCGAACGTCGTTCGTCAGCGCCCGGCCGAGAAAATCTTCGGCGGCCGTCCCGCGGACGAACACCTCGCCCATGTGCGAGATGTCGAAGGCGCCCGCCGCCGTTCGAACGGCTTTGTGCTCGTCGAGGATGCCCGTGTACTGAACGGGCATCTCCCAACCGCCGAATTCCACCAGACGGGCGCCCAGTCGTCGATGGGCCTCGAACAGCGGCGTGCGCTTCAACATGGGGTTCAGTTCGCCGGCTTCGGCTTGAGGAGGTCGCCGACGGCCTTGGTCGCCTTCTCAACACCTTCCGCACTCAGGGCCGCCTGGGCCTGCGCCTTCAAATCGTCGAGCATCTTCTGTTGCTCGGGCGTGAGCTTCAGATCCGCCAGCGCGGCCTTGGCCTTCTGGAGCGCCTCCGTTCCTTTGCCTTCCGCGATGAGTTTCTTCACCTCCGCCACCATCTCCGTGAACTTCGCCTGGGCGGCGGCCCCGGCGTCGGCCACGGCGGTCTGCACCACCTTCGCGGCCTCTTCGAGTTGGGGTTTCGCGGCCTCCACCGCCTTGGCGACTTCCTCGCTCGCGGTCTTCGTGGTCTCGACCGCCGCCTTGGCCGCGTCATCCACCGCCGCCTTGACCGTCTCCGTTGTCATCCCCGCTCCCGATGTCGCCGATCCCGATCCGGAGGCCGATCCCGACTCGGATCCCGTACCCGACGTGGAGGAGCCCGAATTGTCACCGCACCCGGTCCAAAGGAGTCCCGCCCCGAGAAGGGCGCATGCCGTCTTCAATGTTGTTTTCATGAGGTTCCGTGAGTTCGTTGATGATGTTGAGCGTGATTCTGCGGCCGCCGACAGCATTCGCCAGCGTCCATGAACCGCACGTTTCGCCCAAATTGATCGGAATGCAACGTTCCGTTCGTTCCCCGACTATTCGAACG
The DNA here is from genome assembly GCA_050250555.1 of Limisphaerales bacterium. Taxonomy (GTDB): domain Bacteria; phylum Verrucomicrobiota; class Verrucomicrobiia; order Limisphaerales; family CAIMTB01; genus CAIMTB01. The sequence goes on from JBFWOK010000002.1 coordinate 7,395, forward strand.
GGTTGGTCTTCATCGATGCTTTCGGCCAGGTCTCCCAGCCCGGAATGGGATGCTCCCGCATGAGATCCTCGACGAGATAGAAGTCGTCACGCCCGGAAATCGAGGCGCGGACGGCGGCCACCTTGCCGGGCGTGATGAAGGGGAGGTTGTTCCCAAAGGACTGACGGACGTAGCTGAGGACCGCGGCGACCTCGTCGTCGTTGAGGAGCCCGCCGAAGCCCGTCATCGGCGGAACCCCCTTGCTCGGATCGAACATCTGACCGGCGAGCGGCAGCGGTCCCCACAGGCCCTTGAGGACGACCTTGATCAGGCGCTCGTCGCTGTCCGTCAGCCAGGGGTTGTCCTTCGCCACGAGCGGCGGGTAGATGTTCGGCATCCCCAGTCCGTTGGGCTGGTGGCAGGTGATGCAGTAGGCGTCCCGATTGAAGATCTCCTTGCCCAAGGCGTAGACCTTCGCCTCGGCCGGATTCAACGGGCGCGTCGGTCCGTAGCTCTTGTCGGCGTCGGTCTTCGGCGCCGGTTCGAACTTGAACGTCCCGGCCAGATAAGCCTGGGCCTTGGGATTGTCGGAGAGATCGAATTTCGAATCCGACCGCAGGGTCTTCAGGTCATCCGCGAGGGTCGTCTGGAGGATCTGATCCGTGACCGGCCCCATCCACCGGTCGAACGGGTGTTTGAGCGCCTCGAGGACGATCCGCGCCCCCGTCGGATTATCGAGCCAGGACGCGGCGACGATGGCCTCCAACCGGACCCGGCCGTGGGGATCGTTCGCGGCGCGGAGAAACATCGAGGTGCTGTCGGGGATCTGACGATGGGCATACCGCAGGACGTGAACCGCGGCGGCGCGCGCCTGATGGGCGCGGGCGTGAAGGCACTGCTCGAGCAATCCGCGATCGACGGCGTTTTGGGACCAGGTGACCCAAAGCGCCTCGCAGAGGTGGTGCTCGTAGTTCGGGTCCCGCCGGTCCAGCGACGCCGCCCAGCGCCGGACCGCCGGCAGAACCTCCGCCGCCGGCCTCCCGCGGATTTCGCGTCGTGTCCTGTAGCGGGAACGGTACTCGGGAAGCTTCAGGTTCTCGAAGAGCTGGTCGAGACTCGCGCCGGCGATCAGCGCCGGTTTGACCAACGGGCGGGCGGGATAGGTGATCCGGTAGATGCGGCCGTGATCGCGGTCGCGATTCGGATCCCGGGCGCTGTGCTGCATGTGGCCGATCAACGCGTTGTGCCAGTCGACGAAGTACAGCGACCCGTCCGGCGCGGTCTCGAGGTCGACCGGACGGAAGTTCGGATCGGTCGACGAGACCAGGTCCCCGATGTGTTGGCCGTCGAAGCCCGAACCGTCCTCCCAGACCTTGTGCAGACTGGTCCCGAGGAATCCGATGCTGTTGCAGATCATGAAGTCGCCCTGGACGTCGTCCGGAAAATGCCGGGAGGAGACGAACTCGGACCCTGACGTGGGCCGGGCGCGTTTCGGGGCGAATTCGCCGACCTTGGGGATTTCGAGGCCGTGCGGGATCTTCGCGGAGACGGGCAGACCCCACCAATTCTGACCGGAGGAGGCATCGGAGATGTACCCCTGATCCCATTCGTCGAAGGCCATGCCCCAAGGGTTGTTGTAGTCGGACTGGCTGTAGCGTTCGAGGCGGTAGCGCTTGGGATCGAAACGCCAGACACCGCCGTCGGTCATGCGTTCCGGTCCGTACGGCGTCTCGACCTGGGAATGCAGGAAGCGGCCTTCGAGAAGGTAGAAGGAACCCGACGCATCGGCCGCGTACGCGGAGATGGCGTGGTGCGTGTCGTGGGTGTCGAACCCGGTCAGGAGAATCTCCATCCGATCCGCGCGGTCGTCCTTGTCGTCGTCGATGAGCAGGCAGAGGTGGGGTTCCTGCGACACGTAGACCCCTTCCGGCGCGAGTTCGAAGCCGATGGGCAGGTTGAGGTGATCGGCGAAGACGGTCTGCTTGTCCGCGCGCCCGTCGCCGTCGGTGTCCTCGAAGATCAGGATCTTGTCATTCGGCCGTTCATCGCCCGGCTTGTAGTGCGGGTAGCTGGGAATCACCGAAACCCAGAGTCTGCCGCGGTTGTCGAACGACATCTGCACGGGGCTCTTGAGGTCGGGGAACTCCGATTCCGACGCGAAGAGATCGATCTTGTAGCCTTCACGCATCGTGAATCGCTCGAGCGCCTTTTCCCGGCCGAGGTACTCGATCGGCTTCTTGAAATTGCTTTCCACCGGCGGGAGAACGCGCGTTTTGTCGTCGGGAACGGGCGGCAACGTGGCGCTGGCGGCCACCTTCCCGGACGCCATGTCCCAGAGGCGTTCGTCCCGCAGCCGGGTCATTTCGCGCATCTTCAGGATCTCGTCCGGATAATTGACGTTGCCGTAGGGCTTGTACCGCTGACCGAAGACATGGACGCCGTTGAGCATCCGGTAGTCGTTGAACCAGAACCAATCCTTGTCCTCGACCGCCGCGCGGAGGGCGACGGGGTCCGCGGCGGAAACGGCGGCACCGGGACCGTAGATCTTTTCCAGCAGCAGCGGAGCGATGCGGGCATACCCGGCATCGTTCAAATGGCAGCCGTTGATCGTGAGCTTGGGTCCGCCCGCGGAGAACCACTGGCGGGTCGGGGAAAACAGGTCCACCGCGCCGACGCCCTTCTCGCGGGCCACATCGAGCACGGCTCCCGCATAGGCCGCCAGCCGACGGTTTTCGTCGGCACCCTGGGGCAGGTCATAGGCGTCGGTCCGATCCTCGAACGCGATCGGCGTCACGAGAATCAGTCGGGGGGCGGTCTTCCCGTTGTAGGCGAGGGACAGCGTGTGGTCCACGAACGCCGCGAGTTCGGCCCGGAAATTCGCGACGCGCTCCAGTCCGTCGAACGACTCGTTGTACCCGAAGAAGGCGAGCAGTGTCGTCGGTTTGACTTCGAACAGCCATTCGTCCGGCGTGGGGTGGTGCCCGATGCCGAAGTGGGCCGACAACTCCGGGTGGAACTTTTCCGCTCCCGGAAAGGCCCATTGGGTCTTCCGAGCCGGGTTCGGTCGGAACCCGGGGGTGTCGCCCGGGTTGCACTGGTTGCGGACGGTCAGGCGGGCCTGGGGAAACCGCAGGTGCAGGCCCGTTTCGAAATGGCCGAAATGCAGCATCCGTTCGCCCAGGGAATTGCCGATCATGGCCACCGTCTCGCCGGGAACGGGCTGAAGGGGCAGGACAACGGGCGGCGGATTCGCCGGCGCCGCGGGGGGCTGGGCGTACGTCGGCAGTCCGTCGGAGGAGGCCGCGAAGGCCGTTCCGGCGAGGTTCAGTCCCACGATCAGGACCGCGAGGATTCCCGGGATGCGCATCCGCCATGTCTACCCAAGGCCCCGGCTGTTTGTCACCTGTCCGACTGATTTGGAGGCAGTCCCGGAAGGTGGGCACATCGCCATCTTGTGGGTAGTTTCGACGAGTTGCGACTCGCGCGTTGGATCCATGAACTCGAGAAGCATCACACGGAGCCGCGGAGGCACGGAGGGGGACGGAATCCGACTTCGGATCTCCGTGTCTCAGTGCCTCCGTGAGAGAATTCCGGTTCATGGGTAGCATCAACGAGTTGCGACTCGCGCGTTGGATCCATGAACCCGAGAGGCATCACACGGAGGCGCGGAGGCACGGAGGGGGACGGAATCCATCCTCAAATCTCCGTGTCTCAGTGCCTCTGTGAGAGAATTCCGGTTCATGGGTAGGCCCCCCCGGAATTGATCCCTTCGGCAGGGAATGACATCGTTCCGGGCGTCGTCCCCGTTTCGGGCATGGGTTCATTCAACGAGCGCTCCGAGGCGTTGCTCTTGGATCGGAACGGCAACGTTGCCGGAGTATCGGAATCCCTTGGCGTTTCGACCCCAGCATGAATCTAAACCTGACAGGACAGCGGGTGGCCGTGTTCGGTGGAGCGCGGGGAATCGGCCGGGCCATTGCGGAGGGGTTCGTCGCGGAAGGGTGCGAGAGCCTGGTCTTCGACCGAGAAGCGCCTTCCCCGGGTCAACCCCGGATCGGCCCCACCACCCTCGGTGATGTCACCCGGTACGAAGCCGTGAAGGCCTTCGCGACGGAGGCTGGCCGCGTGGACCACGTCGTTTTCTCGGTGGGCGTGGGTTCCGGCAAGTTCGGGTTCCCGTTCTGGAATCTCGAACCGTCGGATTGGCCCCGGGTGTTGGAGGTGAATCTTCTCGGCGCGGTGAATGTCGCCCACGCGTTCGCCCCCGGGTTCGTCGAGCGCCGGCGCGGCACGATGCTGTTCCTGGTCTCGGTGGCCGGACAGATCGGGTCCCAGACCGACCCCCCGTACAGCGCCGCGAAGGCGGGGTTGATCAACTTCGTTCAATGCGCGGCCAGGGATCTTGCGGCGTTCGGGGTTCGGGTGAACGCACTCTCACCCGGGATGGTGAAGACGGATTTGAATCGGTCTGTCTGGGAAGCGGGCCAACGGACGCTCCGGCCTTCCGAGCGCCAGGAGTACGAGGCCTGGGCCGCGTCGAAGATCCGGAAGGTGTCGCCGCTGGGACAATGGCAGGCGCCGGAGGAGTTCGCGGCGATGGCGGTGTTCCTGGCGTCCGACCACGCCCGCAACATCACGGGACAGACGCTCAACGTCGACGGCGGCCAAGTGATGCACGCGTGAACCGTTCCGTTCGGTTCCTGGCCGGTCCAGTCCGGAGCCGAGGGTTTCTCAATGTTTTCAGTGGGTCATCGGCTCAACCGATTCACGCCTGGGGCTTGGGTCGCTCCTAGCGGAGCTTGAGATTCATTGGCGACCGATCCTTGCTATAGACCGGCCACCCCTACGGGGTTGTGCGGCAATTTCTCGCGACCGAATCAAGAATACCGCCTTCGATGATCGGCCCATCTCCCCCCCCCAAGGGTTGGTGAAACAAGGTTCTCCGCACGAGGGAAGGCCGAACACGATCGGTGGGCTCAGGAAAAATGGCCAATATCCCGGGCCCTACGGGTCTTGGATGGCGCACGGTTCCCTTGAACGGGCCCGCCCGTGGGCCTTCCTGGCTCAAGCCCCGTCAGGGGCGACCCGTCTATAGCAGGCCAATACCCAAAGCTCCCCCAAGCTCCGTAGGAGCGGCCCGTTCCCACGGCGTCTCACGCTGATATCCGGTGATTCCGACCCATCCACCGGAATCATCGAGGAACCGGGCGGATCGCGGGTGGGTGCGCCTCCGGAAGAACGTCTATTCGCCTATTCGTAGAGCCGGAACAGGCCCGAATGGTCCAGGTCGCCGAGCCCCCTGGATTCGACCATCGACTCCCATTGGGCCAGGCAGGTGGCGAGTGTCGGCGATTGAAAACCGACCGACGCGGCCAGGTCGCAGATGAGACGGACATCCTTGAGTTGGAGCGTCGCCCGTCCGCCCGGGGCGAAATCGCGGCGGACCATGCGATCGCCGTGCAGGTCAAGGATTCGGCTTTCGGCGAATCCGCCCAGCAACGCCTTCCGGACCAATGAGGAGTCGACTCCCGCGAGTTCGGCGAGTCGCAGGGCTTGCGCGACGGCGTCGATGGTTTGGGCGACGATCAATTGATTGGCGAGCTTGGTGACCTGACCGGCGCCGGAGGCGCCCACATGCGTGACGCGTTGTCCGACCGTTTGGAGGATGGGCAGGACCCTCTGAAAGTGCTCGGGCGTTCCCCCGGCCATGATGGTGAGTGAGGCGGCCTCGGCACCGACCTGTCCGCCGGAGACGGGTGCGTCGACCCAGGACACGCGCGAGGCGAACCCGCGGGTGGCGTCGACCCCCGTGGTGCCGAAATCGACGATGAGCGCGTCGGAGGAGAGGCCTTCGGCAAGTCCGCCAGGACCGAACACCACCTGTTCGACGACCTCGGTCGTGGTGAGATTGAGGCCGAGGATTCCTGGGCCGATCGCGCGTGCGAGTTCTGGAAGGGACGCGGCCCGGCGCATGCCCAGGGCGACGGCGGCTTCGGCCGGACCGGGCCGGCGGCTCCAGACCCAAACCTCGGCGCCGGCGGCGTGGAGGTGGCGGGTCATCGGCCGGCCCATGTTGCCGAGTCCGACAAAACCGATCTTGTGGCTTGATAATGACATATCGGGGATGAGGATCGGATTACACCCTTGGCGAACGAGGCCTGCCAGCCTTCACCTGGGTTGCGCGCATGAAAATTGTCATCACGGGCGGTGGTGGTTTTTTGGGCTCTCGACTGTGCGCGAAGCTGCTGGAACGGGGCCGATTGACGGGAACTTCGGGCGGGCCGGAAGCGATCGATGAAATCGTGCTCTTCGACGCCGCGTTCGGAGTTGTTCCGGCGGATGGACGGGTTCGACAGGTGACGGCCGACATCCGTGATCGGGCCGTGGTCTTTGCCGCGGTCGGTCGCGAACCGGCGACGTCGATTTTCCATCTTGCGTCCATGGTCAGTGGTGAGTGTGAAGAGCGTTTCGACGACGCGTTGCAGGTGAATCTGGATGGCGGACGGAACGTGTTTGAGGCGGCGCGCGCAATTGCAGGACGTCCACGCGTGGTCTTTGCGAGCAGCATCGCGTGTTTTGGAGGAGAGGCGATGGGGGCGTCGAATTCCGACCGGACGAAGCTCACTCCGCGGACGACCTACGGGATGACCAAGGCGATGTGCGAACTGCTGGTGAACGATCATTCCCGCAAAGGTCATTTCGACGGCCGCTCGGCACGGCTGCCGACCGTGATCATTCGACCGGGCAAACCGAACGCGGCGGCATCGGGCTGGGCGAGTGGCATGTTTCGCGAACCTTTGAAGGGCCAGGATTGCCCACTTCCGGTCCGGCGGGACCAGTGTCATCCGATGACGGGCTATCGAACCGTGATCGAGTCGCTGATCGCACTGCACGAGATTCCCGCTGAAAAACTGCGGGACGATCGGGCCTTCGGATTGCCAGCGCATCCGGTGACGCCCCGCCTGGCCGAGCAGGTGCTGGCCCGGGTTGCCGCCGAGAGGGGCCTGAAGATCGGTCGGATCGTGGATGCGTTCAGCCCGACGATCCAGGGGATCGTGGACAACTGGCCGGTTGCCGTGGACGGTTCGCGCGCGGTGGGGATGGGGCTCCCGGAACCGCCGCCGCTGGAAGCGATCGTGCGGCAGTATCTTGAGGATTTCGGATCCATGAATTGATGTTTCTCGTGAACCGAGAGCCAGCCACCGGGACACGGCAGCGCGGTCATTGCATCCAGCCGGGAAACGTCTTGGTGCGCTCCATGCCGTGTCGCTGGTAGGTGCGGTGCCAGCGGAACCCCCAAAGCGCCTTCGGCTTGCGGGCGCCCCGGACCGACTGATCGAAGAAGACGAGGTTCAATCCTCGGCCATGCCGGGCCACCGCGAAGTGCTTGGTTTCGGCGCCCGCGCCACTCCACTCACCGTTGTAGGTCGGGGCCGCGTCCTTCGTGCCATCCCGGTGATCCGGCCCGCCGCCCCGCCACATGGCGTCGAGGAAGAGTGGGATGTCCGACGGCTGATCCGCCGCGTCGAAGGTCCGCCAGTGGTCCGCCGCGCGCCGGCCCTGGATATCGGTGCGGGCGTTGTAGACCCAGTTGTTGCCTCCGTAGCTGCTGACAAGGAAAGCCGCTCCGGCCTCCTGGTCTTCGGCGAAGTTCGGAAAGTTGTAGGCCGAACGGGCGCCGCCGTACTGGGCCAACCGGTTCTCCGGAGTCCCGATGGGCCGCAGGATCTCCTGTCGGCCGCCGCCGGTGGCCCGCCGTTGTGTCGCTTCCGGACAGAGCAGGAGATACGGCTTCTGCCGGTAATGGCGGGCCAGGGCCCGGACCCACTCACCCCGCGCCCAGCCGACGGTGTCGCCGTCGCTGAACTTCCCGTCGTTCTCGTCGGTGTAGAAGGCCCAGATCAGGCCCCATTGCTTCAGGTTGGAGATGCACTTCACCGATCGGGCCTGGCCCTTGGCCCGCGAGAGGGCCGGGAGAAGCATGCTCGCGAGGATCGCGATGATGGCGATCACGACGAGCAACTCGATCAGGGTGAACGCGGCCCGGGACCGGATCCTTGCACGACCGGTGCCGAAAAATCGGGTTGCGCAGGGTGCCATGGCGGAGGGAACCCGTCCATGAGGCCCGTCACACTGGATCCAGCAATGGTTGTTTTGGGGCACAGGAAGGTTCGAAGCCCTCCCCGCGCGTTGGGATGAGCGCCGAGAATCGCTTCGTTCCCGATGAAATCGAGATCCAACCATTCGGCATTCCCCGCCTCCGCGCGGAGGATGTGTTCTCCTCCGATAGATAAAAGCCGGAGGAACCTTGCGGCTCCTCCGGCCAATCAGGCCCGCGAACGACGGATCGCGGTCAGGAATCAGTGTTCATGGCTTCGAATCCCCGCCCGCCTTCGCCGAGGCGGGGGCGGGTTTGTCGGACTGCTCATTCCCGGCACCCATCAGCTTCTTCAGCAGGTCCTTCGGGAATTTGTCGAAGTGCGAGGCGAGCTTGATGATCTTCCCGAGGGAGACGTGTCCGACGACATTGCCGATCACCACGTCGTCGCCGTCGTGGACCAGCACCGCGAGACCGGCCAGGGTCTCACCCGACGGATCCCCGAGGGCGTAGACCCCGACATTCTCCTCCGGTACCGAGGCGAGCGCCGTCCATCCGCGCTCGAGGGTGTTCCGCAGCGCGGCGACTCCCGCCTTCAACGCGGCGCGATTGGTCTCGTTCCCTTCAATGACCACGACCCGGATGAGTTTCACGTCCTTGATGAGGTCGGCGACGTTGATGCCGGCGGCCGCGAACGGATCGTTCGTGCCTCCGTTCAACTCCGAGACGGCGTCCTTCAGAAGGAACCGGGGCAGGTTCACGCTCACTTCGGGACGAATCGTCTTCAGGTCGATCAACCGGTCGATGGGCAGAAACGCGGGATCGGCTTCGGGACCGGATTGCGCCGCGGTCCGCAGAGGAGCGACAGCGATCAGGGCGAGGGTGAGTACGGATAGGGACAGAGACAGGTGTTTCTTCATGTTCATTGTCATAGGGGATGGGTGATGAGGGTTTTTGCCGTCTGAAGACTCTTGATGAACGGAGGTCCGGCTTCCTGCCGGACGGCGGACTCGGCCGAACTCCCGGCCTGGATCAGGACGTGGCCGATCGCGGCGAGCGCCGCATGGGTCTGCTCGAGGACCAGGGCGTGATCGGTCTCGGGGCGCACCTCGCCGACAAGCCGGTTCTCGTCCCGGCGCGCGGACCCAGGCCAAAGCAGAGCAATGACCAAAACGAGGGATGCCAGTCCGGCCAACGCGCCCCATGCCCACGCGGGTCCGCGCGGTCGTTTCGGGGTTTTGCCCCGGGGGATGGCGCGTGAGACCTGGTCGAGCACCGAGGGAGGGCAAGTCTCGTTCCGGAGTTCCCGGATCAGTCGTTCGATAGGGTCATCCATGTTTCCTCCTTCTTGCTTAGAATCGTGGCGAGCTGCTGGCGGGCGCGGAGCAAGCGCACCTTCACCGTGTTGATGGGGATCTGAAGCGTGGCGGCGATTTCGCGGTATCGAAGCCGGTTGACTTCGTAGAGCACGAAGACGCTTCGAAGCGACTCGGGCAGCCTCCGAAGTGCCTCATGCGCCTGCTCCAACCGGGTCGTCGAATCCGCCGCCAGACTGGGATCGACCGCCCGTTCGTCCTCCCGTTCGCCCAGCGCTTCCTCTTCGCCCTGGAGGACCCGGGCCGTCCGCGCGCGCCGCCGGATCTGATCGAGGCAATAGTTCCGTGTGGTGCGGAAAAGCCAGGCCTTGAGGTTGAAGACGCGGACAGTGGGCAGATGATTCCAGAGCCGCAGCAAGACCTCCTGGGTCGCGTCCTCGGCGTCCGCCGCGTTGCCGAGCATCGCCCGCGCGTAGCGGAAGAGATCGTCGCGATGCCGATGGCACAGCAGTTGGAATTCCAGGTCCCGAATCATGTGACCGCACACTCAACGAAGGAGGAGCGGAGAATGTTTCACGCTTTCTTCGGGGCGTGTCGGGACTCCGATCAATCGCCGGCCAGGGACGCCGCCCGTCGAACTCCCGCAGCCGCTCGGATGATGTGCTCAAGCTGCGGTCGCGTCATCGGCGGCAAATCGTCCACGTCAGGAACCGCGTGCCGCCGCCGCCGAATCCACCCGCAATTTGGACCGACGGACGCCGATCGTGTGGCCTTCCCCTCGCAGGTGTTCCGCCTGGCGCTCGGGTCCGTACGGGGTCTTGGGGCTGAGCGTTCCGTTGTCGAGCGTGACGCGCCAGTAAGGCGCGAGGGGCTTCTGACCGGCGGCGATCTGTTCCTCAGCCGCGCCGGCGACCAGGTTGAAGAAGATGCCCGACATCAACGGACAGGTGAAGTCGGCCTGAAATCGCCGGGCCAAACGGGAGCGCAACTCGGAGACCGTGAGAAGATGTCCCTTGGGAACCGCTGAAATCTCCTCGGCGACAAGCATCGGCGTCGGCAACAACATCCTGCCTCGGCCCTTGGGGTCATCGCCCAGTTCGGGTTTCATCTCCGGTCGGAGCTTCGCGCTGAAGGGGACTTTGCCGGGTTTCATGCGGGGTGCGGGGCCTGGGCCTGATCGTTCAGCTCGCGAGGTGGCCGAAATCCTGGGTCGCGGACTTCGGGAGTCAAGGGGTCACTGGGAAACGGGTGTCGGAGGATTCTACCCCACGGGCAAAAGGATTTCGGTCAGGTAGTTCTTCGGATTTCCCCGGAAGATCACTCCCGGCCCCTTCAGATAGATCTCGCGCGTCGGCAACAGAAGCTTCGCGGATCGCCGACGGACCTCGGCCAGTAAACGCGCGTAGGAACGGCCCAGCTGATCGTAGGGTCCACGATGCACGAGCGAGAGGCATTGGCCGCCAGGCAGGGTATGAACCCGGACTCCGTCCACGGATACCTCCCGGCGGATCGGAAAACAGGGCTCAAAATCGGCGTCGTCCTCCCGATACTCGCCATCGTAGTAGAGGCACAGCGCCTTGCCCGCGATGTGACGGCCGATCGCCTTTCCGAGCCGGCCGAAGCCCTCGCCGCATTCGCTGTACCGGCCCTTCAGCCGGATTCCGGCGACAAGGAGCGGTTCGATCGTCTTCTCCTCCACCGAAAACGTCCCGCCGGTCAGGAGATCCCGGGCCTCCTTCTCCCTCCGGATGATCTCGTTCAGCGACCGCACAATGTCCCGATCCTCCGTGATCCGTCGTTGGAGCGTGGCCCTCTGTCGTTCCAGATGGCCCAGGATGTCGGCCTCGTCCTCGCAGTCCGCCAGGACGGCTGCGATGTCCTCGATTGAAAACTCCATCGCGCGAAGACGCATGATGACGCGCGCCTTCTCGATCTTGGCGGCGTCGTAAAACCGATAACCGGTGGTCTCATCCACCGAACTCGGAAGCAGGATCCCCTTCTCGTGGTAAAACCGCAGCGTCTTCACGGAAAGCCCCGTGACCTGAGAGAATTCGCCGATGCTGTAGGACATCTTCATGCACCGCGCACCCTCCGGCTTCCAGCAACGGGAGGGTCAAGGCGATTTCGTCCGGTCGCCTTTCCCCACTCGACGCTGGCAATCGAGCCGAATTCCGGCAGTTTCCAGCCGGTTTATGAATCGAAATGTGCCCCTGATCGTGGCCGGACTCGCCGTGTTGTGGCTGGCCACCACGCTTATCCCGCCCCGGGACACGGAGTTCCGATCCCGTGAATTCGGCCGGATCCCGGTGCTTCTGGAAGGCCGGGTTCAGCCGCTGGATTCGGTGGCCCGGAATGCGCTGCTCCAACTGCGCGCCAAACAGTCGGTCCGCGTCACCGACGAGGCCACGGGCAAGACGCTCATCACGCTTTCGGCGCTGGACTGGCTCAAGGAGGCGCTCTTCCAGGCGGAAGTGGCAGACACCCGTCCGGTGTTCCGGATTGATCATCCCGATGTCATCTCGCTGCTTCGCATCCAACGCGAGGACAAGCACTTCTCCTTCGCGGAGCTTCAATCCGGCACGGAGGCGCTCGAACGCGAGGCCCGCAGGATCAGCGACGCCAAACTGAAACCGGAGCAGCAGACCCCGTTTCAGAAGGCGGTCATGGACACCTACAACCGTCTGATCCTCTACCAGCGGATCAAGAACAGCCTGAAACCGGAGCGCGTCACGGAGTTCGGACCGGAGCTTGCCGCCTACGAAAAGGCGATCGGTCCCGGACGGGCGGCCGCGGAAGCCCAGCGCGATGGGAAGCCGTTTGATTCCTCGGCGCTCGACGCGCTCATCGGGCATCTCGGCAAGTACGACATGGTGGCCCGCTTCGCCTACCCGCTTCTGGTCCCCGGGGAAACGCCAGGGCACGCCCGGGACGATTGGTCCAACGCCGGCGCGGCGCTGATGGAAGCCGCGCGGGACGGAAAGGTTCCGCAACCCTTGAAGCACTTCGCCGCGATGAACGACGCGTTCCGGGCCGGGAACGCCGAGGCGTTCAACCAAAGCGTGGGTGAGTACCATGCCTGGCTCGCGCATCACGGGTACCTGCCGGAGGTCGAAAAGGGACGGAAAGAATCCTTCTACAACCGCGCCCAGGCCTTCTACAAGGCGATGGTCCTCTACATCGCGGCCTTCCTGTGCGCGTGCGTCTCCTGGTTCCACCGGAACGAGACGCTGCGCAAGTCCGGCGTCGCGCTCGCCGTGGTGGCGCTGGTCGTGCACACGTCCGGCCTCATCTACCGGATGGTCCTCGAAGGTCGTCCCCCGGTCACCAACCTCTATTCGTCCGCGATCTTCATCGGCTGGGGCACGTCCGTCCTCGGGCTTCTGCTCGAGCGGTTCTACCGGGACGGCATCGGAACGGTCGTCGGCGGCCTCACCGGCTTCGCGACCCTCGTGGTCGCCCACAATCTCTCCTTGGGCGGCGACACCATGATCATGCTGCGCGCGGTGCTCGACACCAATTTCTGGCTCGCGACCCATGTCGTGGTCGTGACGCTCGGCTACTCCGCGACGTTCTTCGCCGGGTTCCTCGCCATGCTCTACATCCTCCGCGGCTTCTTCACGTCGTCTCTCACCCTGGAAAACGCGAAATCGCTCGCTCGAATGGTGTATGGCGTGACCTGCTTCGCGATGGTCTTCTCGTTCGTGGGCACCGTGCTCGGAGGCATCTGGGCCGATCAATCCTGGGGCCGGTTCTGGGGCTGGGACCCGAAGGAGAACGGCGCGCTGATGATCGTCATCTGGAACGCGTTCTACCTCCACGCCCGGTGGGGCCGGATCCTCTCGGAGAAGGCGCTCATGGCGACCGCCATCTTCGGCAATGTCATCACCGCGTTCTCTTGGTTCGGCGTCAACATGCTCGGCATCGGACTCCACGCCTACGGCTTCATGGACGCCGCCTTCCGATGGCTGATCCTCTTCGACGTCACCCAGATCGCGCTCCTCGCGATCGCGCTCCTGCCGCTCCGGTATTGGAGGAGCTTCAAATCGGGGACCGGCAAGACCGCCGAAGTCGAAAGCGGTCCCGGTCTCATGCCGAAACCGCGGTCGGCCTGACGCCTGTTTCAGGTTTTCCCCCCGTGACGTCTTCGGGATTCGCCACCGCCCTGCTCATCGCGGACGCCTTCGATGAGGGCACCCTGCGCGCCCGGTTGGAAGCGGCCCGGCGACGGCTCCCCGGCGAGCGGGCCGACCTCGCGCTGGTGTTCGCCAGTCCGCCCCTCCTCCCCAGGATCCGGGAAATCAATGAACTGATCCAGGTCCACGGCCACGCCCGGCTCCTCGCGGGATGCAGCGCGCACGGCGTCATCGGACAACTCGAGGAGGTCGAGGACGGTGCCGCCCTCTCAATCCTGCTCCTGTCCCTTCCCGGCGCCCAACTGACCCCCGTCCGCGTCTCGGCCGAGGACGTCGAGGAATCGACGGGCCCCGGATGGTGGCACGCCAAAACGGGAATCCACCCCGACGGCACCCGGGGCTGGCTCTTCTTCGCGGACCCGGGCGGCCTCGATGCCGAGCGTTGGCTCCAGCAATGGAACGAAGCCTATCCCGGGACCCCCTGCCTGGGCGGATTGGCCGGAGGAACGACGACGCCCGGCGACCGGTGCCTTTTCCTGAACCAGGACGTCTTCACCGACGGCGGGATCGGGGTCTCGGTGGGCGGTTCCGTCCGACTCGAAGCGATCGTCTCCCAAGGGTGCACACCGATCGGCCGACCCTGGACCATCACGGGCGCCGACCGGAACTTCATCCTGCGCATCGGGAACGTTCCCGCCCTGACGGTCCTTCAGGACACCTTCAACGCGCTGCCGTCGTCGGAGAAGGCCCGCGCCAATGGCAACATCTTCGTCGGTCTGGCCGTTGACGAATACCGGGAGGAACACCGCCGCGGCGATTTCCTCGTCCGCAACCTCCTGGGCGCCGACCCGAACCGCGGGATCGTGGCGGTCGGGGCGCAGGTCAGGGTCGGGCAGACGGTTCAGTTCCAATTCAGGGACGGCGCGGCGGCGACGGAGGATTTCTCGGCGCTGCTCGCGCAGGCCCGGCGGCGGCTCGCCGGCCAGAAGATCGTGGCGTCCTGCCTCTGCAGCTGCGCCGGGCGCGGCCAGGATCTGTTTGGTCGACTCCACCACGACACCCGACTCGTCCACGAGAATCTCGGGCTCCAGCTTCCGCTCGCGGGATTCTTCTGCAACGGCGAGATCGGCCCGGTGGGACGTCGGAATCACCTGCACGGGTACACCGCGTCCTTGGCCCTGTTCGTCGCGGACGCGTCGGCCTGCGCGATCTCCTGAACCTGAAAACGGCGGCTACCACCACGGAGAACGCGGAGAACACGGAATGAGAGCGGGTCGCAAACGGAGTCCAGTTCACCTGACCAAGGACACCCACCACCCCTCCCAATCCCTCCGTTTCCGCGTGTTCCGTGCCTTCCGTGGTTGAAGTCGCCGTTTCCAGGCTGAATCCGGAATCCCAAGCCTCCGATCTATTGACACTCCGAAGTCCCATGTCCGATTCCCACGCCGAGACCGACCCGGCTCCGTCCGCGGACACGTCCCAAAGCCGGGCTCCCGCCGCGTTTGTGCCCGACCGGACACTCCACAAGCCGGCTTCGTGGCTCGATCGACTCGACCTTCCAACCCTGTTCGGGAGGGAGGCGCCCTTTGAGGTTGAACTCGGCAGCGGCGACGGCTCCTTCCTTGTCGCGTGGGCCGGACGGCATCCGGATCGCGACTTCATCGGCGTGGAACGTTTACTCGGCCGGATCCGAAAGCTCGATCGAAAGTGCCAGCGCCTGGGATTGACCAATGTCCGAGGCCTCCGAATCGAAGCGTCGTATTGCGTCGAGTACCTGCTCCCTCCCGCCGCGGCCTCCGCCATTCACATCTATTTCCCGGATCCCTGGCCCAAACGCAGGCACCACAAGAACCGCCTGATCAGCGGCCATTTCGGGGAACGGATCCGCGAGGCGCTCAAACCGGGCGCCCCGGTCCATCTTCGAACGGACAACACGGATTACTTCGCCCAGATGCGGACCGTGTTCGACGCCTGTCCCGGGTTGCGCCGCGTCGAGACGCCGGGCGATTTGGCGGCTATCCTGACCGATTTCGAACGCGATTTCGTCGCCGCGGGCATTCCGACACAACGGGCTTCCTACGTCCGCGACTGAGGTCGGATCACACGTCGATCACCGGACCGCCGCCGCCGCGGTTGTCGTCGTCGTCCCGGGACAGACGCCGGCGCCGGGGATAGCCGGAACCCGGGGATTGCGGACTCGAATATCGGGATCGCGCGGGCACGGTGTTCACGCCGAGGGCGGCGCCGAGCAGGGTGGCGACGATGCTGATGACGGCGGCTCCGCCCAGGGCGGAGGCGAATCCCGCGACCTGGAACGGCTTCACGAGCCAACCGACGAAGTACAGGAGCGCGGCATTGATGACCCAAAGGAACAGTCCGAGGGTCAGCACCACAATGGGAAGGCTCAGGAGGAGGAGGAGCGGACGAACGAAGGCGTTGAGCAATCCGAGAAGCAGCGTCGCCGTCAGGAGTCCGGTCCAGGACCGGCATTCGATTCCGGGAACGATCTGGGTGGCCACAAGGACCGCGACGGTGTGAACGGCCCATCGGGCCAGGAAAAGGCGCCAGGACGTCGAGGTCGCGGTCGAAATCGAGTTGGAGGTCGGTTCCGGGGTCACGGTTGTCCTCCGGATGAACGCTTTCTGTTCTCGACCAGAAACTTCTCGAGCCACGCTTCGTCCGGCGGCATCAGAAGTCGACCGTCGATCTTCGCTCCCAGGGCGATCGCCTCGTCGAAGCGACCGCTCTGGCCGAGGAACTCGACCCGGGCCAGTTCCCACGCCGCGCGTTCCTGGGGTCCCAGGCGGGCGGGATCCAACTGGGCGAGGATCACCGAGGCCTCCGCGGTTCGCGAGTTCTGGAGAAGCGCGGCCGCGTGGTTGATGACGGCGCCGGCCGAACTCGACTTCGAGCTCACTCGGGCCCCATGGAGGCGCATGCTCAGGGTCAACGCCTCCGCGGGGGATTCGCGCTTCAGGAGCATCAGGCCGAGTTTCATGTTCAATGCCACCACGCTCTCCGGCTGCAGTTTCAGCAGGGCGGCCGTTCCGCGTTCCAACGTCGCGACATCCCGCCGTCCCTGCGCCGCGATCAAAACCTGCATCCAAAAATCCGGCTGCTTCTCGAGGAGCGGCTCGATCCGGTTCAGCAGCGTGGCCGATGTCTCGAACTCCCCGACCCGGATCAGGCCTGAGGCGAGCCTCAACGCGACATAGGGGTTCGCAATCCGCGCCTCCTCCAGGCGCTTCAAATAGGTCCGCGCGCTGGTGTTCCGGTTCTCGGACAGATCGGCGACGGCGTCGGCGAACCAGGTCATCGCGTACACATCATCGCGCCCCGAGGCGTTCCCTCGCAACGAGACTGCCAATCGACGGACGTCGTCCCAGAGCCGGCGTTCCATCAGCAGATCGAAGTAGACCGCCAGCACTTCGTAGGCCATGCCGTAGCGCTGGGAGTTTTCCCTGAACATCTCGACCGCCAGATCGCCCAGCCCCAGGTCGGACCAGGCCCGGGCGAGTTGCACCGCTTCCATCGCGGTCGGGGGAGGCACGGGTCGAAACTCACGGGCCGCCTTGCGCGCCTCTTCGATCCGATCGTGACGGGCCATCAATCCCCAAAGGACCGCCTCGTCCACCACCATCGTGGATTCCAGTTCGCGCAGGACCGCCAAACCCCGCTCGTACTCGGCCGGATCATCGCGCCGCGCCGCCGCGGAGCACAGCAACCGCGCCGCCTCCAGGCGGCGGGCGGGATCCGCGAGCGCGGATCGCAGTTTCCCAAGGGCGTCGACCGCGACCGACGGAGGGCCGGACGCATCGAGCGCCGCGCGGACCAGGGCGATTTCGGGATCCCGCTCCAGGCGGGCGGCCGATCCCTTCCATCGGGCCTCGAATGCGGCGAACTGGCCCGCCGCGAACAGGGCGCGCAACCACGCCGATTCTTCGTCCTCCGTGAACTCCTTCTCCCATCGCCGGAGCAGGTCCAAGGCGACCTCCGGAAGGCGGTGCCGGATCAGCACGTTCGCCACGAGCGTCGCATCCAAGCGATTCGTCTCCGTCAGTTCCAGGAGGTACTCGCTGCTGAACAGGGCGTGGTTCAGGTTCGCCGAATGAACCCAGGGCGCGTCCCGCAACATTTCCAGGGCGCCGCGATGGGAGCTCGCGTCGGCGAGGTTGTTCGCGATGGCCGAACGCCAGGCCACGAGGGCTTCCTCCCAGCGGCCGGCCGCGACTTCATTGGCCGCCGTTCGGCGGAGGTTCCACGCCTGGACGCGGTCCAGCAGACTCACGCGGATGACCCGGGAAAAATGAGGCGGCGCCGGGTTCCAGACTTTCGGAACCATCACGGCGACGCCGATGCCGCAGACCCCCAGTGCCGCGATGGCCACCATGAAGGCCGGCTCATGAACCAGGTGGCGAAGGAACCCGTTGGTTTGGAGTTGCTCCTGCCAGCCGTTCCGGACCTCGGCCCACCACCGGCGAATCCCCTTCAGTTCCTCGAAATCCTGGTTGTCTTGCATGGTCGTTCCTCAGGGGATCGCCTTTTCCACGATTCCGTTCAATGGCCCCCGCCCCGGGCCGCCTCGGATGCGATGCGGTCCAGCCGCTCGATCTGCGGCGCCAGGAGCAAATCGCGGTCCACCTCCTCCGCCGCCGCCTTGGCCTGCTCGCGCCGTCCCAGCGCGAGGTGCACGCCGGCCATCGCCAGTTGGAAGTTGGCGAGACCGACCCCGGAAAGACGCGAAGCCGCCACACCGGCCAGGAGGGTCTCCGCCTCGGCGGCGCGCCCGTTGGCCAGCAACGCCATCGCGTGGTTGATCCGCAGGAGCGGGGACGCGGGATGGCGCGCCAAACCCGCGAGGGTCAGTCGCAGGGCCTCCGACGGATCCTCGCCGGCGATCAGCAGGAGACTCGCCCGGTTGTTGATCCAGGCGGCATTGTTCGGTTCAAGCCTCAGCAATTCGCCGACCGAACCGCGAAGGATCTCCATGTCCTTGCCGGCCAGGCCCGCCTCGAAAACCTCCGCCCAGTAGGCGGCCCAGTTTCCGAAGGCTCCCTCGTGAGCCTTCAGAAATCGCAAGGACTCGGCGACCCGCGCGTGGGTCCGCAACTCCGAACTGATCCGCAGGACCGAGTCGAGATCCGAGACCCGGACCCCCGCCAGCTCCGTCGCCAGCCGCGCCTCCTCCGTTTTCCTGCCGTCACCCAATGAAGCCCTGTACTCGGCGAACAGCGCCTCGACGTGGACCGGTTCGTGCTGGGATGCGAGAAGACGCGCGCTCGAAGCCGCCAACAGGGTCTGCTTCCACCGTCGAGCCTCGACCAGCAGGTCCAGGTACGTCCGCCAGGCTTCGAGGTCGGTGCCGTAGCGCCCAATGTTGTGCTCGGCCCTCGCCAAGGCCTCGTCCGTCATCCCGATATCCCGCATCGCCCTCCATTGGGCCCCCGCCATCTCGGGATCGCTCGGGACCTCCGTGTTGGCGGCCGCCAGACGCCGGGCTTCGTCCGTCCGGCCCGAGGCCGCCAGGACGCGCCAGTGAAGTCCGTGCTGCGCCACGGACGCTGAATTCCGGGACTCGAGGTATTCCAACGCCAGCCCCAGGTCATCGGCCTGCCCTTTCGCCGCCGCCACCAGGATCAGGAGACGCGCCGCGGTCAACCCGGTCTCCGCCTCCCCCCGAAGCGCCTCCTTCAAACGTCGCGTCGCCTCCAGTCCGGCCGTCCGATCGTCGGTCGCGCCCAGCCACCCATCGTGGTACATCGCCATGACCGGATCCGCCTTCCAAGCCTCCCCCGAGGTGAGCCAGATCGCTTCGAAGGATTCCAGCCGACCCGAGGCAAGGAGGGCTCGGGCCCGCGTTTTCTCCAAGTCCTGATTCCGCTCCGGATCCCGAGGGATCCCGGACATCATGTTCAACGCCATTCGAGGCCGCCCATAGCGCTCCAGAACGCCGCACGCCAGGGTGAGGTCGGACACGTTGGTTCGGGTCAGCGCCAGCAACCAGGACGCGCTCCGCAGCGCCGTGCGCGTCCAGTCGGTCCGCGCCTCCGGACTCCGCCCGAGAAACGCGAGAAGTCCTCGGTGCAGTTCGGGAGCCCCCATGTTGTTCGCGAGCGCGCCCCGCCACGCCAGCAGGGCGACCTCCGACCGACCCACGGCCTCCGCCCGCAAGGCCGACCGCCGCAGGGACCACGCCTGAACGAGATCCATCGCGCTCACCCGCACCTCCCCGTACGGAAACCGCTCCGGTGTCGTCCTCCAGAGTTTCGGAACGCCCAGAAGCACGACGGCGCCGACCAGGACGGCCAGCACCATCACCACCGCGAACGGACGGTCCCGATCCAGGATGCGCAGAAGTTTCGATTTCTTCCGCGACCGCCCGGAGGACTTGGACCGCCTTCGATCACTTCCCGACGTTGAGGGTGGTTCACTCATGACAAAATCGGTCTTCCGCACTTTCCCAGACAAGTCGGGACGCGCCCGGCCTCGAAACCTCCGACATTCAATTTCGGATCCATGTCTCCGGGCCTCCAACCTCGGCAGGCCGGCGGAAGTCCGCCTTCATCCCGCCGGTGCTCCTCCATCCCGCTCCGGAAACGGACCCGGCACGGCGGTCAGCCACTCCGCTTCGCATTCCAACGTCGCGGTCACGCATCCCATCGAGGCCGGAACCAGGCAGAAATCGCCGGCACCCAACCGGACCGCGTCGGGCCCGTCGCCAACCCGCAGGGAACCGCGGACCACTCCCACGATGAGACACCTCGCGAGCTTCCGAATCCAACGAGCCCCGGACGGACCCCGGTGGGCTTCGACCCGAAAGGACTCCTGGGCCGCCAGAAGCCGCGACGAAAACCCCGTCGTGGCGGTGTCGGCGGTGTCGGCGGCGGGGACCGACCAGGCGGTCTCCACGAGCCGAGGCGCGTGATCCTCGAAATCAATGCTCGCCAGGGATTCCCGGACGTGAAGCGGGCGCGGCTTTCCGTCGAGCCCCACCCGGTTCCAGTCGAAGACCCGGAACGTCGTGTCGGAATTCTCCTGGATCTCGAACAGGAGAAGACCCGCGCCGATCGCGTGCACCCGGCCGCTGGGAAGCATCATGGCATCTCCGGGGACGACCGGGATGCGATGACAACAGCGTTCGACCGTGCCCGCCGACAGCTCCCGCTGAAAACTCTCCCGCGTGGTCCCGGGTCGCAGCCCCGCGAGAATCTCGCTGCCGGGATCGGCGCCCGTGAAAAACCACATCTCCGACTTCGGCTCGCCACCAAGGCCCTCCGCCCGATCCGCCGGGGGATGCACCTGCAGGGAAAGGATTTCGCGCGCGTCGAGGATCTTCACCAGCAGCGGAAACCGTCCCCGCCTCAACGGGGCGTCTCCCATCAGCGCGGATGCATGGCGCGCGACCAACTCGGAGAGGCTCAGGCCGGTCCAGGGCCCGTTCGCCACCACGCTGGAAGCCTCGTCTCGATCCGAGATCTCCCACGATTCCCCGATCGGAACCGTGCCCGGCAACACGCGACCGTAGACGCTCTCAAGACGACGGCCGCCCCAGACCCGTTCCTGGTAGATGGGAACAAACCGGATCGGGTACCCATTCATGTCGACTTCGACGACCCGGGACGGGGAGACGCCAACCCGCTTCCCCGGCCCCCGGCATCCCGGGCCGCGGCTGAGTTCGCGGCAGGATCGGGACCCGGATCCGGTTCCCGCCTCGGTTCCGAGACGTTGGCCGGATCCGACGCCTGGTTCCGCGCCGACTCGGCCGATGGTGTCGTGGGTTCCTTCGTCGCGCTGTTTCCAACCGCCGCGGTGGGTGTTTCGTTTTCCGCTTTGGACGGGGCCCGGATCGCGTAGTGCCCCATGGCTCGAAACCTCTGGTACCTCTGGCGAAGGCGTTCCGGTCCCGGAATGGCCAGCACCTCTTCCAAATGCCGGGTCAGGGCGCTCTTGAGGTTGGCCGCGGTGGTGGTCGGATCGTGGTGGGCGCCACCGTCCGGCTCCGGGACGACCCCGTCGACGAGTTTGAATTCGAGGAGGTCCGGGCCGGTGATCTTCAGCGCGGCGGCGGCCAGGGCCGCCGCCTTCCTGTCCTTCCACAGAATGGCCGCGCAGCCTTCCGGCGAAATGACCGAGTAGTAGGCGTTCTCGAGGATCAGGACACGGTCGGCGACGCCGATCCCCAGCGCGCCGCCGGATCCGCCTTCGCCCAAAACCGCCGCGATGATGGGGACCTCGAAGAGCATCATTTCGCGCAGGTTCACCGCGATCGCCTCCGCGATGTGCCGTTCCTCGGCGCCGACGCCCGGGTAGGCCCCCATTGTGTCGATCAACGAGATGATCGGAAGACCGAACCGGTCCGCGAGCCGCATCAGGCGGAGCGCCTTGCGATACCCTTCCGGGTTCGCGGAGCCGAAGTTCCTGATGATGTTCTCCTTGGTGTCGCGCCCCTTCTGGGTGCCGATGAGGAGGACGCGGTGCTTACCGAGCTTCGCGAAACCACACACCATCGCGTGATCGTCCGCAAACAGCCGGTCGCCGTGCAACTCGGAGAACTCGGTGAAGGAAAGGCGGGCGTAATCGAGGAAATACGGGCGCAACGGATGCCGCGCCAGCTGGACCCGTTGCCAAGCGGTGAGCTTCGCGTAGATCTGCCGTCGCGTCTCGGCCAGTTTGGCCCCGATCACCTGGATCTCGTCCTCCAACTGAAGCCCGAGCGGGTTCGACTGCTGGGCCCGCCGCAATTCATCAAGCTTCTGCTGGAGTTCGATGAGTGGCTTCTCGAAGTCGAGATGATGCTTCATCGCGTTTCGCAGGATAGGCGGGTTGTCCCCTGACCGGCAACGTTCCATTTGCCGTCCCGAAAGTCCCAGTCCCCACCCCATATCCCACTTGCCGGACCTCACCGCTTGCCCGACGCTCTTCGCCCCCGATCCATCTCGGTCATGAACTATCCGATCGCCCGCCGCGCCGCCGCCCTCTCCCCGTCCCTCACGCTCGCCATCGACGCCAAAGCGAAAGCCATGAAGGCGGCCAAGGAAGACGTCGTCGGCTTCGGCGCCGGGGAACCCGACTTCGAAACGCCCGAACACATCCGGCAAGCCGCCATCGACGCCCTCAACTCGGGTTTCACCAAGTACACACCCTCCAGCGGAATCCCCGAGCTGCGCGAAGCCATCGCCGCCAAGTTCCAAAAGGAAAACGGCCTCACCTTCAAGCCCAGCCAGGTCATCGTCTCCAACGGCGGAAAACACTCGTGCTACAACGTCATCCTCGCCGTGTGCCAGGAAGGCGACGAAGTCCTCGTCCCGTCGCCGTACTGGCTCAGTTACCCCGAGATGGTCAAGTTGGCCGGCGCCACTCCCGTCATCCTCCCAACCTCCGATCAGACCGAGTTCAAGGTCACCCCCGACCAACTCAGCGCCGCGATCACCCCCCGGACCCGGCTTTTCATCCTCAATTCGCCGAGCAACCCCACCGGTTGCGTCTACACCCCCGATGAAATCAAGGCCCTCGGCGACGTGTGCGTCGAGCGCGGCGTCCTCATCATGAGCGACGAAATCTACGAACACCTCCTCTACGACGGAGCCGTTCATCGATCCGTCGCCAGCTTCGGCCCGCGCCATCAGGAACACACCATCATCGTCCACGGGTTCGCGAAGGCCTGGTCCATGACCGGTTGGCGCCTCGGCTTCCTCGCCGCCCCCGAACCCATCGCCAAGGCCATCGACGCCATCCAGAGCCATTCCACCTCGAACCCCACCAGTTTCGCCCAGAAAGGCGCCGTCGCCGCGCTCACCGGCCCCCAGGACCATCTTCCCGCATGGCTCGCCGAGTACTCCAGGCGCCGCATGACCGCCTTCCAACGGCTCAACTCGATCCCGGGCGTCTCCTGCGTCAACAGCAAGGGCGCGTTCTACCTCTTCCCCAACATTCGCGGAACCGGCCTCCAAAGCGCTGAATTCTGCTCCCGCCTGCTCGAGACCGAAAAAGTCGCCGCCGTCCCCGGTATCGCCTTCGGCGCCGACGACTACATCCGAATCAGTTACGCCACCAGCCTGAGCCAGATCGAGAAAGGCCTCGACCGCATCGACCGCTTCGTCCGGTCCCTACCCGCAACCCGAAACTGAACAAAGAAAAAAACCGGGCCCCGCAGTCTGAGGGAGACCGCCGGGGCCCGGGGAATGTCGAATACAAGGTGCATGCGGGCTTAGGGGATGCCGGATATCGTGTGCACCGCACAACTCCGGAGAACTTGTGTGCTCCATCCGCCCGCACCGTCCAAAGAACATTCCAGCGACGGGCGAGAGAGTACGCCACCTCGGCATTCCGTCAACACAGCTTTTTAGAAAGAATTTTTGGATAAGAAGGCCTCATTCCATCCATGGATTCCACTCCCTTCCGCTCCTGATTCGGCTTCCAACTGAACTTGACGACTCCATAGCCTTGCCGTGTTCTCTCGGCATGAGTTTCCCCCGCCGGCAACCCGCCGTTTCGATCCCTTCGGTTCTTTCGATTCCGTTGGCCCTGATCGCTTTCGCCGCCGCCCCAACCCTTTCCGCCGCCGCCTCCGCCTCCTCCGAGCTTCGACTTCCCGCCGTCTTCTCCGACAACGCCGTCCTCCAGCAGGGACGCGAAGTCCCCGTCTGGGGCTGGTGCGGCGCCGGCGACACCGTCAGCGTCGAGTTCCGGGGCAAGGCGTACTCCACGGTTTCCAAGAACGGCCGCTGGCTCATCAAGCTGCCCCGACAGCGTCCCGGCCTGTCCGAAACGCTGGTGGTCCGGGCGGGCAACGACACTCTCACCCGGACCAACATCCTCGTCGGCGAGGTCTGGGTGTGCAGCGGCCAGTCCAACATGGAATGGCCGCTCTCCCGCTCCGAGGATCCCCAACCCGCCATCGAAGCCTCATCCAACAAGCAACTCCGGCTTTTCACCGTCACCAAGAACATGGCCGCGACTCCCGCGGAGGACGTCGAAGGACGGTGGGAACTCTGCAACCCGGCGACCGTCGCCCGCTTCTCCGCGGTCGCCTACTACTTCGGCGTCGATCTCCAGAGAGCGCGCAATGTTCCGGTCGGCCTGATCCACACATCCTGGGGCGGTTCCCCCGCCGAAGTCTGGATCCGCGAAGAGGTGCTGGCCGCCGATCCCGCTTTCAAACGCAACATCCTCGACCCGTATCCCGAGAAGAAACGCCGCTTCGAGGAATCCGTCGCCGCTTGGGAAAAGGAGGTCGCCGAACTCCGAGCACAAGGAAAGGCGCCGGTCCGAGGGCGGCCCTGGGGCGACTGGGCTCCGTCGCAGCTCTACAACGGCATGATCTACCCCCTGATCCCGTACGCCATCGCCGGGGCGATCTGGTACCAGGGCGAATCGAACGCTTCCCGGGCCCATGAATACGGCCGGCTCTTCCCCACACTCATCAAGAACTGGCGCGCCGATTGGGGCCAGGGCGAATTCCCGTTCCTCGCCGTGCAGCTCGCGCCCTGGGACAAGAACAAGAATCGGTCCGAGGAGGAGATCACGGCGACACCCATGGAGAGCGACTGGGCCGAGCTGCGGGAGGCTCAGCTGATGTCGACGCGGGTCCTGCCGAAAGTCGGCATGGCGGTCATCACGGATGTCGGGGACAAGGACGACATCCACCCGACGAAAAAGCGGCCCGTGGGAGCCCGCCTGGCCCTTGCGGCAAGGGCCATCGCGTACAACGAGCGAATCACCTACTCGGGCCCCATCTACCGCAGTCTCCGCATCTCCCGCGGTCGCGCGATCATTTCGTTCCAACACGTCGGCTCCGGCCTTCAGGTCCGGGGCAAAACCCTCAAGGGATTTCAGATCTGCGGCACCAACCGCGAATGGCGCTGGGCCGATGCCAGGATCGATGGCCGCCGCGTCGTGGTCACCCACCCCGACGTGCCCGAGCCGGTCGCCGTCCGCTACGGATGGCTCGACTACCCGGTCGTCAATCTCTTCAACGTCGACGGACTCCCGGCGTCGCCGTTTCGCACCGATAATTTCCCCATGGTGACGGCGCCCAAGGACTGATCGGCGCCCCCCCTCTCGCTTCAACCGCATTCACCGCATTCGCATCCAACGACCCGACCCATGCGCCTCACCAATCGCCGCGATTGCCTTCGCCTCGCCGTCGCCGCCTCGGCCACGGCGGCCTTCGGATTCCCCCACCGGACCGCCACGGCGGCGCCGGCCGTTCCTTCGGGCGGATCACCCCTCAAACCACCGCCGGATTCCCCGGCGTTTGTCGCCCGCCGATTCATCTACGAGCGCGCGGAATTCCCGGAGTGCCACGCTTCCACGCTCGTCGAGACCCGGGAAGGCATTCTCGCGGCGTGGTTCGGCGGCACGGCCGAAGGCCGCGACGACGTGGATATCTACACGGCGCGATGGCACGACGGCGCGTGGTCCGAGCCCAAACGCGTCGCCACGGGGACGGCGGAAAACCAATCCAAGCGCCACCCGTGCTGGAACCCGGTCCTTTTCCAACCCCGCCATGGACCGCTCCTCCTTTTCTACAAGGTGGGTCCCCGGCCCTTCAACTGGTGGGGGCTCGTGAAGACTTCCACCGACCAGGGACGCACATGGTCCGCGCCCCATCGGCTCCCGGATGGTTTCATGGGACCCGTTCGGGCGAAACCCATCGAACTCGCCGACGGAACCCTGCTTTGCGGTTCGAGCACGGAGCATGACGGCTGGCAGGTTCAGATGGAGAGCACCCGGGACCCTCTCGGCGCTTGGACGCGTACCCCGCCCCTCAACCGGGGCGACGAGTGGGGCGCCATCCAACCCACCTTGCTCCCGCACTCCGACACCACGATTCAGATTCTCTGCCGCTCCAGGCAGGGCGCCATCCTGGAGTCGTGGTCCTCGGATGCCGGGAAAACCTGGAAACCGCTCGCCCGCACCGCCCTTCCCAACCCCAGCTCCGGAATCGACGCCGTCCGCCTCCGCGACGGACGCTTCGCCCTCATCTACAACCACACGACGAAGGGCCGGCACCTCCTGAACCTCGCCGTCTCGGGCGACGGCCGCGAATGGTCCGCCGCGCTCGTCCTCGAACGCGAGCCGGGCGAATTCTCGTACCCGGCCATGATCCAGACCGCCGACGGGCTTCTCCACATGACCTACACATGGAAACGCCAGCGCGTGCGCCATGTCGTCGTGGATCCCGCCCGTCTCCAGGCGCGCCCCATGAGCGACGGTCAGTGGCCCGATTGATCACCTGTCCGGTCAGGGATCAAAGATCCGGACTCCGTTCCCACAGCCATTCGAGACACCGAGCGGTCGCTTCGGTTTGGCGGACGTTGTGACCGATCCGCAGGCCTTCCACCCAGAAAATCTCGCCACCCTCGGTTTCGGCCAGAACCCGGCGTCGACGTACGGCGGTGGGAACGCGGGCGTTCGTGAAGAGGTCCTGAAGTTTCGAGGCGGCCGGAAGACCGATCGGCCGGAACCGATCGCCCGCCCGCCAGTGGCGCAGCCGGACTCTCGGTCCCACGGCATCGGCGTCCAGCCATTCCACCGGCGCCCCCGGCATCGCGTCCCGGCCCCGCTCCCACTCACCGGGACTCAACTCGCGCGAACCGTCCCAGCCCTCTCCGTCCGTCCGCGCGGACACCCGCCAAACAAGGCGGCCGCCCCCAAATCGCAGGGTACCCGCGCCCGGGACGCGGCCGCCCTCCAACACGACGTCCATCCGGTCCTCGCAAAAAAGCCCCTCGGCCGAATGCTCTTCGAGCCGTCTCAAGCGTCCCGACGGTTCGCGGACCACGCGACGCCCGGGGCCGACCTGGATGGGTCGGCCGGGCTGAGCCCTCAGCGCCTCGACGGCTTCGAAATCCAGCGCCAGCGACAGCGCCGCCAACTGCGCGCGCACCACTTCCCGCTGCAACGCGACGTCGAGATCCGAAAACCCCGGCTCCTTGTAGTCGTCGGACGCGCCCAACCGATTCAGCCAATCCCCGGCCAACCTTCGAATCAGGACCGCCTGATCGCGGAGCAGGGTCTGCTCGCGCACGAGGACGCGCTCAATGCCCGGCTGAAACCGGGACGCCAGAAGGGGCATCAGTTCGTGGCGAACCCGGTTCCTCCAATGCGTCGGATCGCTGTTCGTCGCGTCGGTGCGGTGTTCAACGCGCCATTCGCGCGCGAGGTCCCCGACTTCGTCGCTCCCGAAGTCCAGCAGCGGGCGAACCAGGACGATCGCCGCATCGGCCGGCGACGGTCCCGTTTCCATCATGCCTCCCAATCCAGATCCACCCGCGCCGCGAAGCATCCGGAGGAGGAACAGTTCCGCCTGATCCCCGGCGTGATGCCCCAGGGCGATCCGCGTGCAGCCGTGGTCCCTCGCGACCCGCGCCAGGAAGGCGTGGCGGAGCCGGCGGGCCGCCATTTCCCACGATTCATCCGAGACACGCGCCGCCTCCACATCCGCGGTGCCGGCGACGAAGGGCAGGCCCGCCTTCGCCGCGGCCACCGCCACGAAGGCCTGGTCCGCATCCGCCTCAGCCCCCCGCAACTGATGATGGAAATGGGCCACGACCAGCCGCCAACGCTGCTCGATCCGCCACCGCACCAGTCCTTCCAACAACACCATCGAATCCCGCCCCCCCGACACCGCCACCACCACCCCGCACCCGGGAGGCAAACCCCCGCGGGCGATAGCCGACGCCTCGAATCCGGCCCACGGTGGCTTCATACTTTGGGCGCGGCCCTGAGGCGCGTGGCGTGGACTACGCCGAGGGTTTCACCGCCAGCCGGGGAAGGCTCGCCGCCGCCACCGCCTGGCCGTGGCGTTTCGCCGTTTCATCCGGTGTGTGGAATTCAATCCGCTTCGCCAGCTCCGGGAATTCCAACTCCAGCACGGCCCGGGCGCCTTCGAGGATCACCGAGCCCCCCTCGCCCGTCATCACCCGTCCCAGCACGAGCACATGGTCGCAGTCGTAGAAGCCCGCGAAATGGGCGAGTCCGTATCCGAAATAGGTTCCGAGGGTCTGATAGATCCTTCGCGCCCGGTCGTCGCCCTCGGCCATGCGCTTCTGGACGAGCTTGAGTTTTTCCGGCAATCCCAGCTGGGGATCGAATTCGATTCCGGACGCCGGCAGGAGCCGACCCACCGCCTGCTGCGAGTAATACTGCGAACCGACACCCCGATCCGTGCTCCATTCGTCGATCGGTCCGTTGGGCCGATAATCCACCGGCACGAACGCCAGTTCATTGAGCCATGACGTGATGTTCCCGTCACGCGTCACGTACCCGGCGGCCGTGCTCGTCCCCATCGCGATGCCCAGGACCGCGTTCCTTCCCAGCGCCATGGATCCCGCCAGCGCCGTGACTTCACCGTCGTTCGCGACTTCGAAGGGCACTCCGCCCCACGCCGCCTTCAGGTCCGCGAAGATCGGCTTGATCCTCGACTCGAACAGGTCCGGCGGCACAGCCCGGTAAAGCGACGCCACGCGCGGCTGGTTGTTCACGTAGACACCGGCGGCGCTCCCCCCGATCGCATCCACCCGCGGCAAATGCGCCGCCGCCTTGCGCAGGGAATCCATGATGCCGTCGAAGTGATACCGCGGGTCCGCCTGATGGATCGGATCCCAAACCGTTTCCTCCGTGAACACCGGCTCGCCATCCACCACCGCCGACACCTTCCGGTCGCTCCCGCCCAGATCGAATCCGATCCGGCAACCGTCCCGATGCCGGCCCAGCGCCTGGGTCGTCGCCCGTTCCTCCGGTAGTCGATCCACGGCGACCACTTCGAACTGCCGACCGTAAATCCGGTCCCCCATCATCATCGTGTCGAACTGTCCGGTCCCCGTCTCCGCGTAGTGCTTCCGCAATGCCTCGGCCAGTTCCCGCGAACCCTCCACGTGCACCCGCCACCCTCCGCGCGACCAGAGGAGAAACTTCACCAGTCGCTCCAGAAAGAACGCGTTCGCGGACGCGGCCGGATGGTCGGCCGCGAGAAAGGTCCGCCGGAAACAGAAGGTGGAACCGTCCGCCTGCTCGACCGCCACCCCCACGTCCAAACCCCGCCCAGATGACCGCGCCGTCTTATCCAATGCACGCGCCGCCAGGGCCGCCGGTCGGAACCCCGGGTCCAGGACCGGGACAATCTTCGGCTCGGGCAACAGGAATTCGGCAACGTTCATGGCGCCGATTTTGACCACGGACCCGCCACGCGTCGAGCGTCCCCCGCCGCGCCACGGTTTCGTCAGAAATCGAACTCAAACCGGGTTTGGAACTGGCGGATGTTCCCCTCCGGATTGCGCCCCGCCACGTGTCCGAAGCCGTGTTCAAACCTCCATTTCATGTGGCTGTGCAGATACCAGTTCACGGCCACGGTCCCCATCGTGAGGCGCCCGCCCGTGACCCCCTGGCTGTTGAGATCGACGTGGGAGAATCGAGCGGCGATTTCCCACGCTCCCCACCCACCCCCCCGAAGATCGAAGTTCCTGTTGGGAATCACCCGCGAGAAGGAACCGCGGACCCGGTCGTAGGGCCGACTCTCCCCTGTGAGGAACCAACCCGCCGAGGTGTAGTAGCCGTGAAAACCCACGTCGGGCGCCTCCCCGTTCCGCACCGCGACGCGCAGGTATTCGCCTTGGAGCGTGAGCGGCCCCTCAATCCATGCGGCTTCCGCCCCGAACACAAAAGCCCCGCTGGCGGAGACGTCACCGGTGTCGATGACGAGCGGCGCCTGATGACTCTCGGGCCGGCTTCGATAACGCACGGAATCGCTGCCCGCATAGACCAGGTAGCCGCTCAATCCCAGATGCAGAAAACGCCCAGCCTCCGGGTGGAGAGGATCAGGGTCGTCCATCAAAAGCCCGGTGATCCGCCCGACCGCCCGACCGAGGTCCTCCGTGGCGTCCCCGAAATCGTCGCCAACGCCTTCCGTGAACAACCCGAACGCCCATGTCATCCTGCGGTCCAGGATCGGTTGCCCGATCTGAAAGCCGGCTTCGACGCCTGGCGCCAGGGCTTGAACCGCAGCGGCGGCTTCCATGAACAGCGTGTCCCGGCTGCTCCCGGCGTTCTCCATGCTCATCGGCGTCCGGAACTGTCCCGCCTTCAGGCTGCCGACCCCACCCAGGTTCTTGAACTGAAGATAGCTGTTCTCGATATAGAACTGCCCTGGAATGTATCCGGCTTCGATCTGGTAGCTGACCGGCAGCACCAGAAGGCAGTCGCCTTTGGCGATCAAGCGGGCCCTTCTCAATTCCACGCCGTCGTCGAATCCTGGGATATCGTCATCGGACCGGTAGGCGGCGCCATCGACGGCCATCTTGACGCCCACGTCGGCCGTCAGTCGGGTCTCTTCCAGGTGAACCCGCGAGAACGTGTTCGACATCCGGGTCTCGACCCAGCCATGACCCATCAGCTTCTCACTCACATCTCCCGAGAACGTGGCGAGATTGGTCACACCGGGGATCCACCGGCCCAAAAGGCTCCTTCGAGTCACCTCCAGGTGAAGGCCCTTCCAGCCATTCCACGACGCGCGGAATCCAATGGCCGGGAGAGGCGCGGATCCCGCAGCGGGCGGGGAATTCGTTTCCGCATGCGTCGGAAGCGGGTTTGCCGCGTTGTCGCTCGCGACGCTCCTGGATTCGCCCCCCCCTTCGTCCGCCGAACCCGCCGCCGAAGCCAACGGTTCCCCAGGGCAATCGAGGAGCGCCGCGAATATCAGGATCATTGAGACGGCGGACCTCCACATCCCCTGGGCCTCTTTTGACCACTGTGCCACCGACCACGCGAGACCCCGGCGCCGCCCACACGAGCCCGCCCTCGAACCCGGCATCGATGCCGTCGGCTTCAAACACCACCTTGCCGCCGTGCGGACTCAGTTCCCGGTACGGCGATACCCGCCGTGGTCGACGGTGACCTTGAGATTCTTGGCCTTGGCTTCGAGCACCACCGCATCCGGATAGCTTGTCCCGTCGTTCAACTGGCCCATCCGAACATTCAGATTCACCGCGTCGGCGGCGTCGTCCAGGTGGGAGGAGACCTTCAACGCCAGGGCGCGGTTGTTGGCGAGATCCACTTCGACGCCGAGAACGTCACCGGTCTTCTGGTAATCACGGAAATTCAGACGGATCCGTTTCCCGGGTTCGACAATGTCGAGGCTCACCTTTCCGGCATCCTTGGCCGCCTGGAGGCGAGCCGGGTCCGGCGGGACATAGGCCTTCACAAGAGCCACAGCCGCCTTCATGTAGTCGGTCAGTTCCTCGGTCTTGCGTTCCGCGATCCGGCCCCGCAATCCCCGCCTCTTCTCGGGTTCGGGCGTGGAACTCACGTCAACCTTCTGGATCCCTCCGTCGGCGCCATAGTAGCAGCGCTGTTGCCGTCGGGATTTCTCCTCTCCCTTGAGCTCGATGGTGGTCGTTTCGATCCACTCGTACTGACGGAGAACGGCCTGGCTCGCAGCCACCGTGGCTTTGAGCGCGGCGACTCGTTCCGGAACGGATGGTTGCTGGGCGAACACGGAAACACCACCCGCCAGGACTAGGAACGCGGAAAACTGAATTAGAACTCTGAAGTCAATCTTCATGGCATGATCTGGTTCTTCAATACGCCCCGGGGGTTCCGATTCCGGAAGCCTCGTGTCGAAGGCGGTCCACCGGGTCGCGGCATTCAAGTCTCCAGCAAGCGGGCGCGATGAAAAGCGCGGATTTGTGAATCCTACGGAAGTCGGATCCGGATTCGACGGATACCCCTCGCCGGCGCGCGCCGAAATCGGAGGTTCTCCAGCGTCACCAGGGAAGTCGGCCGTTCCTTGGGTCCTGTCTTCCGACAGGTTCTTAGTCCACCGGCCAAAACCGCCGTCGTTCCTCGTCCGTCAAACCTCGACCCACCCGCCTCTTGGCCGCGGCGAGAAGCTCGTCGATCGAACCGCACGGCTCGCATAGGTATCCGCTCGCCGGGGCGAAGAGTCTGCCGACCAAAACCCGCCGCCCGTCTGGGCTGAAAGCCAGCGTTCGAATCTCCCCTTCGCTCCCGGATAGCCCCGCCAATCGGCTTCCGGTCGCCGTCACCCAAAGTTCCGCCGATGCCGAACCCAAGCTGGCCGTGAGAACGCAGCTTCCATTCGGACTGAATTCGAAGAGTCCCGGCGACTTGTCGCCTCCTTCAACAGTGATGCGCGCCACTTCACCTCCGTCCGACGCACTCCAGACAACCAGGGTCTGGTCCGCATACCGGGTCACCAGCCACCTGCCGTCCGGACTGTAGCGTGCTTCCCGCGCGTGCGGACTCCCCGTCGTCCTGACCAGGGTCCGCTCGCACTCGCCCGTGCCCGCCCGCCAGACGCGCGCTCCGGAATCACCGTCCGCGGTGACGAGCCGGTTCCCGTCCGGACTGTACTGAACGCTTCGGACCTCGCCGGATGAACCCTTCAACTCGAGCCGGATGTCGCCCGTGCCCGAGTCGAGGACCACCACTCCGCGGCGCCCGCAGACCGCGACCTGCCCACCCGCGGGATGAAAGGAAACCGCTGGATTCCCGAAGGTCGCCACGGCATCGGAAAGGGGCACCGTGGCAAGCGTCGCGTTCCGCGCCACATCCCACAGCAGTGCATCCTGACCCGCTGCAAGGCTGACCACACGCGAGTCATCCGGACCCGGAACCACCGAGGTCGCCCCGGAATGCGAGACACGCCATTCCTCCCGCCCCGTCTCCGCGTTCCATAGCCGGATCGAACCGTCGCCGCCCACCGTCGCGATGCGACGCCCATCCCGACTGTGGCGCGCGTCGAGGATGTCTCCGCTGTGACCGGCCAGTTCCAGCTTCGGAGTTCCCGAGACCGCGTCGACAACCCGCGCCGTCTCACCACCCCAAAGGACAAGCCTCGTCCCGTCCGGGCTGAACCGCGCGTAGCCCTCGCGATCGCGGGGCCCTTTCAGGACCAGGTCGGCCTCGATGTCGCCGGCCAGGGCCTCGCGAAGCGCGCTCTCGGATTCGGAATTGGAATCGAGTCGCAGCGCCTCGGATGCCAGCAGGATTCGCAACTCGCGATTCGCCGCCGGCAGATTCATCGAGGCTTGAGCCATCCGACGGGACCCTTCCCTCCTCTTCGCCCCGTCCGCCGCGGCCTCACCTTGCGCCACCAGGTTTCCGGCGATCCGCAAAGCCCGTCCCCCCCGCACGGCGGCGACCACGGAAATCACCGCCACCCCCGCCAGGGCGACCCCGGCCCACCCGAAGAGACGAATCCTTCGCCGGTGCTCCCGGACGTCCTCCCCGATCACCTCGTCCAACGACAGCCCCCGCAGGGTCGCCGCGAGACGCGCCACGGCGTCGGCGAATGCCGGATTCCGCAGGGTCAGGACCCGCGCGTCGCGAGCCCACCGGAGGTCGAGAAACAAGGGCTCCTGGGCATACGCCCGGGAAAGCACCGTCGGAAGGGCCGTCGTTCGGTTCCATTCAAAATCCCGAGCCGCGGCGTCCCAGGCGATTTCGCCATCCGTCAGCACGATGAGCAGGCGATCGGCGGATCGTTGCGTCAGCCACCACGCAACCTCCTGTTCCACCCATTTCGATGCCGCGGATCCCGGCGACGCGAGCAGGACGAAGAATTTCGAATCGGCCAGCGACGCGACGATCGCCCCCCACAGCGCTGGCGTCACACCCAGACCGGTCGCATCCCTACAAACCCGCATGCCGCGAAACCGGTGCCACGGCCGCGCGAAACCCTGCAAACCCTTCTGCAAGGCAGGCGCGAGCCGACCATCGGCCGCGGTGCTGTACGACAGAAATGCCGTGTACCGCGGGGAGGGCTTTCCCCCCTTCCCCAACGCCCCCTCGTCGACCCCTTCGTTCGCCCTCGTGTTCACGGCGCGGACCTCGCCTCGCCCGCCGGTTCGTCCTTCCGGCTTCCCCCGCTTTCCGGGTGATTCGCCCGAGTCTCCGTTCGCAATCGGGCGCCCGGCAGATCCGATAGATCCAGTCGGTACAGAACCTGGTTGTAATCGTGCCTCGCCGTCGGAAAGGCGTGATCGGCGAACGTCATCGAGAAGGTCCCCTCGAAGTAGACGGAAGACGAACCTGCCTCCCCGAACTCCGGATGAAGGCGCGGATTGTAGAACGTGTAGTTCTCGTGGCTCAGGATCTTGACCGCGCCCGACCACGGTCCCAGGGGCGAATCCGCCTCGGCATACCACACCTCACCGAAAGCCGAAGGCTTGCCGAATGACTCCACGAAGACCGTGATCCAGCGCTTTCGGAAGGCGTTCCAGGCGATCGAACCGCTGTGCGGCTTGACCCGGCCTTCCCCCACGGCGAATGGAATCGCTTCCTGGGGCTTCAAGGTCTCCCAGTTCACGGAATCGCTCCACGCTTCGAACGTCGCCCGACAACGCAACGTGGGGAGCGGATTCCCGAAAAGGATCCATTCGATTCCCGCGTCGTCCCGCCAGGACACGGCATGCCCGTCCGGACATGGCACCGGCTTCGGTGTTCCCTCGGACTTCCTCCACACCTGCCGCCACGGATCGAACCGCCGTGCCTCCTCGTTCCAGACACACAACCCCCACTCGTAGGCCTCCAACGGCGGCGTGATCTTCATGTACGAAGCCCCCAGTCGGCTTCCTCCGTTCGTCGAAGGCAAACTCACCAGTCCGGTCAGCCACGTGGGCCCGCTCCCCGCCATCTTCGCCACACCCCGCGGAACACCAGCGTCACCTTCGAAATAGTCGAATCGAATCTTCAAGGGCGCCTCCAACGACCGCCCCACAGGCAACAAGGTCGTCGCCGCGGACGCGTCGAAAATACCCAGCGGATACCCCGCCAGCGTCGTGTCCCCCCAGACCCAGAAGAGCCGCCCCCCATGCACCGCATTCTGGACACTGTCGCAGCCGAAAACTCCCTGCTCCCCCCATTCCAATTCCTCCCCCAGTTTCTGGCTCTCCGCGAAAATCCCCGCTCCCGTCAACCGCCCGATCCGCCGCGCCAGCGAACTCCGCTCCACCTCCACTCGGATCCGGCCTCCAGGCTGCGGTCTCAGACGAACACCCCGGTATCCAAAACCGTCCTTGGGAACCCCATACCCGTGCCCCACCACTCCAAACCACGTCTCGCGCCCCATCAGTTCCGGTGCGTCGAGCGCGATGACCCCGGCATTGTCGCTGACCCAGCGCGCGTGATGCGTCGTCCGCAGTTCCACCAATGGCACCGGCGCGCCCGATCCCTTTTCGACCACCTCGATCCGGCACGGACGTAACACTTCGCCGCCAATGCACGTCAAACCCGCCGTGGCGACCCACAACATCCCGCCAACCCACCGACGCAGTCGGATTCCGGAAGTCGGATGGAATTGCATGCCTTGTTTCTCCTCCTCCCCACCCGAATGGGAAACGGCAAACTTTGATCCCCTCGCGGACGGAACAACCACGGAACCAGACCGAGCACACTGAAAGAGAAAATGGACGACCAGAGACCCGTCCCTCAGTTGGACTCTTCGCCATCAGGCCGCTGGCGGACCAAGCGGCCCCGAGAAACCACCAGGCCCCACAGGCGACCCACGCCCTTCCCCTTTCCGTGTTTTCCGGGTGTTCCGTGGTTGTCCTCCGCCAAGGCGGCAAAGCGACGGCTCGACAGGGACCGAACCCCACCGCACAACGAAAGGCATGCATCCCCGCACCTGGACGATCTGGACATCCCAAACCATCGCCCGCGGTACTCCCGTCCGCGCCCGGATCGGACGTCTCTTCTCGCTTCTTCTCAGTCTTTCCCTTCACGGCGGGGCCGCCGAACACGACCTGGTCGTCTATGGCGGGACCTCGGCCGGAGTCATCGCCGCGGTGCAGGCGCGGCGCATGGGCAAGGACGTCGTCCTCGTTTGCCCGGATCGCCATCTCGGCGGCCTCTCCAGCGGCGGCCTCGGATTCACCGACACCGGAAACAAAGCCGTCATCGGTGGACTTGCCCGCGAGTTCTACCACCGCATCTGGAAGCACTACGACGAACCCGCGGCCTGGAAATGGCAGGCGCGGTCCGAGTACGGGAACAAAGGCCAGGGAACCCCCGCCATCGACGGCGCCCAGCGCACGATGTGGATCTTCGAACCCCACGTTGCCGAGAAGGTCTTCGAGGACCTGGTCCGCGAGCATCAGATTCCCGTGCATCGCGATGAAAGGCTCGACCGCGGGAAGGGCGTCCGAAAATCCGGCGACCGCCTTCGCTCAATCACCATGCTCTCCGGCCGGACCTTCGCGGGACGGATGTTCATCGACGCCACCTACGAAGGGGACCTCATGGCCGCCGCCGGCGTCGCCTACCACGTCGGGCGTGAATCGACCAACACATACGGCGAAACGTGGAACGGCGTTCAGACCGGGGTCCTCCATCACCGACATCACTTCGGCGTGCTGAAACAGGGCATCAGCCCCTACGTCGTCCCCGGCGACCCTTCCAGC
Organism: Limisphaerales bacterium; assembly: GCA_050250555.1. Lineage (GTDB taxonomy): Bacteria > Verrucomicrobiota > Verrucomicrobiia > Limisphaerales > CAIMTB01 > CAIMTB01. The sequence continues at coordinate 44,344 of JBFWOK010000002.1, forward strand.
GGCGTCCTCCCACGAATCAGCCCGGCGCCTCCGGGCGCGTACGGAGCCGCCGACGATCGGATCCAAGCCTACTGCTACCGGACCTGCCTCACCGATCACGCGCCCAACCGCGTCCCCTTCCCCAGGCCGGACGGCTATGATCCGACCCAGTACGAACTCCTCCTGCGCGTCTTCGCGGCGGGTTGGCGCGAAACCTTCGACAAGTTCGATCCGATCCCCAACCACAAGACCGACACTAACAACCACGGCCCGATCAGCTCCGACAACATCGGAATGAACTACGACTACCCGGAAGCCTCCTACGAACGCCGCCGCGAGATACTCCGCGAACACGAGACGTATCAGAAGGGCTGGCTTTACTTCGTCGCCAACGACCCCCGCGTTCCGGCCGACGTTCGTGACGCCATGTCGAAATGGGGCTTGGCCCGCGATGAATTCACCGACAACGGAAACTGGCCGCACCAGATCTACGTCCGCGAGGCGCGCCGGATGATCGGGGAGTTCATCATGACCGAGAACGAACTGCTGAAGCGCCATCCGACGCCGGACTCGGTGGGCATGGGCTCCTACACGATCGATTCGCACAATGTGCAGCGCTACATCACGCCGGACGGATTCGTTCAGAACGAGGGCGACATCGGCGTTCGGACACCCGGCCCCTACCCGATCGCCTACGGCGCCCTGGTCCCGAAGAAGGGCCAGGCCGCGAACCTCCTGGTGCCGATCTGCGTTTCCAGTTCCCACATCGCGTTCGGTTCGATCCGCATGGAACCGGTCTTCATGATCCTCGGCCAGTCGGCGGCCACCGCGGCCGTTTTCGCGCTCGACGCGGGCATCGCCGTCCAGGACGTCCCCTACCCCCGCCTCAAGGAACGCCTGCTGAAGGACGGCCAGATCCTGGAATCCACTCCCGCGTCTCGCTGAACACGGCCAATCCACCTCAACGAAGCGCTCCGGACGTCAATTCGGCACTCTCGGCGCATCGGGCGTGACATGATCGAGCCGGGCCACGAGATCGTCACAACGCCGGGCAAAGGACTCGAAACTGTCGTACTTGAGGACTACATGTCGAATTTCGTCAATCGACTCGTCGCTGATCTCGCCACCCGCCACAAACTGTTCGAGATGCCCGATGGCCTCGTAGCCACGAAAACCGCCTCCACCATCCCATGTCTGCCGATGCCGGTTCCTGTAGATCCGACTCCAATCGAGGATCTCCCGTAGCCATTGCTCGAGAACCTCCGCGTGACAATCGAACGCGTACAGATTGCTTCGCCAAAGCCAGTGAAACCCAATGCCCGATTTGGATGCCGGCTTACCTTCCGACTCGACGTCGGTTTTGTTTCTGAGGACACTCGTCGCGCCAAGAAAATCCCCCAGCGACAGACGGTGCGGGCCCGCGGACCGACGCAAGCGCAGAGCGGTAGGCTGATACCGAAGACTGCTTCCATCGGGGCGAAGGGGGCGCACCGGAAGTCCGACTCCCATGGCCAGGCGCGATTCGTTCGCCTTCACATCGGTCAGCACGTCGAGAGCCAATTCCCCAAGCCGAACGGACTGGCTTCCTTTGGTGATTCCAAGATACCAGTCGCCACGAACCGAAAAATGCCCGGGCAAACGCAAAGGCCTGAGGTCCACCGTGGGATTCGCGGAGGAATCCTTGGACTCCCGCGTCGCGGCGCAGGCCGTCTTGTACCAGTGCCGGCACGCGACAAAGCCCCCCTGGGCTCCCGGGGCGTCCGGTTTCCAAGCGGGCCACAGTTCCGCTCCGTCGAAGTCCATCACCTCGAGCAACAGCAGCCAGGCTTTGTAGAGCTGCAGGAAATGGCCCGAATTCGGCCCCATCACTTTAACCAAGGCTTCTCGCAGTCTCTTTTCCTCAATCTTATCGACCCCCTTGCCTTCCTGGCTCTTAATGAGTTCTTTTATTTCCTTGGCCCGAGCCTCGATCGTCGTTTCTTTGGGCTGATCCCGTATAGCCTCATTGAGGGAAAGAACCCCTTTCAACAGACTCCGAATACTCTCCGGACCTCCCGACCTTGGGGCGGATGAATCGTCTCCGGGACTGGAAATACACTTTGTCAGCTTATCCCCAGGCGCATCGGATCCCCAACTCGGCGAGCCAAGATACTTAGCGATCTCCGAGATCCAAATCTCCAGCACAAGGCAAAGAAGAGAACTCGGCTCCGCCATAGCCGTGCCAAAAGCGCGCACGCCACCCCCGGCAGGACTGCACCCGGTACCCGCCAGGCGGTTCGCTTCCGCTTGAGCAACCTCTTTGGCAGCCATCAGAAAGTCCTTCCAGCCCACCTTGAAGCCCGTGGCGCCTGCCTCATTGTTCGCAGGATGAATGAGTTGGGAGTCGGAAACTGCGTTGACAACCTCGTTGATCCACGGGAGAGCCTTCGATTTCCTACCCTCCTCCCTCCGCTCATCATCTTCCCCGATTGTCCGCGCCGCGCGTCGCCACGCGGCTGCATCAATCATCAGGAATCCATAGTCCCAGGTATACGGCACCCGGTCGATTGAAGCTGGCATGCTGTTAGTGGACCCGGGGCTCCACGGCGAGTAGTCCATTTCGCTGCATCGAAAACTGTCGATCCGCTTCCTGAACGAACCGGTCTTCGAGCCGACCCGTTCCTTTGGAGAATGCACGTGAAACTGGTCTTCGAAGCGCTGCTCCTCGGCCAAGCCGACTCGAAGATCCCGATGGAGGTAACTCCTCAGCGATCGCAAGTCCCCATCCTGAGTCCTGTTCCAGTAGCCGTCGACCTGCACCACCAGGGTCATGGGCTTGTTCACGGGATTCGGATAAGCCGCCAGATCCCGAAGGATCCCGTACTCCCCTGTACCCCGGGATCGGATGATTCCCCCCTCGCCGCCATCCCCGGGCGAATGAGCGCTGATGAAGAACGTCCGCAGAAAGGCGTCTTCCTTGTCGTGGTACTCCTGTATCCCTGCGGTTTCCGTGTGCAACTGCACCTCAAGCGGTATCCTCTGCGGTCGCTGGGCATGGAGGTGGGAGTACAGTTCGAAATCCGGATCCGCAAGCGCGCGCTCCGCACCCTCGTCGTGAACGACCCGCAGCTCCCGTACACAGCCATGGAGATCGCCCACCAGCGCCGGTTCGACGGTGAACGCCACGCGCTCAGCCCCCTCGAACGGCACCCGCCACACCTTGATCACCGTGAAGCGCTCCGGCTTGCCCGCCGGAGTGCTGGAGGCGCTGGGACGAACCGACACCTTGGGAACGGACTCCACGATCACACTCGTGACGCCCCTACGCCGAAGGTAGGTGGTCAGGAGCGAACAGACGGCCGTGTAGGAATCCTGATCGCTGTCACAGGCCATCTGCAACGCCTCCATGTCGTCAATCACCAAGCGGAGCGGAGGACGCCCCCGCCCCTGGGTGGCATCACCATTTAGCCAGGGATTCGAGGACTGATCATCGTTGCAGGCCACCTCGACGTGCCGGCGGACAACATCGAAAAAAACTCCCGGAATGAGGTCACGCGGAACCAAGCGCCGATAAAGGATGAGATCCAGGCGCTTCCGATCCTTCGCCTCCGATTCCTCGGTCACGATAAGCGGTACGAGAGCCCGAATGAATGCGTCCCTAAAGGCCTTGGGCTGGACGCCTTTGTAAACCTGGATTTGATCGTAGAGTATCCGAGTCAATGGGTGTTCGGCGTACCGCGTGAAGAGCGCGTTGGCGATCTCGTTTCGAAACCTGCGAAGGTCCAGGTATCGGGTGGTGATAAGGATTGTAGAGAAGGGTTTTAGAATCTCGCGAGCCAAGAGCAGCGTGCTTAGGAGAAGTTCTTTAAGTTGCTCTTCGCTTACACTCTGCCCCATCTGCGATAGGCGTTTTATTTGCTCCTCGACCTGAGTCTTCTGGTTTTTTAGATCACTCTTCTCGGCTTCCTTCTTGACCCATTCGCAGAGTTTACTGGCGCTCTCCGGGAGTTTCCATTTTGGAGGAGTCCCGCTCAGGTTCGACAGCACCGCCAGGGAGGTACGGACCAGCGCCGCGATCGAATGCTGGACAAAGGCCGTCGCCAAAAGGCTCTTGTGGGTGTTGGCTTCGCCAGTCACTTTGGCCAACGAGCCACTTCTGAGGCCGCATACGTCGCTGGCGGGGTGAGGCTCGACTTTGACCTCGGAGTTGGAAGGCAGCTCCGCGGGATCCCGAAGCATGTTGTCGAGGAATTTAATGCCGAAGGCGGCGTATCGAGGTCGGTCGCACTCCTCTTCAGTTTTCGACTTCAGGGCCGCCTGCGCCTCGCCTTCGTGGCCGCTTCCCGAACCCGTCGGGGCCTCGGGCCTGGATCGCTTCAACGCGTAGAGCAGCCATTGGATCGAAGGGAAAACACGGACAATGCTATTCCCTTCCCGGGGATTGTCCGCCTCATGTTGCCTGTCACTGTAGCCCGCCTCCCTTCCATGGGAGAAAAACTCAAGGGTGTGCTCGTCCAGCGAGTTCTCAAATCCACGCGCTTTGATCACGCGGATGGTCCGAAGGTTCACGCCATTCCGACTCGTGTACCGCAGGCGGTAGACAAAATCAGCCTGGGCCTCCTCCCGGCGTGCGTTGTTTGGGATCTCCTCCCCCGATGACGTAAAGACGAGGTTGGCTTTGTCCTTGAGCAGGTGGATCAGTCGGTTGATGCGCGCTTCGGTGGGAATAGCCTCACCGTAGAGATCCCGCCCCCCGCTTGCGGTCTCCAGTCCCGGCACTGAGTCAATGACGACCAGATGCGGACAGTTGGGTGGGGCGCTCGGGAGAAACGACGCGATCCGCTCAATGAGAGTCCACTCGTCGCCAAGGTCGAAGGTGGACAGGTCGACGAATGAAATCTCGCCGTCAGTCGTTCTGGATCCCCCAGAGGACCCGGAATCGAAGCTGGCGGTCCAGACTCTCGCCGCGAGCAGATCGCCTATCAGCTCTCCGACGGGTTCTTGGGGGCCGGGCTCCTCCTTGTCCACACTTTTTTTGCCTTCACCGATCGTGTACGCCTTGAGAATGGTTCTGCCAACGCTGGCGTTTTCTCGAAGGCGAGAGAACCAAGTGCGGACATCGTCCGCGTGGGACTCCCATCCGTACGTCCGGCCCACGACATCGTTGAGCTTGAACGTTCTCATCAGCGCGGCAGCTTCTCTGAAGCGCCAGTCCGTGGAGAAGAAAAGGATGATCGGCGAACGTGAAGTCAACTCGACCGACTTCAATCGATTGCAGAGGGTGGCCCGGTAGTGGGCTGCCAGATGTAGCGCCAAGGTGGATTTGCCCGACCCAACCGGCCCCTCAATGCAGATCACACTTGGCCTGGAATCCGGATTATCGGTTTTGCCCTTCTCTTCCTGCGGACCCGTCCTTTCAAGGAGCAATCCGTCCAAATCCGGAATGCCAAACCACAATCGCACGCGGCGACCTTTGTCGACTTCGCGGTCCGTGTTCGCCCCCGTGGTGGTCATGCGGCGATAATTTCCTCCTTCAAGATCTCCCCAAGGACTTTCCTATAGGCGCTTCTCTGGGCGCTCCTTTGGCGCACCAGGTTCGCCAGCCCCTCATCTAGAGCCATTCGTCTCTCCGCAAGGTTCTTCTCATCCGCACGCCATTTCGCTTTCATGCATCGATTCAAAATGTTGGCAAAGGCCTTCCGATAGTCGTCCACAACTTTGGTCTCGTTTGATGAGGGACCTGATGGAGGAATCAATGCTCCGGCAGAAGCGTCATCGACGTAAGCGCGGACCACCTTGTTGAATCGCTCAACCAATACATTGTGAAGCGTCGACCAAGCCCCCGGTTTCTCCGGGCTTAGAATATCTTCCGCTACATAGTCGTCGCGGAGATCCAAATAGAGATCTCGGAGCCGAGTCGCCTTTGCAATAACGCCACCGGAACGATCCTCATCGGAGCCCAGTCGGGGAAGGAGACTCGATAGGCCCATCGTCGCGATCTGTTTGACGGAAGTCGGTGTGGACCACCATAGGGACGGGAGATAAACCGACTTCAATTCCGCGGAATGCGCCTGTCGCTGGTGCAGGATGCCGACGAGCACCTGGGCGACCTGCGCCCTCTGGCCCGGGGTGTGGGCCTCCAAGTTGTCGAACAGCTGCCCGAAGACATCCGCGATCGATCCCGCATGGGCGGTCGCCATGATCGTGTGTCCGGTCCGGGCAAACTCGTAGGCCAGGCGCCAGGCGAACTTCTCGCGAAGTTCCCCGACATAAACGAGCGTCGTGGTCTGCCGAAGCGCCGTCTTGAGACACCGCTCCAATCGCTTCTCCCGGGTCTCCTTATCTCCGTACAAGAGGCGAGTGCAAACGTGCGCCATCAGTTCGCTTTCCTTGTCCTCCTCCTTTTCCTTCCGAACAAGATAGGGGCCAACGCTGTCACGCCCCATCGATATCCCGCCCGACACCTTGGCGCCGGGGTTGGCCGCGGTTGTGAGGCCAAGTTTCATCAGGGAAAGCCCCTCTTTCTCCTTCGCATCGACCGACACCACCTCCGAAAGCAATTCGTCTGGATCCTCGAGGGTCAGGATCATCGGCGGTTCTGGTGTTTCAGGTGTTTCTCCTTCCTTCTTCCCCTTCTCCTCAGCCTCCACGAGGCGATGATGCCTCGGCAGAAGAATCGCGCTGTGAACGATCTGCGCCGCCAATGTCGTCTTTCCCGATTTCGTTCTTCCACCAATGACAATCAGGCCTTTGGCAAGACCTCGGCTCAAAAGGTTTTCCCGCTCTGGGTACTGGCTGAACAGGTGATGTTCTTTTGGATCTGGCGCACTCATTGGAGGGAGGTGGTTTCGGAATCCGGCGGCTCGACTCCGGACGGAACGGCAGCGTTGTTACCGCTCAAAGTCGACCTCGCGCCGCTGGGTTCTCTGGTATCGCGACTTCGTCCTGGAATCGGACAGTGAGGTAGAAGATCGGACCTGATTTGCTTTCAGACATTCCAGCATCCGTTGCTTCGCCCGCCCCTCCGGAATTGGTTCCGTTTCCGGGGGTCTTGATGCTACCGATGCAGTCCACCAAGGTGATCCTCGCCGACCTGAAGCGTTTCCTTTTTTTGTCGGGCGTTCCTTTTGGCGCGCGCAACTCCAACCCCTCGGGATGCACGCTCAAAAAATCGAGCTTCGATTCCGCATCGCACGGGTCACCATTTTGCGGCAAGTGATCGAAAAGTTGACAGGCCTGCGCGTAGCTTAGTGGCGCGTGGAATTCCTTCTCCGGGGTCCAGCCGATGGACTCCAATTCGTTCAGGATCGTATCGTAAAGAATCTGACGGAAGTATTTGGCGGCATTCCCTTTCAGAATCGGAGGTTGGTCGGAACTCGAAGGCATGGTCCAAGTTTGGTGCTCGAGTCGTTCGCGCAAATAACCAGCAGGCCGGGAATGACGGTCCGGAAAATCCTGAGTCATCCGCGATCCGTCAAGAATCAAACTCGGTGTTTTCACTATTTTCATCCCTACCTCTCCCATCGTTCCGCAAGACCAGGCACGCGGACGATCGGATGTCCTCGGCGCCCCCCGAAACGGGATCTCACGGAGTCACGGAGGCACGGCGTTTCGGGCGGGGATTCCGGGATTCGCGAGCCTCGGGTTGGGGAATGAACGGTTTGGATCTTGGGCCGGACCGCACCTGCCGGCGTCATGCGGATCGTCGAGCCGAATTGTTTTCGCCGGGATCGTTCCCTGGATGCCAATTTCCGCTCTCCGATTCTCCGCGCCTCCGCGCCTCCGTGAGAGATGGATTGCGGTCAGGGACCGCTCCGGCGCTAATCAATGGCGTCATGAAACCCTCGCTGCTTTTCGCCCTGGCCCTTTGCGCCTTGGGCGCCTCCCGCGTGTTGGCCCAGACTCCCGCCGCCCCCGCGACCTCAGCGTCCGCCGCTCCTACCACCAACGCCGCGCCGCGCCGCGGACAGGGTCCGCCGCCTGTTCGATCGGCGGTTGTCGACGACGATCGCCGGGTCACGTTCCGCCTCCGCGCCCCGAAGGCGACCGAGATCGCCGTCAACGGCCAGTGGCCCGACGGCCGAGCCCCAATGACCAAGGACACCAACGGCGTCTGGAGCGTCACCGTGGGCCCCGTGCCATCCGGTGTCTGGGAGTACGGGTTCCAGGTGGACGGCGTCGGCATGATCGACCCCGGCAATCCGGCGATCAAACCCATGCGCGAACCGCGCACGAGCATTCTGCACATTCCCGGCGAGCCGCCGCTCATCCACGACTTTCGCGACGTCCCCCACGGGGTGGTCCGACAGCACACGTACCGGTCGTCCTCGCTGAACCGGCTTCGCGAACTCGCGGTCTACACTCCCCCCGGCTACGACCAGAATCCCTCCGCCCAGTTCCCGCTGCTCGTTCTTCAGCACGGTTCCGGCGACAATCAGGCAACCTGGGTCGCCCACGGCAAGGCGCACTGGATCCTCGACAATCTCTTCGCCCAGGGACGCGCGGTTCCCATGGTGGTCGTCATGCTCGACGGGCACGCGGCGGTCGCGTCCGGGGGAGGCGGTCCGCAGAACAACACCGCGCTCTTCGAACGAGATCTGCTCGAGGACGCCCTCCCGCTCGTCGAATCCGCCTATCGCCTCAAGCCCGGGGCCGTGAATCGCGCCATCGTCGGACTCAGCATGGGCGGGGGTCAGTCCCTCACGATCGGACTGAAACACACCGACCGTTTCGCCTGGGTCGGCGGCTTCAGCGCGTCGGTGCCGTCCGCGGAATCCGTCGGTGCCGCGCTCGGCGATCCCGCGACGACCAACGGGCGGTTGCGGCTGCTTTGGATCGCCTGCGGCAAGGACGATTTCCTGCTTCGCCGGAACGAGGATTTCATCGCCACGCTGAAAGAACGGACCGTCCGCCATGAATGGCGTTTGACGGAGGGCAATCACAGCTGGCCGGTCTGGCGGACCTACCTCGCTGAGTTCACGCCGCTCCTCTTTCAGCCCTGACCCCAACGGGCGGAATTGCGGCCTCGGAGCCGTTGGCCGGGAGTCGCCGCGAAAAGCCGGCTCAGATGTGGAAATCCAGGATCGCGCCCGACTCGCGGCCCAGGCGGTCCTGGTGTTCCAGCAGGTCGGCCAGGGTCGTTTCATCAAGGACCCTGGCCGTGGCGTCCCGGACCTGTTTCATGACCGCGCGGATGGCGCACGTCTTTTCATCGGGACAATCCTGGCAGGGCACGTAGGCCGTCTGACTGACGCATGGGATCGGCGCCAGGGGACCGTCGATCAATCGGATCACGCGACCGAGGGTCACGGTCTGGGGTTCGCGGTTCAGCGTGTAGCCGCCGCCCTTGCCGGGCCGGGCGCCCAGGATCCCCGCCCCCTTCAGTTCCAGCAGGATCGCCTCGAGGAACTTCCTGGGCAGGCGCTCCTTCTCGGCGATCTCCTTGATGAGGACCGGAACACCCTTTCCCCTGCGGCCGAGGTGCATCAGGGCCTGGATTCCGTACTTGGCCTTCCGCGAAAGCATCCCCGCGCAGTGTAGAAGGCGGCTTCCGGCAGGGGAGACAATTCCCGTTTCACCGAACTTCGAAAGTCAGGCGAACGAACTCGTTGGTGATCCGCCGTTGGACCCCTTCGAAGAGATCCACTTCGAACGGCTTTCCGGGATTGTTCCCTGCCAGGTCCTCCAACGTGCCGCCCACCAGCAACTCGTAATCTCCCGCCTCCCACGGGGATTCGGGCACAAACAACCATTGGCGTTCTTCGGCCGCCAACTCGGCATGCCCCTCGGGCACCGCCGCGGTCTTCGCACCCACGCGCACCACGCGCCTCGTCAAGGCGTCGTCCATTGGCTCGGGAAAACTCACGGTCAGCGCCTCGCGACTGCCCGCGCGCGGCGGATGGATCGTCCATCGGGTCGGATCCGGTGGCTCCCTGTCGGGTGGCCCCACCTCGAAGACCTTCTCAAGCCCGGCCCGAAGCTTCTGACCGGCCGCATCCCGCCAGTCCGGATCAATCGCCAGGGTGTAGCGGTTCCCTTCCGCGAGCGACGGCCCGATCTCCTCCAGCGGTTTGACGCCGCGCTTGATCCGGCCCGGATCGAGAAACAGCGTCAGACGCGTCATCTCGGGATTCCAGAGTTCCTCGTCGATCTCCAGAAAGGGCAACTCCACATCGTCGCCCTTCGCGTTGCGCAGGTGAATATGGTCGTAGATGTGACCGCGACTCATCGGCGCCGAGAAGTGCAGGTAGAACTTCAACAGGTTCTCCGGCACCACTCTCGACGACGGAGCGATCCGGGTCACGGTCGTGCTCGGGTTTTCACTCCGCGCGGGTTCCCGGTGGATCGCGGTGAACGTCATCGCCGTGGGCAGGTCCCCGGATGGAAAGGCCTCCCGCCGCACGACGGCTCGATACCGCATTCCCGGCGACGGTGGGAACGCGGGAACGAACCGAAGCGCGCCGGACTCCACGGAATAGGACCCCGCCATCGGCGGCAACGAGGGATCCAGCGTCAGGCCCGGCCCGTCGTCCACCTCCGCGTAGACAGCGAAGAACCGTTGCCAGGAGGAACCGGCGTTCACCTGACCGGCCACATCGCGCAAGACCTCGGGAGCCAATCCGCGCACTTCAGCGATTCGACGTCCTCCCTGGGATTCGACCTCCGCCGTCCAGACGACCGCGGCCGCCGCGGCGATTCCCGGGACCCGGACCCGCGGCTCCGTCGATCGGACAGCGCCGCCCACAGGCACCGGATCCGCACCACGCGCCGCCGACCGGATCAGCAACAGCCCGGTCAGGGTCAGAGTCAGGATCAGGACCCGGATCAGGACTTCCCGAAAGTCCCCGCGCCAGGCGCGCGCGATCACGGGAGCTCGATGGACTCGAGATTCAGCGAACCACCGTCCGCGCGGCGCAGAACCAGCGCGTTCGCCGAGTCCAGCTGATCCAGTTGATCGACCCCGGTCCAATTCGCCACCGTCTCGTAGTTCAATCCGCGGGTCGCGCCATCCTTCACGGGTTCGCCGATCGCCTCGAGGGCCTCGATCTTGTCGGTGGACGCCTTCATCACGCCACGGCTGCTGTTGGCGAGGAGGAGGTACTCCTTGCCACCCTTCTGGTAGACGATCATGTCGAGGGGCCGGTTCCGGTTCCCCAGTTCGGCGATGGTCTTGCCCTGGATCTTCGCGCCGGGGCGGATCTGGTTCAGCGGGAACTGCACGAGCGGCGTGCAGGTGTAGGCCGCCAGAACGTGGGGTTCATTGCCCACGGTGAACGGCACGAACGTCCGGATCGGCGAGCGCGTTTCGAAGCGGCCGTGCGCGCCATGGTAGATCTCCACGCTCGATCCATTCTCCACCGTGCCGAACGGGAACGGGATCGACCTCAGAGTGGACGCGAATTCCTCGTTGGACAGCCCCGCCACCAGCACCCGGTCCTTCAGAAACGCGATGTCGGTGATGGATTCCGTTCGCGGATTCCCACCCCGCTGACCTTCGCGGGGAGGCGCATCCGCCGGAGCGTCGGGAAGTTCGACTCGGGAAAACTTCACCTTGTCGAGACTCACCACTTCGGGTGTGTGGTTCCCGCCTACGCGCACGAGGACCGGCGTCGCCGAGGGTCCGCGACCGCGAGAGACCGCGAGATAGACCTGACGGGATGCCGGGTTGACCGCCATGTCCTCGATCAGGATCTCCGACGGGGCCGCACCGAGCAGGGCCGCGACCTTGAGATTGATCCCCTCCACCTTCAGCGGCTTCGCCTCACCGCCAGGTTTGGAATCCTCCGTCGCGACGGCGACCAGGGCGGCGGCCTTGGTGTCGGCGATGAACAGGATCCCTTCGGGGCCGAACGCGAGTTTGCTCGCCGACTTGAGCGCGGGATTCCCCGTTTGAAAGCCAGCGAGCCAGCTTTCCGGCGGACCGACCACCGCGCTGGCGGCGAGGGCGACACTGGTGAACACGAGGGTACCAAGGATCGTTTTCATGACATCGGGTCGGGTTGAATTGGGAAGTTCCTGAGGAGTTCAGTCCATGGAATGAACCGAATCCGTCCCGAGTTCAAGCGCGCGTTGCCCCTCAGGGATGGCCAGGGGGCGTGCGTTCGCCCGCACGGACCTCGAACGGCAGCCAACTCCCACGAGGCGGAAGTGGGCAGGTCGCGTACGGCGTGAACCCGCACGGCGGGGTGTAGGCCCGGTTGAAATCGAGGACCACCGACGAACCCGAAATCGGCCGCGCCACATACAGATATCTCCCAGCTCCGTAAGTGGTTCCGCCGGCGGTTCGATCCCTGAAAATGACAAAAAAATCCTCCTCGCCGGGTTCCTCCACCGCCGGCAACCGGTGCTCCACTCCCTGATGCGCGAAGACCAGATCCCCGACCACGCGCGTGTCCTGGGTCGCGCCGGTGACGTCCCGAACCCGGACCACCTTCGCCTCCCCGTGCGGTTCGAAGCGTCCCGGTATCCTCCAGGCCGGGTCGTAAGGGAAACACTCCAGACCCGCGAACTCCCTCCGCGCCACCGACTCCGGATCGCGCACCCGCACCCCCATTCGATCGCCGCGGTCGAGAACCCAGAAGGTCAAACCTCCAACCCGGAGTTTCGTCGGCGTCAGACTGGCGTCGGAGACCAGGTCCATGTCCATCTCTCCGACCGACACGCCCTCCACCGTGACGTCGACCCCTGGGTTCGCCCGGAATCGGACCTTGCTCCCGGATCGGATCAGGATACCCACAGTCAACGGAGCCTTGCCCGCGGGAAGGACAACCGGATGGCCGGGATCCGATCCGACGGTGTTCTCGCCCTCCCGAAGCCAATGGAGTCCCGCCAATGTCAGCCAACCCTCGGGGCCGGCGATCGATTCGTGGCGACGTTCGCGCCACGCCAACCAGTCGGGAGGCGCCTCCGCCTCGGGCGATCCGACGCAACCGGCGAAGACAAAGGCCAAGACGAAAGCCAGGCCGGTGACGCTCCGTGCCCACCGCGCGCGCGCAGGAACCCAAGTGGCCAACGGAATGTCCATCAGGCGCGTTCGACCTCGACCTCGACCTCGACGGCGACGAAGGCCCGCCTCACGCGCGGGCGGATCCGCGGGGAGACCGGTGGGTCGCGGTGCTCGAGAGATTCTTGGGTCCGTTGACCTGGGAGTTGACCCGGAGGCGCAGGCCGTTCAGCCGGATGAAACCCGTCGCGTCGTCCTGGTTGTAGGCCTTGGTCGGATCGGCCTCCATGGTGGCGATGTTGGGATTGTACAGGCTGACGGGGCTCTTGCGGCCGGCCGCGAGAATGTTGCCCTTGTAGAGCTTCACCCGCACCGTGCCGGTCACGTTCCGCTGGCTTTCCTCGACGAGCGCCTGGAGCGCGAGGCGTTCCGGCGCGAACCAGAATCCGTAGTACACCAGTTCGGAGTACCGCGGGATCAGGGAATCGCGGAGATGCATCACCTCCCGATCCATGGTGAGGCTTTCGATCTGGCGGTGGGCGAAGTGCAGGATGCTGCCACCCGGGGTCTCGTACACGCCCCGGCTCTTCATCCCCACGAAGCGGTTCTCGACCATGTCGACCCGGCCGACACCGTGCTTTCCGCCGAGCTTGTTGAGCGCCCGCATGACGGCGAGCGGAGAAAGCTCCCTTCCATTCACCGCCACGCAGTCGCCCTTCACGAAGTCCAGCGTGACGTACTCGGACTTGTCCGGCGCGTCCTCGGGAAACACCGACAGCGTGTTGAAGAGCCCGCGGTGCTTGAGGTTTCCCGCCTCGAACCACGGGTCCTCCAGAATCCCCGCCTCGTAGGAGATGTGAAGCAGGTTGCGGTCCATCGAGAAGGGCTTCTTGGCGGATGCCTGGACGGGAATGCCCTTCTCGTCGCAGTAGGCGATCATTTCGGCCCGTCCGGGAAACTGCTTCCGGAACCGTTCGTCGCGCCACGGGGCGATGATGTCGAGATCCGGCGCCAGCGCGGCCGTCGTCAGTTCGAAGCGCACCTGGTCGTTCCCCTTGCCCGTCGCGCCATGGGCGATCGCGTCCGCCTTCTCGATGGCGGCGATCTCCACCATCCGTTTCGCGATCAGCGGCCGCGCGATCGACGTGCCGAGAAAGTACTGCCCCTCGTACAGCGCGCCCGCGCGCAGCATCGGGTAGATGAAATCCCGCGCGAACTCCTCGCCGAGATCGTCGATGTAAAGGCCGGACGCCCCCGTCTTCCTGGCTTTGCGATCCAGTCCCTTGAGTTCCTCCTCCTGGCCGATGTCCGCACAGAAGGCGATCATCTCCGCCTGGTAGGTTTCCTTGATCCACGAGAGCAGCACCGAGGTGTCCAGACCGCCCGAGTACGCGAGAACGATTTTCATGTTTCCAATGCCGGTCCGCAGTCAACGGCATGCCGACGGGCCGGGGAAGACCGATTTTGCCCCCGCCCGAACCGCGGCATCTCGAACTTGCAGGCGGTCCTTCACGGTCAGGGTCGGAATCGGCATCGGTATCGGGTTCGTTCGGGGACCGACGCTCAAGTCTCGATCGGGAGCGCACAAAGTACCCGTCCCTTGGGAGCGTTGTGTTCTCCGCGGCCAACCGCCCGTCCTGGTTCGCGTCCGGAGCCCCAACGGGGCGGGAAAGGATAGCCCAGGGCAAGTCCCGCGGCAGCGGGACGGCGCCCTGGGTTCTACGCCCGTGAAGCCTTCGAGCCCTGTAAGGGCGACACAACGGCCGGCGGGATCGCGATGGGTTTCACGTGATCGGATTCGCGCGGAGGAGCGGTGGCACCCTTTCAGGGTGCGAACCCACGCGTGGTCCACCACCCAGGGCGGGGTCCCTCGGCCGCCTCGGGACCCTGCCCTGGGCTATCCAAGATCGCCCCGTTGGGGCTCAGAACACCGCTCCGCCAGAGGACAGGTTTCTCGGGCGCACAAAGTACCTGTCCCTTAGAAGTGCCATGAAAGCGGTGCGGAGCACCGCACTCCAAAGCGGCGCACAAAAGCCTCAGGCGCCGTCCCCGGGACCGCTTCGCGCCGAGGCGTGCAGGCGTTCGAGGTTCACGCGAACCTCCTCGAACCCCTTCTCCAGCGCCTGGAACATCTCCGCGTAGGCCTCCTCGTCCCGCGCATCCCGGTGCTGCTCGATGGTCAATCCGATCTCCCGCATCTCGTGCAACCCGAAGATCCCGCAACTGCCCGCCAGCGAATGCGCCGCCCGCGCGAAACTCGCCCGATCGGGACAAGTCGCCAACCGCCGCAGTTCCTCCAGCCTGGGCGGCGTGTCCGCGAGGAAGGACGCCAGCAGTTCGGCCGTCGCTTCCGCGCCCAGTTCCTTACGCAACTGCCCCACCGTCGCCTCGCAGGGATGCGGATCCCTGCCTTCCACGAAAACGTGGCCGTCCCCAGGGTCAACGCCGTGTGTCGACGGAACGGTGGCGCCGTTGCCGTTCGAATCCGGCTTCACGGGCAGGTTCCACGCCGCGGCGTCGTCCTCGTCGGGTTGGCGCGCGAAACGCGCGATCGCGGCCCGCAGTTCCTCGAGTCGCACCGGCTTGCTCAGGTAGCCGTCCATGCCCGTCGCCAGGCACTTCTCGGCGTCGCCCCGCAGCGCGTTCGCGGTCAGCGCCACGATCGGAATCCGCGGGCGCCCCTCCAACTCGGCCGAGGTCTCGCGCCGCCGGATCTCGCGCGTCGCGGTGTACCCGTCCATCACCGGCATCTGGCAATCCATCAGGATGAGATCGTACGGCAGCCGTTCCCAGGCCTCGACGGCTTCGCTGCCGTCGTTCACGAAGTGCGGGCGGTACCCCAGTTTCTGAAGCATCAACATGGCCAACCGCCGGTTGATGTCGTGGTCCTCCGCCACGAGGATCCGGAGGTTCGGGGGCAGAACCGGTCCCGCCGACACCGGCCGCCGGATGAATTCGGATTCGCCGTGGACCTGAACCGGGGACGGCGAAGCCGCCAGCAGGAGGGTGTCCAGGAGCGCCGACTGCTTCACGGGCTTCGGCAGTTGCGCGACCACGCCAGGCACCTCGCACGGGATGAGGCTCTCCGACACGGACGCGATCAGGATGGTCGCCGGCGGGTGCTCCAGGGAGCGGACCCTCTTCGCGAGCGCTATTCCGCTCAAGTCGGGGAGATGCCGTTCCACGATCATGTGCGGCACCGCGCGCCCCTCGCGGGCCGCCGTGGAGAGGATTTCCAGCGCCGCCTCGCCCGAGTCCGTTTCCAGCGGCTCCATGCCCCAGCCCCGCACCATCGCGCTGATGCCTTCCCGCGTGACGGGCTGATGGTCCACAACGAGGATTCGAGCGCCGACCAACCCGCCGGGAACGGGCATCGAAGCCGGCACCGAGCCTTTGCCCAGTTCCACTTCGAGCCAGAACGTCGAGCCAAGATCCTTCCGGCTCTCGACGCCAATCACGCCGCCCATCAGTTCGACCAACCGACGCGAGATGGCCAGGCCCAGGCCGGTTCCTCCGAACCGCCGGGTCGTCGTGGTATCCGCCTGAACGAAGGGCGCGAACAGACGCTTCTGCGCTTCGGGCGGGATCCCGATCCCGGTGTCGCACACTTCAAAGCGAATGCGCGTCCGCGTCGGGTCCATCGAGGCGCACCGAACCCGCAGCACCACCTGACCCTTCTCCGTGAACTTGATCGCGTTCCCCACGAGGTTCACCAGGATCTGACGAAGCCGGCCGTCGTCCCCATGAACCGCCACCGGCACTTCCGATCCCATGACCGCCGCCAGTTCCAGGCCCTTGTCCTGGGCTCGCGAAGCCAGCAACTCCAGAACTCCGTCCACCAGGGTTCGCAAATCGAAATCCGTAGGCTCCAGAACCATCTCACTCGATTCGATCTTCGAGAAATCCAGGATGCCGTTGATGATCTCGAGCAGCGACTCACCGCTCGTCCGAACCGCATCCACGAATTCGCGCTGCCTCGGCTGTAGCCCGGTGTCCAACAGCAGCCCCGTCATTCCGATGATCGCGTTCATCGGAGTGCGGATCTCGTGGCTCATCACCGCGAGGAACTCGCTCTTGGCCCGGTTCGCCGCCTCCGCCTCGTCCCGCGCGCGCCGCGCCTCGTCCTCCGCTTTCCTACGCTCCGCAACCTCGGTCCCCAATCCCCGCATGCGCGCCTCCATCTCGGCCCGGGCTCGAACCAGGGCTTCGTCCCGGACAGGCGCCAGTAGAAACCGCTCGACCCAGGCCGAAGCCGGAAACGCACCCACCAGGATCAATGCCAACAACCCGCCCACGACCCACCCGGGATCCCCACCTTCCCAGGCGCCCGGATTCATGAACGCCGCGAAGGCGAACCCGAGCATCACCGACAACGCGCCCGTCACGCCCATGACAAGCCGCAGCCTTCCTCGCGTTGTTCGCATCCAGCTCATGGCTCAGCGAGTGATCCCCTTACCCATCGGCATCCGCACGGGAGTCTCTTAGCCGGTTCCACCGTTTCCCATGCCGACCATCCTCCGTGTCACCACCCGTGATGACAGCTCCCGCCAACGCACGCAAGTCCCTGAATGAAAGGATGTTTCGTATCCAACTTCCCTACCGGAGACCCCCTAGTTGTGCCGATGTAGCCAAGCGCTGTATCCGACCCGGTCCGGTCCATTCCATTCGCAAAGTCCGTGCCGGGTACGAACCACCCCGAGTCGAACCTCATCAATACCGCACAAGCCACGACCGAAATGCGCGGCGACTCCTATCCCCCAACTCCGAGCAACGTTTTCCACCGGTTTTCTCACTGCCATCGTCGCTCAGAATCTCCGCCTGACGCGAGGCGGGCTCGCCGACGCTCAGAATTGATTCCGCCTGAAAACCCTTGGGAACCGCCCCTTTCACCTCGGACACCGTCCCGGAGCCCGCGATCCAGACGAACAATCGGTGTTTTCCGCCGCCCTCCGCCGGCCCGCCCAGCAGCAGCAGGCGCTCGCCTTCACCCACCGCAACCGCATCCCTCAAACCCAACCCCCCCAGCGCCAATTGGACCAGCGTGCCGAACCGCGCCGGATGTCCGGCCATCACTTCAACCGGATTCAGCAGCGGAATCATCAGCGCCTTCCCGTCAGGAACCGGATTCCGAAAGCCAATCCAAAGCTTCCCCCCCGCCCCGGCGGCCAACGCCTCGATGTTCAACCCCCCGGACGCTTCGCCCGACTTTCCCGCAGCCACCGAAAACCTAAACCGATCCAGCGCGGGGTCGACCGTGAGCGCCGGAACGAGTCCATGAAACGGACGTCCCTCCGGTTCCAGGCGCGCCGAAAGTCGCGTTCCGACGATCCGGGTCGCGAACAGGATGTGGCGCGCCGGGCGCGCCTCGCCGTCGTCGTTGCGGGAATGCGATCCAATCCAGAAAATCAGGTCCCCGATTCGGGCCGCGCCCTCGAGGTCCATTTCGTTCCGGCCGGGATCCAGACCGGACAGGACGGGAGTACGGACCAGCGCGACAGGCATCCCACCGGAACCGCGCCGGTACAACCGGATCATGTTCTCCTCGTCGCTCGCCACCGCGATCAGGCTCTCGTTGATCACCGCGGCGGCGGAAGCGTCGCAGCAACCCCGATAGACTGGTCCGTCGTCGGCGGACTCCGCGGCGCGCACTCGGGTGAGGCTCCCGGCCAGACCCGAAGCCGCGAGCACGATCATCGCAGCCAGGGTTCTCACCAGGGCCCGCGTCCAGCCCATCCAGGCGCTCGCGCCGTCAGAGGTGCCGTTCGACAAACCCATAGGCTTCCGCCCGAAGGTCCGGCGAAAATCGGTGGCCTCCCTCGGGATACCGGATCCGCAGCCGGTCCGCCGCTCCCCACCATCGATAGACCGGCCGAACCGCCTCCTCGATCGCATGGACGCTCGCCCACCGAAAATTGCCGTCGCCCTTGGGCGCATTCGCGAAAAACGCACGAGGAGCAAGGGACGCGATGAGTTCGTGAAAATCAAATGGGATCTCGGCCGGACGCCCTCGGTACGCCTCGAATCGCGGCAGGTAACGGTCCTGAATCCATCCCGAGAGGTTTCCATTCATGTAGTGGAGGTAGGCATCAAACGCACAACTCGTGACCACCACCGCCACCCGCGGCTCGAGCGCCGCCGTGTAGATCGCGTTGTGCCCTCCCAGCGAATGACCGATCGCCAGAAAACGGCCCCGCCGGACGAACGGCAGCGACTCCAGCAGGTCGAGTCCCCGCTTGTTGTCCCACACCGCCTTCATCGTCCCGCTCTCGTACCCCAGGCCCTTGATGTCCGGCGAGTAGTCCGCCAAACGCGGGTAACCGGGCGCGAGGCAAACGAATCCCCGGCGGACGAGTTCCACTCCGTATTCATCATCCGGGCTCTTCCCAAGCCCCACCACCACCTTCCGGCCCGCGGAATGTGTCTGGTGAAGGCACAACGCCCCGGGCGCCCGTCGCCGCCGCGACAAAGCCGACTTCGGAACCAGCAGGTACGCCGGCACCCGACCGCCGTCGCCGGGCTCGGCCTGGTAGGTGAGGTCTCGCCGCACGAACGACCCGCAGTCCTCCTCCGACACCACCCGCGCATCGAGCGGACACCGCTTCTCCTCTCCCGGAACCCTCCCCGCGATCTCCTGGAACGCTTCAAGAATGGAGTCCCGCCGCTGGCCCCACTGCGATCGACGCCGGACAGGTCGCCGGGATCCATCCGCCGCTTGGAACTCCAGCAGCGGCAGACGCGGCAACGGGGGCAGCGACGGCGAATCCGACCCGCCCCCGGGCACGGCCGCCACCGGTTGCGCTCCCGTCCTGTTCGCCACCGTGAACGTCATCGGAAATGCCAGCGCCAGGGGAACCGCCGCCATCCTTCGAAGCAGATCCCTCCGCCGAAGACCGTCACCCGCCTCGTTGCCATCCCCGGCCGCTGACCTCTGGCCATCCCAGGGGTCCTTGCCATAGTCTCCGCCCATGTTCTCGCACGTTGTCATTTTTTGGACGGATCCCGCGAAGCCCACCGCGGCGGACGAATTGATCGCCGGCGCCGATCAGTACCTTCGCGACATCCCAGGCACCCTCCACTACCACATCGGCAGGATGGTAGGAAGCCACCGCCCCGTGGTGGACCAAAGTTATCAGGTCGCCCTCAACCTCGTCTTCGCCGACAAAGCCGCCCAGGACGCCTATCAGGTCCATCCGTCCCACGTCGAATTCGTCGAGAAGGTCTTCAAGAAGGTCTGCACCAAGGTGGTGATCTACGACTTCGCGTGAGGCTCCAGTGAAACCTGAAACGAGCGAAGGGAACGTCGATCCGGCCATTGCAGGAATCCGCATCAGCCGCCGCGCTTTCTGCCTGGGAACAGTCACCGCCATGGCGGCCGGCTGTTCGAGCGATTCCCCCCCTGAGATCCCGTCCGACCTGCGGGTGATGACCTACAATCTGCATCATGGCGAAGGAGTCGACGGACGCCTCGACCTCGAGCGGATCGCAAGGGTCATTCGAGCCGCGAATCCCGACCTCGTGGCCTTGCAGGAAGTCGACCGAAACGCCGCGCGAACCGGAGGTATGGACCAAGCCGCCGAATACAGCCGCCTCACCGGCCTTTACGGGGCCTATGGAGCCGCCATGCCGTTCCAGGGCGGTGAATATGGACAGGCGCTCCTCAGTCGCTGGCCTCTCGAAGATTTCGCGGTGATCCAATTGCCGGGCACCCGCGGCAAGGAACCCCGGATCGCCGTCAGCGCGTGGGTCGAAATCCCCCGCTTGGGTCGCATCCGCTGGATCGGCACCCACCTCGACGCCGGACGCGACGACGCCGACCGCTGGGACCAGGCCGGCGCGTTGGTCGAAATCCTCGGACGCGACTCCGCACCAACGCTGCTCGTCGGCGATTTCAACGCCACGCCCGAAAGCCGCGTGATGGATCGCCTGCTGAACGCGGAATCCCCCTGGGACGACACGGCGAGCGAGGCCGCCGCACCTACCGTCCCCGCCGAAGAGCCCAAGGCCCGCATCGACTACATCCTCGGTTCCCCGCGGGGAACTTGGCAAACCCTGGTATTCCGCGTCATCCCAGAGAGCGTCGCCTCCGATCACCGCCCCGTTTTCGCCATTCTGCGCCGGGCCGATGGGGATCAAAGGGACTGAAAACCCCGGGGACCCGGGCTCGAGAAACCCGTCCTACTCCCGGAGATGCACGGGGCGGTCGTTTCGTTGCCGGACCCAGGCTTGGACCCGGCCCTGATCCTGGGCGCCTTCCGGCGTGAGAAGAAGCGCCGACGAGACCTCGCGCGTCCGTGACCGGGTCGCGCCCTTCCATCGTTCGTGCGCGCCCCGCGCGGATGTCTCCCGCGCCGCGGGTGAGCCCGTGAAGTCGTAGGTCAGGTCAGCGTATCCTGGGAACCGTCCGAGCGACTGGTGGGCGATGTAGCGAACGGCGGAGTAGGGATCCAGCAGCAGCCCCGACAACAGGGGCGCCTGCCAGTCATCCCCGGTCAGCGCCCGCGCGGGCGCCCAACCCAGGTGCCATGCCGCGAGGGCCCTTTCGCCGGCGTCTCCCGCCAGCAACGCCCGCACGGTCTCGGAGGTCTCCGCCCGCTCGGGAGGCACCGGGGTCCGCGGATGTCCGTACCAATCCGCGAGATGCTCGGATGTCCACGCCAGCGACCGGTCCTGATGGCAGAGATTGCAGGCGTTCGGCCGGCCTGTTTCCAGGGTCGTGGCCACCCGCGGACTGTCGATCTGATGCTGACGCACCGCCTTCAGCAGCGCGTACGTGGTGTGCGGCATGTGGCAGTTGACGCAGAGATCGCCGGTCGAACCGATCGGGTGATGCGAATGGGCGGGCCCAAACCGCGTGGCGTCATGGCACTCGAGACAGGTCGTGTTGCCCTCCGCCCCGCGCTTCAACTGGTCGTCCCGGTCCGCGTAGTCATGCAGGGAATGACAGCTCAGGCAGGTCATCGCCCCCCGCTGATAACAGGCGGTCTCGATCAGGCCGTTGAACTCACGACCCGCGACGCGGATCATTCCGTCGCCCCAGAAGAATTGCTCCAGGAGCCCAGGCGCACGTTCGAGAACCCCCTTGAGCCAATCCTGCTCCGCGAGCCGGGTCGGACGGATGATCGGGGTCGTGCTTTCGAGATCGTCCCCCGGCCGGTACCGGAATCCGCTCTCCGCCCAGTCCTCCTTCGCGTCGAACCACTTCATCGAGTGGCACTGCCCGCAGACATGCGATTGACGGACCTTGTCGAGTTTTCCGGGGTGAACGATGGCGAGGTCGGCCGGAAGTTCGACCGACGGGTCGCTCGATCGCGCGGACTGAAAAGCCGTGAGCCGTTTCGTGTGGATCTCGCCGGGTCCGTGGCAGGCCTCGCACGCAATCCCCAACTCACCCACCTGGGTGTCGAACACCTGCTCCTCCTTCCTCGGACGGGGCTGTCCGCCCGTCGAATGACATCGGATGCACGTCATGTTCCACGTCTCAACAGGCGGAGGCGCCGCCGGATCCCGGATGAAGACCTCATGGCGCGAAGCCCACCGGCGATCCTGGACCAGCCACGTGAAGGGAAACCCGATCTGGGCGTTGCCGAACCCGCCCGGGAGCCAGAACGCCTGCATGTGATGCGAGCCGGTGACCAAACCGATGCGCACACGCACCGGAACCGGTTTGCGATCCGGGGGAGCGGAATTCCACTCGGCGAGATCGTCGATCGCGGCCCAGAATTCGTTCCCTTCCCGCGTCAGCGTGAAACGTTCGTCGGCGGTCTCCAGGGTCACTCCGTCGAAATCCGCGACGATGGCGTTCGTCCCCGGGAGCTGGGTCATCGTGCGGTGGTACGAGGCATGCCAGCTCGCGTGCTCTTCGCGATGGCATTCCCGGCAACTCTCGGAAGTCACGTAGCCGACCGGCCCACCTTGTCGCGGAGACTCGCCCACCACACGCAAACCCAAGGATTCGGAAGGTGAATCGGAGGAGGACGGGATGCCGGCGGACTTCCCCTCGGCAACGGGAGGTCGGGTCGACGGCTCCACACTTCCTGGCGGTTGTTTTCCGCACCCGGCCACGGCGACGACAGCAAGAGCGACGGCAACGGCGAAACCTGTCGCGAGCGCGGTCAGGGATCCGCCCGGTGGTGTTCCCGGAAAGACGCCGACCGGAACGTTGCGTCGGTTCAGGAATCGCATGCCGGAAGCATGGAATCAATGAGGCCGAAGTCCGAGGCTGGGATGGCCCCCGGCGCTCACACCGTCGGTCAGGCCGTTCGCATTTCCCTGCGAACCGACATGCCGAGACGGAGTCGTCCCGCCCCTCCGTAGAGTGAAGGCGGAGTGGGCGGAGGGCGACGAGCCCTGCCTCTCTTTGTCTCCTACCTCTAGCGCGGCCGGGTCCGCTTCAAGCGTTCGATGGCGGCCTGGGCCTTGGGATCCCCATTGTCGGCCGCCTCGATCAACTTGTTCTGCAGGACGGTCATCCGGTTGTTGTAATCCCAACCCTGCTGATCGGTCTTGATGGACCCGCTCATTTGAAGCTTCAGGAGCGCATCCGTCGCCGATCCCCAATCGCTCGCGGCGACCGCCTTGTCGCTCCCCCGAAGGGTTTCGTCCACGTTCATCGGCTCGAGCGCCGATTCGGTGGTCGACTCCTCCTCGGGCGCGCTGGTTTCGGCGACTTCCTCGGCGGGAGCGGTTTCCGCGGCAGGCGGCGCCTCGGCCGATTCTTCCTCCGCGGACTTGCCGCACCCGCCTCCTGCGAGGGCAGAAGCCAGCAGCAGCACGCCAAGCCCCGCCGGGCTCAGCACCCGGCGCCATTCAAACCCAATCCACCACGAAATCTTCATGCAGTCCTCCTTTGGAGCAGGTCCGGGACCCACGCGCCTCAAACCAATTCAATTGGGGGCGTGGAACGGTCGCCCGTCCCCGTTGGTTCAGTATCCGAGCACGACGAACGATCATTGGGCGCCGCCGCGGGGATGATTCGGATCCGCCCAAAGATCGTTGGGCACGTCGCGAAGACCGGCGCCTCGTCCGTCGACCCGACCCGCCAGCTCGTAGAAGCGCTTGTACTTGAGCGTGTGCGCGCTGCCCGAGATGAGACCAACGCCGCCGCTGCCCTTGACGTCCACGCGCTCGTTCGCCGAGATGCCGCCGCCGTGCCGTTGGGAAATCCCCTCGTCGGGGTAGCTCGAGCAGTCATTGAAGAAGAAGGGCTTCATCTCGTCCGCTTCCCACTGAAGGATCATCGTCGGCTGGAAGGCGGTGATGCGGTGGGTGAGCAGACGACTGTCCCACCCGGCCAAGCCCCCGAAACTGATCAGGGCGCCGTTCCACACGTAGCTGCTGATCTTCTGATCGCGCTGCCGGAACTGGGCCTTCTTCAGTCCCGCCTGTTCCACCCGATCCCGGGGACAAATAAGCACCTGGTGGGTCTGCATGTACGGATACAACTGGCCTGTCTTCACCTTCTCGACCTGGTTCGACGTGTTCCGCTGGGTCGGCAGAGTCTCGCCCGCCGCGGTAGCCATGTTGGGTCCGTGAGCCCAACTCTTGATCGTGAGCCCCCAACCCGGCGACGGCATGTACTCCTCGTGGTCCCCCGTGTACATCGTCATCGCCAGCATGATCTGCTTGGTGTTGTTGAGATCCAGCGTGAACTGGGCGCGGTCCTTCGCCTTCGATAGCGCCGGAAGCAGCATGCTCGCCAGGATCGCGATGATGGCGATCACCACCAGGAGTTCGATCAATGTGAAAGCCCCTTCACGCGACGAGGATCCGGTGCGTTTCACGGGCGGAGTTACGGTGTCAGGGTTCATGGATTGATACGGGAATGGGTCGTCGTCGCAACCGTCCCCACTCGCGGACTCCGCCGATCCATCGGTCGATCGAATGGTCCGGCGCTCAAAACGCTTGGTGACGGGAGAAACCGCCGCTTTCTAACACCACCTCCATATGGATGGAAGTGTGCATTGGCAGGCACAGCTTCGGGGATTGGGCGGGCGGTCGCGACCTCGACGGACCGGCGGCTCGGCGCGCCCCCCAAACCTGGGCGCCTCAGAGGCCGTCACTGATCGCGATGGTCCTGGCGATCTTGTCGAAATCCCGGTCGATCGGCTTCTGCGCCGGCTCGTTCCAGGTGTGCTTCCCCGTCTTCGGCTCCACCCACTTGAAAATCTCCGAATGCCCGTCCGCGAAGGTCAGATTGGCCCCCTTGCTGTGCCGGTCCGACGGATCGTTCTGCCAGACCCGGTTGTCGACCTGGATCGCGAAATAGCCGTCCTCCAACGTCTTGGAGCTTTCATCCAGGAACACGAGGGCTCCCGACGGCGAGGGACTGACGATGTCGCCGGTTTTTTTGCGGATCGGGTACTTCGGATTCACCCAGTCCACGTTGCTGTTCATCTGGCCCGACATCGAGTAGCTGCGGGTCCGCTTGAACGGCTTGTTCTGATACCGGTAGTCGTCCGCGGTGCAGACGTAGATCGCTTCGGACTGATTGTAGGGGAACAGCTTTCCGTTCCGGATGAAGTTCAGGTTGGTGTGCCCGGGCGGCGCGTTCACGTCCCCCAGAATCCAGGCGTCCGGCGTTCCGAGAAAATTCGGAACGAGTTTCTCCTCGTGATCCCCCGCGTAGAGGATCCACGCGAGCCCGAGCTGCCTCGTGTTGCCAAGACACGAGATCGCCTTGGCTTTGGCCTTCGCCTTGCCCAGGGCGGGAAGAAGCATCGAGGCGAGGATCGCGATGATGGCGATCACCACCAGGAGCTCGATCAGCGTGAATCCGCCCGGGGATGACGGGCCGGAGCCGGAGGACCGACGAATCGCCGGCGTGCTGGGTCTTCGCAAGGACATGGAAGGAGGGGAGGTTTTTTGATCGGAGACAGGAGGGTTCCTAATGAAACTCCCACGAACCTGCAATGGCATTCTTCCGACCTGGCCCGCCTTCTTGTGGGTGGACCTCCACGGGCGGGATCCTTTGCAGTGCGGCGCTCGGCGCCGCTTTGGATCGCCGCTGAGCGCCGAAGCATGGCGAGCCCCACCAAAGCGGTGCGGAGCACCGCACTCTCCAAACGACCCGGTTGCTCTGGCCGGACGACTGCCATGGGGCAAAATTGGCCGATCTCCAGCCGCCTTCGGCGCTCCATCTCCCGCTTCAAGATCAGGGCGGACCAAAGTCGTCGGCTTCGGCATCGATCACGATCCGGTAAAACCTGGACGCCTCGGACTCACGCGGATCGAAAACCTGATTGGCGATCCCGACGAAATCGCCCCCGCCCGCTGGCTCGAGACCTGTGAACCGCAACCCGTCGAACGAATCCCGGAAACTCAACCAATCCTTCCACCCGCTCAGATCTTCGCTGACCTGGATTCTCCCGGCCCGCCCTTGAAGTCCCCACAAGACGATCTGCCGAGCCCGAGAAGGAAGGTCCGAAGGGAAGTACTCCGTCGCCGCGTCGGGAACTTCGAGGAATCCCGGAAACACGGCCCCCATCCCGTTCCTGCGCGGCACGGACCATCGAAGCTTTCCCAGAGCGCCAGCGCGCCGAACGAGGCGGAAATGGTTGGGGACGACCTCGACCAATTCGCTCGGGTCGACGACCTGCGCGAGCGCCAACCGGTCAACCCAGGATCCGTCCCCTTCCTCGTGAACCCGCTCGATCCCGATGCGAGACCGGACATCACCCGCCGGCTCCGTGGACACATTCTCGACCGACGGTGCGACGCGCAGGTCTTCGAGTTCGTCGCCCCAGGCCTCACGGACCGCCTGCACCGGCCACCCGGCCTCGGTCACGATCGACCCGTCGTCCTGGCGGCGAAACCGTCCGGACCGCGTCAGCAGCCGTTCGCCTTCCGGAGTGCGCACCAGGAAGAAGCCCGATCCCGCGATCGCCACCCACATCGGGGAATCAGCCGGCTCGATCGGCCTTTGAACGAATCTCGACCGATGGTTCAGCGCCTTGAGCGTGGCTTCATCCAGGCAGGCTGGGTCGACCCGCCCACTGCGAATCCAGGTCGGTCCAACGGCTTCGGAACCGGGAAAAGGCCCCAGCTTGACGCGTCCCAGGCGGACAATCCCTCCGTCGGCCCCATACGCCGTCACGAAACCGTGCCCGTCGATCGACGCCGTCTCGGCCATGAGCATCGTATCGGATCCGAGACTCGAACCGCTGGACGCCATGGGAACTCGAAGGTCCCTCATGCCCGGGAATGGCGCTTCGCTGAATCCGCGAACCCGATATCCGCCGGTCAACGTCACGAGCCAACCCTCGGAGTCGATCTTGATCAGACCGTCGCGCGTCACAAACTCCTGATCGGTCGCAGGATCCCGCACGGTCAACCCGCCAGGCCCCTCCAAATGCACGCAAAGGAGCCGCGGCAAGAGCACGGGAACGGGTAGGACCGAACCTTCCCGTCGCCCAGCGGTGCGATCGAAGGTTCCCAAACTGAGCCCGGGCTGCGGCAATTCCAGAACCCCGTGCCGAAGCGTTCCCGCCCCTCCCTCCCCCGGTCCATGCAACGACGGCAAATCGACGGGCCCACAGTCCGCGCAATCAAAATTCCAGTCGGAAATCCGCCGAAGCCGATCCGGACGCGCCGGCAGGACGACCCCGATCCGCGCCACGACTTCGACCGAACCGTCCGAGAACCCGCCAACGACTTCGCCGTTCGGTTCCACCTGGATCGACACCAGGATGCGACCCGCCGAATCGCCCCCAATCCATCCCGGCCCCGGAAAGTTGATCGGCTCGGGTTCCTCATTGACCAGGGAAAAGCCCAACACCAAGCCTCCTTCGCCCGTGACCAGGTTCCCGTTCTCGTCGATCCGAAGCGCCCCGTAACGAGTCAGCGAATACGAAGGCCGACCACCCGAAGGGGAGCGGACAAGGAAGTATCCGTCGCCGTCGATTGCCAGATCGAACGCGCCTCCCGTGGTTCGAAGCGAAGTACCAGGCAACGAACCAAGCTCCGCGCCGCCACAAGGCCCGGCCAGGGCGAAGATCCAGATCCACGCTGCCACAATTGCCCGGTATCCACCTCGGACGGCTCCGCGCTCGGCAGTTTTTGCCCCCCAACGCTTCATCAAACCACTCCAAGCATGCCCCGTGCCGCCGAGGCCACGGCTTTTCACACCGCGCCGACGGGGTCTCCTCCCAACACGAAGACCGCTCCACCGTCCGATCGCGTCCGTGAATTCTCCGGCGTCTTCCGGTAACATCGGCACCATAAGGTGTCAGGTACCCGCCGATGAGTGACCCTCTCCGACCTTGCGCCCAATGCGGTGCCCAACTCCCCTCGGACACGTCGGGAGGCCTTTGCCCCAGGTGTCTCCTCCTCCGCGTCGCCGAACCCACGGAACCCGGCTCCACCAGCCCCGAAACCACGACCCATCAACCGCCCCCCAGCCTCGACGCCGTCGCCGCCGCGTTTCCCCAACTCGAGATCCTATCCCTCATCGGCCAGGGAGGCATGGGGGTCGTCTACCGGGCCCGCCAGAAATCCCTCGGCCGCATGGTCGCTCTGAAGCTGCTCGCACCCCATCGAGCCCACGACACCGCTTTCGCCGATCGCTTCGCCCAGGAAGCCCGCGCCCTCGCCGCCCTCAGCCACCCGCATATCGTCACGATCCACGACTTCGGCCGCAGCGCGGACTTCTATTTCCTTCTGATGGAGTTCGTCGACGGCGTGAATCTCCGGCACCTGCTCCAGTCCCGACGCCTCTCCCCCGAGGAAGCCATCGCCATCGTTCCCTCGCTCTGCGAAGCGCTCCAGTTCGCCCACGAGCGCGGCATCGTCCACCGCGACATCAAGCCCGAGAACCTTCTCCTTGATCAGGCGGGGCGCGTGAAGATCGCCGACTTCGGCATCGCGAAAATCCTCGGACCCGAACCGGGACCAGGACCCGGTCCCTCGGAAAGCGCCTCCGCCCCCAAGGGCACCCAGACGGTGGGCACCCCCGGCTATATGGCGCCCGAGCAATGTCTGGATCCAAAGACCGCGGACAGCCGCGCCGACATCTACTCCCTCGGCGTCGTCTTCTACGAAATGCTGACGGGTGAACGCCCCGACGAACGCCTTCAACCTCCCTCCCGCAGGGTGCGGATCGATGTGCGCCTCGACGCCATCGTCCTGCGCGCCCTCGATGCCAACCCTGAACGCCGCTACCAGACCGCCGACGAATTGAGGACCCACCTTGAAACCGTCGTCGTCGAACCGTCCCCGTCGCCAGCTCCAGCCTTAAGCGCGCCCGAGGTTCCCGCGGGGCAGAAAACCGCGTCCCCGCCTCCCATCCCCCAACCTCCCCACCGCCCAGAAGGTGGAAATCCGGCCCGACTGTTCCTGTTCTTACTCTTCGCGGTGACCCTCGTCATCCTGGGCCCAATGTTCCTCGTTCCGGCGCCGTCAACCGCGCGGGCTCCGCGGATCATTGGCGCCCTCGTCGGCCTCGCGGGGGGGCTCGGCGCCCTGGCCGCCTGGCACCTGGTCTTCCGTCGCGGCCTGCGCCACGGCGAACGCCCAAGCGCCGCACGTCTCGTGGCGGGACTGTTCCTGGCCCTGACGGCCGTCTCCGTGGGGGGGATCGGCACCACAATTCACAACGCGAAACGCGATCGGTGGCGGATGGAACAGACCGAGCGGGTCGCGACCCTTCAACAGGCCCTCGGATCCGCGACGAGCAACGAGGTCCAGGCGCGGGCAGCCTTGGCGGAACGCGAAGTCCCATCGGACGAAAACCTGTCGAACCCGGCGAACCGGTTGGCCGCCGACAACGACCGACTCGCGGGAAGCGTTCGCGAAGCCGTGGAGTCGGCTCGGTCGGCGGAACGCGAATTGAACGCCGCGACCGCCCGACTCGCCGCCCTGCGGTCGTCCTCAGCACCCGGGTGGGTCCTGGGATGGGTCCCCGCCCTGCCACTATTTTTGGCCGCGATCGTGGTCCCGTTCCGGCGGAGCCTCCGGATCACCGGCGGCGCCACGAGACCCGAGCGAGCACGGCTCGTCGGCGACATCGCGATCGTGGTGGGCGCATCCGCCGCCGCGCTGGGGCTGGGCGGGTTCTTTGGAAAACAGTACGACAGCGACCCCGGCGCGTTCGAGGCGCTCTTCGCGCCGCCTCCCATGCCCCCGATGAAGCGCCTCGGCTGGACCGCCGCCGGCGTGAGCAACAACGTCGTCCTGGCCGATCTGGTGACCGAACTGGACGCCGGAACAGCCGAAGTCGTCTGGGAGTTTTCCGGGCCGCATCTCCCCGAAGCCGTCGACACGGCGCTGACCGACCCGTTGGTGGCGAAACCGCCCGGAATCGTCCTGCGCCCCAATCCATACCGCGGCAACACCACCCGGATCCTCCTGCGCGAAGGGCGACACACCACGCGCGTTGCCTTCGTCCTCCCCGATGCCGCCCTGGCGGCGGAAGCGTTGCGAGCCTTCTCGGGGCGCGAGGAAGGACCGCCGGCCGCCGGCGAATCCCAGGCCGCCACGCTGTTCCATATCCTGCGACCCGCGGGTCGGGAATTCCGCGCCGGATTCCAGATCGGCAAGCCTCTCCATTCCGGGAATCCCGAGTGGGTCGCCTGCTCCCGGACCGGTTCCTGGAACGAAAACGGACTGGTGTTCACCTGGACCCTCGAAGCCGCACGCCCAGGCACAGCGACGGTGGAATGGGGCGACGACCGATCCACGGCGTCGACGAGCCTTCGCCGGCGCGACGGCCTCATCTCCGTGCGCATTCGCATCCAACTCACTCCGATCGGAACCAACGCGGTCCGGATCGCCAGATCGGTCGGCGGCGCCTCGAGTTTCACGGACCGCCCCGGCAGCTACCCAAGCCTCGCCGCCGAGGTCCTTCGCACCGCCAGTTCCAGCACCCGCTGTTTCCGGGGAACCAGCACCGAACTGTGCCGCATCGACGGCCAATCGCTGGTCGCCCGTTTCGAGGATTCCCCGCCGGAGTTCCCGATCCTCGGCAACCCGCTCCCCGTCAGCACCACCGGGATCTCCCCACGTCTCCTCGTCGCAGCCTTCTTTGTTCTCGCCTCGCTCGGAGGACTCGGCCTGCTCGTGATCGCAAGGATCTGGAGGGCGCGAAGCAAACGCGCGGGTCACCGAGCCACGCCATGACCCCATCGCCTCCCGACCCATCGCCCCTTCCCCGGGGTCCGATCGTCTTCGCCACCACCCACTGGACCCGGATCCTGGCATCCCAGGGAAAATCCTCGGACGCCCAACAGGCGCTCAGCGACCTTTGCGCCGCCTACTACGCCCCGGTCGTCGCCGTGCTGAGGTCCGAGTCCCGGACCGACGACCAGGCGCGGGATCTGGCCCACGCGTTTTTCGAGGGAATCCTCGAACGCCACGGACTGCACGGCGCCGACCCTTCACGCGGCCGTTTTCGTTCGTACCTGCTGGGCGCGTTGAAACATTTCCTCGCCAACCAGCGCCTCCGAGCCGCGCGAGCGAAGCGCGGCGCGAACGCTTCCCACACCGAACTCGATCCTTTGGCCGGGGACACCGACGCCGTCGATGGCGCCGGGGTTGCCAGACCGCCCGACGATGCGGTCTTCGATCGCACCTGGGCGATCAGCGTCGTGGAGCGGTCGTTGGAGGTCGTCTCGCGGGAAGCCGCCAGTTCGGGTTCACTTCGCGAATTCGAAGCGCTGAAACCTTGGCTCACAGGCGACGGTGATCGCGACGGTCGAACCCAGGCCGCGGTCGCGGCCGAACTCGGAATGGGGGAGGGCGCCTTCCGGGTCGCGTTGCACAGGCTTCGCCGGCGGTTCCGGGAGGCGGCGAAACGCGAGATCGCGGCCACGGTGTCCGACCCCGGGGAAATCGCCGACGAACTCCGCCATCTGATCGCGGCCCTGGGATAAGGCCCCGGCACGGGATCGACGTCCGTCGGGTCCGGGATCCGGTTCATCCCGACCTTCCCGAAGGCAGTTCGGGTGTTCCGCGGGTTGCATTTTGGCGCAAGGCGGCGCATGGGAAGGCCCGCATGCAGTTTCATCTGTTCGGGTTTTCCGTGCGCGTCGAGTTCTGGTTCGTGATCACCGCGATCCTCCTGGGAGGTGGATTGCGGCCGGATGCCTTTTCCAGTGTCGCCAGCATCGCGGGGATCGCCATCTGGGTGATCGTGGTGTTCTTCTCGATCCTCATCCACGAACTGGGTCACGCCACCACGGGCCGGCGCTTCGGCGCGATGCCCGAGATCGTTCTCCATGCCTTCGGCGGGGCGGCGATCATGCACGGCTCACGATTCAACCGCCGCGAGGACCTCCTGGTGACCGCCGCCGGGCCCGCGGCCAGCGTGGCGCTGGGAACGGTGTCCCTCCTCCTCTTTCGCTACCTTCCCAACCCGTCCGTCGAACTCCGCGAAACCCTCGTGAACCTGATCTGGATCAATTATTTCTGGACGTTCATCAACCTGATGCCGGTCCAACCCCTCGACGGCGGACTTCTCCTGCGGACCGCCCTGGGCGATCGCCGCCTGCACGTCACCTGCGCGGTCGGCTTCGTGACGGCCTGCGTGCTGGCCAGTTTGGCGCTTCTCACCGGCCAGGTCTTTCTGACCCTCCTGATGGCCATGCTCGCCTTCGAGAACTGGCGCATGCGCCCCCGCTGACCGTTCGACCGCCCCGCCGCGCCGAACCCGACCGCCCCTCCGCCGTGCACCTGGCCCACCTCCGCCTGCGCGACTTCCGCAACTACGCGCGGCTCGACGAAGATTTCGGACCCGGTTTTCACCTGATCCTGGGCGACAACGCCCAGGGCAAAACCAACGTCCTCGAAGCCATCTACCTCCTCGCCACCCTCCGTTCCTTCCGCGGGGTCGGCGGAGCCCAGATGGTCCGGCACGGCGCCCGCGGCTACTTCGTCGGCGCCCGCCTCGTCGCCTCGACCGAACACCAGCTCAAAATGTTTTGGTCGACGGGTGAGAAGAAACTGTCCCTCGACGACCAACCGGTCCGGCGCCTGACCGACTACTACGGCCGGATGCGATGTGTCGTCTTCTGCACCGAGGATCTTCAGCTGGTGAAGGGAACCGGCCGGATTCGGCGTCGCTTCCTCGATCTCCTCCTCGCCCAGACCCCGGGTCCCTACCTCACCACGCTGCAACGCTATCTCCGCGCCCTCCAGTCCAGGAACGCGCTCCTCAAGAAACCCGACCCGGATCCCGCCGTGATCGGGCCTTTCACCCAGGAACTGGTCGAAGCCGGAAACCGGATCACCCAGGCGCGACAGGAACTCGTCCCAAGGCTTTCCGCCCTCGCTCGTCTCGCCTACCGCCGGATCAGCAACGACGCCGAGGAACTCCGCATCCACTACGCGCCCTCGGTGAAAGGCGATTTCGCCGTCGAACTCGCCCAGGCCGCGAGCCGCGAAAGAATGCTCCGCCTGACCGTCGTCGGCCCCCACCGCGACGACCTCCAACTCCTGCTCAATGACAAACCCGCGGCGCAGTTCGCCAGCGAAGGCCAGAAACGGTCCCTCGCCATCGCCCTCAAAATGGCCCAGGCCGAGTACCTCACCGGCCTCACCGGGACTCCACCCATCCTTCTCATCGACGATGTCATGGGCGAACTCGACGCCCGCCGACGCGCCGGGCTCATGCCCCTTCTCGAACGCGCCGAACACGCCCGCGGCCAGGTCTTCATGACCTGCACCCAGGAGAACTGGCCCAGGGAACTCGGCCGACGCCTCCGTCGCTGGACCGTCCGCGATGCCGTCCTCACCGCGGCCCCCGCCGCCGGGGAGCCCGATCCCACCGAAGCCCGCGGGGAGAGTCGCGAACCTTGAAGCCCCATAGATTCAACCACGGACCACACGGAGCACACGGAAGGGAGGGAAAATGGAGAGGCCCCATGCCAGGTCCGGCTCCTGGCTCGCGAAGTCCCGGGCGACAGCTTCCCACTCCCCCTTCCGTGTGTTCGGTGTGCTCCGTGGTTGTCTCCCCGACCACCCCGGCGTTTCCATTTTTTTCGGTGGCTGGCGCCCCGGATCTTCGGGCCTATTCTATCCCCTCGCATGAGCCTTCCCGGCCCGGACCTTCTCACCACCCTGCTCCGGGATGTGTCGCGTTCGTTTTACCTCACGCTCCGGCTCCTGCCGCGTCCGGTGCGCCCTCAGATCGGCCTGGCTTACCTGCTTGCGCGAGCGACGGACACCCTCGCCGACACCGAGGTGGTCCCGCTCGACCAGAGGCTCGATGCGCTCGACCAACTCCGGAGCCGAATCCTCGGCGCCCGGATCGATCCCGTGGACTTCTCCCGGATCGCCGAGAACCAGGCTCTCCCTTCCGAGCGCGCGCTTCTCGTTCGAATCGAGGAGGCCGTGACCGTGCTCGAGGCGCTTCCGTGCTTCGATCGATGCTGCATCCGGGAGGTGGTGGAGACGATCACCAGCGGGCAGAAGCTGGACCTCGAACGGTTTCACTCCGCCCGCGCCGGTCGGATCGTCGCGCTCGCCAGCGAATGCGAATTGGACGACTACACCTTTCGGGTGGCCGGCTGCGTGGGTGGATTCTGGACGCGGCTCTGCCGTTCCCACTTGTTTCCCACGGCGCCCCTCGAACTTCCCGCGTACCTCGAAAACGCCATCCGTTTCGGCAAGGGTTTGCAGTGGGTGAACATCCTGCGGGACATCCCCGCCGATCTCGCCCGGGGTCGTTGTTACCTGCCCAGCGAACGCCTCGAAGCCGCCGGGCTCACGCCGTCCGACCTGACCAACCCCACGGTCATGGAGCGGTTCCGCCACCTCTACCAGGAACACCTCGCCACGGCGGCCGCGCATCTCGCCGCGGGATGGAGGTACACCTGCGCCACGCCGCGGTCCCAGACGCGCGTTCGCATCGCCTGCGCCCTGCCCCTGCTCATCGGAATCGAAACCCTCCGGCTCCTGGGCTCCGGCAACGTCCTGGATCCCACCCACCGAATCAAAGTTCCCCGCCGCCGGATCCGCTCGCTTCTCCTCCAGTCCTTCCTGCTCCATCCCTTCCCCCGACGCTGGGAAACCCTTTTTCAGCCGGAACTCGCCTGATCCGCGGCCACCGCTTACCGCGGCTCGATGAGCCTCAAGCCGGGCACCATCTCGAAATGCCGCTTGTTGAACGTGGCCACTTCGCTTCCCCGCTCCAACGCTGTGGCGGCGACGACAAGATCATGCGCGCCGATCGTCTTGCCCGCCGACTCCAACGAGGCCCAGAGACTCGCGTGCACGTAGGCCGTCTGCTCGGTGTAGGGGACGATGGGGAGCGGGGCCAACACGCCTTGCAGGTACCTTAAACGTCGCGCCCTGCGATCTGGGTGGGCCCGTTCCACACCATGCCAGAGTTCGGCAACGGTGATGGCCGCGATTTCGAACAGATCGTCCGGTCGGCTCTCCAGCCAGGTCTTGAAATCGAAGTCCCCTTTCTCGCCTCGGATGATGACATCCGCGTCCACGATTATTGCCATTTGTCACTGGGCGCCTTGAGGGTTGCGCGAGCGCTCAACAGGGCGCGATTCCAGCCCCTCGCCTCCTCGTCCGACAAATCGACGCGGGCCACCGCCTCCGCAAGATCCCTGCCCGTGCAACGCTTCTCTCGGTCCGGCCCGATACGGGCCACAGGCTTGCCGTTCTTCAGAAGCACAAACGTCGTGTTCTGATAGTGCGCCCGATTGACGCAATCGGCGAAGTTACGCGCCGCTTCCGTGACCGTGATCGTCAGCTCTTTCATAAAATCAGATTCTCAGATTATACAAATCGATCAAGGTCGGAGTTTGGATGTCCGTGCACCGATGGACGCCACTAAAGGAGAGGTCCTGGCTTGGCGCTCGCGAGGATCTCGGCCTCGTACCCGGCTCGGAAATCCGCGTACCCGGGCGACCAACCCAACTCCTGCCGGATGCGCGCGGCGATCACCCGCTTGTTGGAACCCGTCCGGGTCCGGGAGCGACTAAGGGACAGGTCTTTTGTTGGCGGTCTCGTCGGCGCCTCTTCTTCCCGCAGCGGAATACCCAGCCGTCCCGACAGCCATTCGCGGAATTCGCGCTCCGTGCAGGGCGCGCCGTCGCTGACGTTGTAGATCCGGCCCGCCCGCCCTCGGTCCAGGGCGGCGACGATCGCCTCCACCAGGTCGTCCCGATGCACCATGTTCATCCAGCGCGCGGGACTCGCCGGTCCGCGCCACTCGCCGCGCCTCACGGACTCGATCCGGTTCCGTCCCGGACCATAAATCCCGGCGATCCGGAGAACGACCGCGGGGAATCCTTCCGAGGCGGCGCGAAGCAGGAGGTCCTCCGCCTCCCTCAGAACCCGGCCGGTCGGCGTTCCGCCCTCGGTCGATGCCGTCTCATCGACTTCGGAGCCGTCATTCTGCGGGTAGACGCCGGTGCTGCCGGTGAAAACGAGGGCTCGGGGCGGCGACGGCCGGAGCCAGGCGAGAAGGTTCCGGCAGCCCTCGACGTACACCTCGCGATAAGCGGCTTCGGTGCCGTCCGAAGGCGCGGCGCAAGCGACGACCCAGTCCCAGGGGAGCGGGATCGCGTTCAAACCCGCGCCGGTGGCGAGATTCGCGTGGAACGGATCGATGCCGCGCCGGCGCAGGGGAGCGGGGTCACTGCCGGGCCGTCGGATGCCGGCCACCGAATGGCCCGCGGCGACGAGGCGTTCGCCCAGCGCGAGCCCGACGTACCCGCAACCGGCGATCAACACTCTCATCGAAGGGCGAGGGAAGGCGCCAGGGAGGTCACGGTTTGAGCAGCGAGACGATGGTCCGGAACTTCGGGGCGTTGTCGCCGGGATTCTGCTGCGCGGCCTGATGCTCTCCCGCGTCCCACAGTTTCGGATCGAAGGCCGCCTTCGTGGTGCTGAAGCTGACGTGCCCGTCCCCCCAAAGGGCGTTGATGCCATTGGGATTCTTGTTCGAGACGTGCGGGATTGTGGCGCGCGTGTAGATGAGATCGGTGACCATCGTCCGACTCGCGCTCAACTGTCCCGTTTTCAAAGCCGTTTCGACCCAGTTGGTCTGCCCCCGCGTCAGGTTCACGTCGGACTGCGGATAGTACATGTAGTTGATCCGCACCCGACCGCTGAAGACCCGCGGCCACGGGACCGTGGCGGATTCGTAGTATTTCATCTCGAGCTTGATCGGGAGGGCGTCGGGATGCCGGAGGCTCGGGTCATAGAACGACTTCGGAGAAGAGACGATTCCGGAGACGAAGAGGTGACCCAGGTTCAGGGGCCGGGTCTTGTCGGCGGGCTGGTTGTCGGCCCCCTGAAACACCTGGTACCCCTCCCACGGCGCCGATCCAGCGATGCGCTCGGGGTCGAAGAGCGGCGGCGGAAGGCGGTCCTCGTTGTCGTCGGCGTAGATGAACGTACCCAGCCCCAGCTGACGGAGATTGTTCGTGCAACTGGTCTTCTTGGCGCGTTCCTTCGCCGAGGCGAGCGCCGGCAGCAACATCGACGCAAGGATCGCGATGATCGCGATCACCACGAGCAACTCGATCAGGGTGAAGCCGCGCGACCGACTCCGGGTGGGGAATTCGTGGGGCATGCGACATCTAACGCGCAGGGGCCCCTTCCAGGTCAAGGCGGGGATTCGACGGGTCCGACCGGCGCGCGACCTTTCAGGAACCGTTCCCGCCACCTCAGGGCGGGACGTTCGACGAAGTGAAAGCTGGCGAACGCGAACCCCACGGCGAGCGGGATGTTCCACGGAAGTTGCTGCCAGACCGCGAGCGGTTCCTTGGGGAGGAACACCTGCTGCCAAAGGTAGAGGCTGTAGGAGATCCGCCCGATCCATTCGGCGGGCGGCCACTGGAACACCCGCTGGACCCCCGGCGCACGTCCCTCGACGAGCACTTTCAGGACCAGGGCGATGCCGGCCAACTCGAGCGGAATACGGAGCGGGAGCAGGTATTTCGGGAGTGGAAGCGCGAGCGCGACCACAACAAGCAGCACACCGCCCGCAAACGCGGCGTAGGCGCGCCACTCGGCGCCCGCAAGGCACTTGCGGAACCCCGAATACCGCTGGGCGAGCGCCAGGAGCGCTCCCACGAGTAACGCGTCGTAAAGAAGATCGGCGCGGGACCAGTTCAGATTCTGGGCGCCGAAAAACATCATGTTCGCCTGTCGCCAGACCGGCGCCAGCGCGCACAGCCCCGCGGTGACCGGAAGGCGCGCGCGCCGGGGTGTCAGAAACAACAGGAGCGGCCAGAGGAGATAAAACTGCTCCTCGATCGCCAGACTCCAGAAATGAGCGGTGTAGTACGAACCTCCGGTGAGATTCCGGAAGAAAAAGAGACAGCCCAACCAATCCAAGACCGGAATCTCCAGGGGGACGAGGGCGGAGGCCACCGCGAGCCCGAGCAGGAAGAGGAAGACCGGGGGCAGGATCCGAAAGGCCCGGCGCACATAGAAATCGCGGAGTGAGAACGCGCCGAGCCGCTGTTCCTCCTCCAGCAGAAGCCACGTGATCAGGAATCCGCTCAGGACGAAGAACACGGTTACCCCATGGACTCCCCGGCTTGCGAACCCGGCGAACCAACCCGGGTAGGTCACGGAGTAGCCGGCGTGCAGGAGAATCACCCACGCCACGGCGAAAGCCCGCACCCCGTCCAACCCCGGAAGCCGGTGCTTGGCGGTCACCGCGGCTCCAGCGTCAGGGGATCCCGCATCGGCAGTTCCACCCGCGGTCCCCGCACCAGGTCCTCCAGTTTCACCGGATGATCCGGGTGGCCCTTCAGAATCTCATCCTTCTGTCCCACCGCCAGCAGGACCAGCCGATCAGGCTGCAACCACTTCTCGGCCATTC
The DNA here is from genome assembly GCA_050250555.1 of Limisphaerales bacterium. Classification (GTDB taxonomy): domain Bacteria; phylum Verrucomicrobiota; class Verrucomicrobiia; order Limisphaerales; family CAIMTB01; genus CAIMTB01. The sequence continues at coordinate 83,031 of JBFWOK010000002.1, forward strand.
GCTGGACGTCCTCCCGGGTCACCGCGTCGATGCGCCGACGGTATTCCCGCCAGAACCCCGGGTCGCGCGCGTAGCGGCCCGTGAACTCGTCGTCAGCGAATTGTCCGGCCACTTGCGCTTTGCTCGAGAAACGCCGCGGGAAGGTGTCGATGAACGAACGCTTGGCCGTGTTGAGTTCCTCGTCCGTCACGGGCTCTTTCGCGATCCGCTTCAATTCCTCCAAAACGAGGCTCGACGCGTACGCCACGGTCCGCGACTTGGTCTGAAAAGTCGCCTGAAACGCCCGCGCGAGCGCGACACCCTCCGGGAATGCCGAACCCGCCGAATAGGCGAGTCCTTCCTCCGACCGAACCCGGTTCATGATCCGCGAAGTGAAGCCGCCGCCGCCCAGGATGTCGTTCATCACCGTCACCGGCAGGAAGTCCGGATCATCCCGGCGAAGTCCCGGAAGCAGGAGACTCACCCGGCCTTGGTTCACATCCTTGTCGACGAGATAGACGCCCGGCTTTGCGAACTCCGCGTCCCCGGGAACCGGCGGCGCCTGCTCGCCAGGGAAGGGCCAATCCGCCAGCAGTTTCTCGAGCCGCGCCACCATGTCGGCCTTGGCGAAGTCACCGCTCGCGGCGACCACCATGTTCCGCGGGTGGAACCACCGGCGGTGAAACGCCTGGAAATCGGAGCGATCCATCCCCTGCACCGACGCCCCGGTCGGCAGCCGGTTCAGCCAGAAATCCGCGCCGTAGGCCAGTCGGTCGCGTTCGCGGTCCTCGATGTCCGACGAATCGTCGTTGCGTTGTTTCAGCCGCTGCAGGGTCTGCTCCTTCGCGAGCGCGACCCGGTTCTCCTGAAACCGCGGCGCCATGAGGACGTCGCGCAACAGCTGAAGTCCTTCATCGAGGTCCTTCGAAAGCAGGTTCAGCCGCACCCGGGCCTGGGCTTCGCCGATCGCGGAGCTCAACTGGGCCGCCAGGAAGTCGACGCGCTCATCCATTTCCTCCGCGCTCCGGTTCCCGGCACCACCACTCACGAGAACCGCCCCGGTCAACGCCGCGAGCCCGGCTTTTCCCTCGGGTTCCAAGTACTGTCCCGTCCTGACCGTCACCGAGATCGTGACCAGCGGCAGTTCGCGGTCCTCGATCACATAGGCCACCGGCCCGGCCTTCAGTTCGACGCGGTACGCCGCCGGATCGGGGGGTTCGAAGGTCAGCGCGGGATACCGGAGTTTCTCGGGCCGATCGGGGATCTCGGCCGCCGGGATCACCAGGGTCAGGGCAAGAAGCGCGAGGACCGCGGCGAAAGGGCGTCCGACGAACGTCCCGGGACAAAGGAGTCCCGCGCCGGGGTTTTGAGGGTGAGTTTCGAAGTTCATTGGAGGTATCGGTTTCAGCGCCGCGTCACTTGGCTTCCAGCTCCGCGAGGCGCGCCTCGACCTTTTTTCGAAGAATGCGCTGGAATTGCTGGCGTTTGGGGTCGCTTCCGGCGCCCTGGGCTTCCATCTGCGCCAGGAGCCCGCGCAACCGACTGGCATCGGTTTCCTGCCGGAGCATCCCCATCACCTGCCGGATCACGGGGAGTTGTTCCGGAGCGAGCCCCACCAGGTCGGGATCCTCCGGCGTCGAGGTTCCGGAGGCCTTGCGCGTGTAGGTCGCCACGGCGCGGTTCTCCTTCGTGAAGTACTTCGCGGCAACCCGCCGGATATCGGCCGCGGTCACCGCCTGGACCTTGGCCCCGGCGGTGTTGACTTCGCGCCAATCCCCGCTGCCCTCATCGATGATCAGCTGGAACAGGATGCGCATGTTTGAAACGAGCTTGCGGTATTCCCCGGCGGCGAACGCGTTCTTCACTTTCTGAAGCTCCTCCGCGGGGACGTCCTCCGTCTTCAACCTCTCGATTTCCTCATAGATCGCGGCTTCGACATCCGCCGGCGCTTTTCCCTCTCGCGCCTCGCCGCCCAGGTTGAAGAGACCCGCCCAGCGCCGGTGCTCCGAGCGAGCGAAAACTTCCGACGCCACCTCGCGCCCTTCGACCAGTCCCTTGTAGAGACGACCCGTCCGCTCTTCGAGCAACTGCGCGAGCACGTCCAGCGCGTACGCGTCCCGATGCCCCGCCGGGACCGTGTGGTACAGGATGTCGACCTGCGGGTTCGCCTCGGCTTCGGCGTTCATCCGTTTCTCCGCCTTCTGCGCGGGTTCGGTCGTGACCACCTCCGGCACCGGCTGATCCCCGGCCGGGATCCGTCCGAAATACCGTTCGATCATGGGCAGGCTAGCCTCCGCTTTCAGGTCCCCCACCAGCACCAGGGTGATGTTCCGCGGAGCGTAGTAAGTCGCGTAGAAGGCGTCGGCGTCGGCCTTCGAAATCGCCGGTATGTCCGAAGCCCACCCGATCACCGGCCATTGGTAGGGATGCGCCTCCCAGAACATCGACTGCAGCGTTTCCTCGAACTTGCCGAGTGGCGTCGATTCGGTGCGCATCCGTCGTTCCTCGAACACCACGTCGCGTTCCGCGTAGAACTCGCGGAAGACGGGCCGCAACAACCGTTCGCTTTCCATCCAGCACCAAAGCTCCAGCTTGTTCGCAGGGACCGTGATGAAATAGGCCGTCATGTCGTAGCTGGTGAAGGCGTTCATCCCGGACCCGCCCTGGGAGGTGTAGATGCGGTCGAATTCGTTCTTCACCAGCAACGCCCGCTGCTCGTCGATGAGTTTCTTGAATTCGACCTCCAATTCCCGGTAGCGCGGCGTCTGGTTCTCCAGCTGGGTCGGGTCGTCGATCTCCCCGCGGCGCCATGCGGCCCGAACGAGGCTTTCCTCCTTCCGCATCGCCTCCCGGACGCGCTCCTGGTCGGCGATGATCGCCAGGTCCCGGGTCGCGTCCTTCGTGCCGATCGTGGGCGTCCCCTTGAAGAGCATGTGCTCGAACAGATGGGCGATCCCGGTGATCCCGGGTCGTTCGTTGGCGCTCCCGACCCGCACCACAAAGGCCGCCGAGATGGTGGGTTCATCGTGCCGCTCGACAAACAGGACCTTGAACCCGTTCGCCAGCGTCTTCTCCACCACCGGCACCTGCTGCGCTCCGGCGGACCCCGCGATCCCCACCAACGCGAGAAGGGCGACCGGAAGGAGGCCCAACCGGCGGAACGGACGGGCCGAGTTTGTTTGGAAGCATGATCCCCGGCGATTCACAACTCCGCCACCGCCCGTCGTCCCCCGGGTTGGGCTGCTGCGTCTTGGTTGCACGGCCCCGAAGTTGGCGATTTCCGGCCCCCGGTCAACGCGGCAGGCGGCAGACGGCAGGGAGTTCCGCCCCCCAATTCCCTCACCGCTTCAGGTACTCCGCCAGCCAGTCGAAGACCGTCGCATGCCAAAGCTCGCTGTTCTGCGGCTTCAGCACCCAATGCCCCTCGTCCGGGAAGTACAGGAACTTCGACGGAATCCCCTTCCGTTGGAGCGTTGTGAACAGGTCCATCCCCTGGGCCACCGGCACCCGGAAATCGAGTTCGTTGTGGATGACCAGGTTCGGCGTCTTGAATCTCGCCGCCAACCGGTGGGGAGAATGCCGACTGAAATCCGCCTTCTCCCACGGAATCCCGTGGTCCCACTCGTCGAACCAGAGTTCCTCGGTCGTGCCATACATCGTGTCGAAGTTGTAGACCCCGCAGTGCGTCACCAGCGTCTTGAACTTGTCCGTGTTGCCCTGGAACCAGTTCATCATGTACCCGCCGAAGGACGCGCCCGCCGCCGCCATCCGCGTCGTGTCGACATAGGGCTGCTTTTCCAGCCACGACAAACACTGCATCAGGTCCACGAACACCTTGCCGCCCCAATCCCCTGAGATCTCGTCCGTGAACTTCTGGCCGAAGCCCGTCGACCCCCGCGGGTTCGGCATCGCCAGCACGTAGCCCTGCGCCGCCCAGAGCTGGGCATTCCAGCGCGCCGACCAGGAATCCATGAACGCGCCCTGCGGCCCGCCGTGGACCCAGAAGACCAACGGGAGTTTCCCGGTCGCCTCCATCCCGGGCGGCTTCAGGATCCACATCTGCACCGGTGTTCCATCCGCACCCGGCACTTCCACCGACTCCGGCGCCCGCAGTTCCAGGGGATCCAACAAGGCCCCGTTCAGCCGGGTCAACGCCACTGGCTCGCCACCTTCCCCCTCGAAAGGCATCCGGTACAACTCCGCCGGATGCCGCATCGTCGACCGCGAAAACACGACCGTCCGGCCATCCGCCAGAACGCTCGAATCGCCGCAGGCCCCGCCTCCCACCCGCAACATCGGCGTCCCGCCTTCGATCCCCAATCGCCAGAGCGCCTTCACCCCGCGGTTCTCCGCCTCCAGCAGCAGGCTCCGGCTGTCCGGCGACCACCCCAACCCGTCCACGGACCGATCCCAGTCCGCCGTGAGCGAACGGCTCACCCCGGTCGCCCGGTTCAAAAGCATCAACTGCCAGCGGTCCGACTCGAATCCCGCTCTGGACTGTGCCCGGTACGCCAGCCACTTGCCGTCCGGTGAGAACTTCGGGCAACTGTCCGCGGCCAGGTTCTTGGTGACTTGTCGTCGAACTCCATCGACCAACCGCACCGACCACAGATCGTGATCCGTCTTCCACGCTTCCTGGTGGGCCGGTGTCGGCGTGGCGGTGTGGACGATCTCGGCGCCGTCCGGCGAAAAGGCGAACTCATCCCCCGACGCGAAGGTGCTCGACGTCGGGATCGCATCCCGGTCGCCCGGCGTCAGATTCCTGGGATCCCCTGCCGCGACGCCGTTTTCCACCGGCACGACGAACAGGTGCTGGCGTTTGCCGTCCACCCAGGAATCCCAATGCCGGTAGAGGAGCCGCGTGATGACCCGCGCCTTGACCTTGCTCTTCTCCCGTTCGTCCAGGCGCGCCTGGTTCAGCTGGTCCGCCTCGGCGAACGGTTTCGCCGAAAACTCCGGAAACACCGCCGACACGAACGCGATGTGCCGGCCGTCGGGCGACCACACCGGCTGGTTGGCCTCGGTGGACAAGGACGTGACGGCACGAGCTTCGCCGCCGTTGACGCGCATCGTGTAAATCTGGAAGCTTCCGCCCCGATTCGATTCGAACGCCAGCCAGCGCGAATCCGGGGACCAGGTCGGATGCCGGTCGTGCTTCGCCGACCCGGTGAGCTGGCGGGGTTCGCCGCCGGTCGACGGAATGATCCAGATGTCCGAGTTGACCGAATTCGCCTCGCGATCGGGAACCCCGACGACGTAGGCGATCCATCTGCCATCCGGGGACGGCGTGGGCTCGGAGAGCCGCTTGCACGCGAGCAGGTCCGCGAACGTCATGGGTCGGGGGGCTCCCATCGCCAGCCCGGTCCCGAGAAGGCAAGTGCCGACCATCGCAAGCGCGGCGCGGGATCGGGACAAGCACGGCGTCTTCCACCTGGGAGCCGCGTCACGGAGACCCTGCCTCGGCAACGGGTCGTGGGGTGCGATGCGCATGCCCGACCCTAGGCCGCCCACCCCGTCACGACAACCCGCCATAGGGGTCGCATAGGGGTCAGTTCTTGTTATTGTCTACTGCTTCCGAAACGGGGTCCGGTCCGGCAATCGAACCGTGACGATGGCATGTGACTATCGGACAGGTCCTTCGTCACATTCCAATCAACGCTGGCTGGACACACTGATCTTGCGTCCGAAGCGACAACGGAGCGGCAGACGATACGTCCCTTGGCGAAGCCCGAGATCGGACACGGTGAGGGCCTTTCGAGTACGAGTACCGCCCTTCGGGCTGAGTACGAGTACGAGTACGAGTACGAGTGCGAGTACGATGGGAAGATGGCGAGTGGCAGGCTATGCGACGGCGGGGACAGTGCTGGTCCTCGATCTGCCGTTCAACCGCGGTTCGCGGGACGCCATGATCTGGATTCTCCGCGTTCATTCGCGGTCGAGCCCGTAATCTGGGTGGCGTCTGTGGTGTCTCAATATTAATACTCGTGCGGTGCCATCCTTCGGGTGAAAGAGTAAGTGATAAGGGAAGCGTCGAAAATTCGCCCGTCGCAGCCGGGTGCCTGAAATAGTATGAAATCGTCCCGGTTCCCTGGCTATCTTCGTGACAACCCTCTCGAACTCCCGACGAAACTGTTCCGCCACCTGCGGGGCTCCTTCCTTCGTATAGTGCGAAAGAACGCTCTGGAGATCCCTCGCAACGAGACGATGAAAGACCAGACCGGGCATCACGCACGAATCGCGGCCCGAAGCTGATCGAGCGTTAGAGAAGCCGCAGGATCTCGGTCAAGTTCTTCATCTCGCCTGAGGGCTTCAGAAACGCCATCGTCGTCGTCCGAAAGCACGGCCGGAAGTGACGCAATCAGGCGCTCCGCCAACGCGGCGCGCTCGGCGTCTGTTAAGTTCATCGCCTCGCGCTCGATTTCCGCCAGCGTGGTCATAGCTTGAAAAGGTAACAGCCCGAACTCTTGAGACAATCCCATTGTCCGAACGACCCTCGTCTGCCACGCCGGACCCACACGCGCAACCCCGAATCCGGGCGCCATTGAAGGGCCGCAGTCATTCATTCGTAGGATCGACTGCGAAGCTCGACTTTACCGACCTGGGCGGACCAGAAGGGTTGTCAAATGCCTCAGCCCTGTCGTCCGAATCGAAAGGTGTGAGATCCAAGCGTCGTGACAGGGTTCGGACACAAGGAGGTATCCCACCGCTTGAACCTTGGGGTGAAACAGCCCCCGGTCGGTCCGACTACGGCCCCGGAATTCCCCCACTTTCCGCTCCGACTTCCGTGTGCTCCGTGTGCTCCGTGGTTGCAAACATTCGGTCGAGTCGGCGGGCGATCCGTGCCAGCCTCCCCCATCGCCATGACCCGCAGGAACTTTCTTCTCGCGTCCGCGTTCGGCACGGGCGCCGTCGCCGTCACCGGGGCCGCGGGATGTTCGCACCCAAGGAGCACGTCGTCCGGTCGGAGCGGCCGGAAGCGCTCCCGCCTTTTCTTCACGTCCGCCGGCAAGACGTGTCTCATCCACGCGGACGGCACCGGGTTTCGCGCCCTCGAATTCGATGTCCCCAACCAGGCAACCTGGCAGCCCGGAGGTTTCTTTGCGGACGGTCGGCGCGTGCTTTTTCTCAGCATGGAACCGCGGCGCGACGGCCCGGGCCGGCCTTTCGACGAGTACTACACCCAGACCCCAACCCACCTCTGGGTCCATGACCTCGACTCCGGCGCGCTGGACGAAGTCGCCACCCGGGATCGCTTGGCCGTCTTCTACACACCGCAACTGCTCCTGAACGACGATCGCCTCCTGGTCCAGGTCGTCCGGAACAAGATCGGGCAGGTGTTCAACATGCGGCTCGACGGAAGTGACGCGGTTCCGTTCACCCAAGCCGGCGAAGGGTTGCCCTACGGGTTCAGCCTCAGCCCCGACGGCCAACAAGTCGCCTTCCACCTCGCCGGACCGCGTGGTTACGGGATCTGGGTCGCCGCGCCCGATGGAACCCGGCGCACGCTCGTCGCCGAACATCCCGAGCGCCTCTATTTCGGTCCCAGCTGGTCCCCCGACGGCCAATGGCTCGCCTTCCAGGATTGCCGGTACCGGCAGGATCCGGGCCACGACTGGTCGGATCTGTGGGTGGCGCGACCGGACGGATCGGAAGCGCGCCAATTGACCGAAGGCCAGGCGCTCTGGTTCGGGGCCACGTATGGCAATCCGACCCGTCGAGGCGGCGGTTCCAACGTCCCTTCGTGGACGTCCGATGGTGGCGTGCTCGTTTCCCGACGCCTTCCGGGTTCCCAAGTCGCCTGGGAATACCAGACACAACGCCCCGACACCGACCACTTCAACCGGGACTGGAAACCCGAAAACGCGAAGGGCGGAACCGAGCTCTGTCGGATCGATCCGCGGGACGGTTCCTCCCAAAGCCTCACGCGATCCGAACCCCCGGTCTGGGATTTCCGTGGCGTGGAATCGTCGGACGGCCGCTGGATTGCTTTTTGCCGCGCCGGGACGGGCGAAGTCCCCGCACTTTGGATCAGGGACTCCAGGACGGGCGCCGAACGGTTGCTCCATCGTGGAATCAACGAAGAAGGCGCCGACCACCCGCGGTGGCTTCCAAACCTTGGATGAGCCGACAGGCGCGCGGGATGCTGCGCCCCCTCCGACATCGCGACGTCGCTAGCAAAAAGCTTTTCCTCACCCTCGGATTGGAGATTCTCCCTCGTCCCCTTCGGAAGCCGACCCGATCGCGGAACCCGCGAAGACCATGAATCGCATCGCAACGCGCCTCACCCACCTGATACTGGCCGCCGCGTCGGTCGCATGGTTCGAATCCGGCCCCCGCTCGTCAGCCGATATGGACATCGTCCCGGGCACGCTGGAACCCACCTCCAGCGAACGGAAGATCCTCGAACGCGCGCGGACCCAGTGGGCCTTCCAACCCATCAACCGTTCAATCGCCCCTCCCGTCGATGCGGGCGATCGCACTCGAACAGGATCCGCTTCGGAAGCGACTCAACCGATCGACGCCTTTATCCGGGCGGCACTGAAGATCAGAGGCCTGGATCCCGCGCCTCCCGCGCCGCCGCGCGATCAGATTCGGCGCCTGTACTTCTCAATCATCGGACTGCCCCCAACGCCGGAGGCGGTCGAGGCGTTCGAACGGGATCCTTCCGACGAACACTACGCCCGGATCGTGGATCAACTGCTCGCCCGCCCCCAGTACGGGGAACGCTGGGCGCGTCACTGGCTGGATCTAGCGCGCTACACCGAAAGCACCGGGTTCGAGTACGACCGCCTCCGGGACCATGCCTGGCCGTACCGCGACTACGTCATCCGCAGTTTCAACGACGACAAACCGTACGACCGTTTCATGCGCGAACAGATCGCCGGCGACGTTCTGGAGCCGATCACCCGCGACGGGATCCTCGGCGCGAGCCTCCTGGTCTGCGGCGCGTACGATCAGGCCGGCAACAACCAGGCCAACCTCACCCAGCGCGCCATCACCCGCGAAGAGGAGCTCGAAGACCTCGTCAGCGTCGTCGGCCAGACCTTCCTGGGACTGACCCTCAACTGCGCGCGCTGCCACGATCACAAGTTCGATCCGGTTCTCCTCACGGACTACTACCGCATCAAGTCCGTCTTCGACGGCGTCCTGCACGGCGAACGCCCGGTCGAGACCCCCGCCGAGACCCGTGCCCGGGAAGCCAGGATGGCTGCGCTTCGACAGGACATCGCGAAAGCCGACGGCGAGGCCGGCCGACTTCATCAGATTGGCTGGAAGGAAGCCCGAAAACTTCGCGGACCCACTTCGGCGCCCGCCGGCCCGGTGCCCTTGGTCGCTTGGACGTTCGAATCCCCCGAGTTCAGCGCGCTCGAAGGAACCCTTGAAGGCGGCGCCGTGATCCGCGAGGGGCGCCTTGATCTCCCAACGCCCGGCGCCTATTTCCAGTCCCCGCCCCTCGCGCGGGATGTGCACGAGAAGACCCTCGAAGCCTGGGTATCGCTCCCGGATCTCGCCCAGCGCGGGGGCGCCGCCATTTCCATTGAGAGCCTCGATGGCCGGGAATTCGACGCGATCGTGTTCGGCGAGCAGCAACCCGGAAAATGGACCGCCGGCAGCGCCGGACTCGCGCGCACGAAGAACCTCGAAGCCCCGGCCGAGACCACGCTTCCCGGCGGGCGGATCCATCTGGCGATCGTCTATGCGGCGGACAACAGCATCGCCGTTTATCGAAATGGGGAACCCTACGGCAAGCCGTACACCCCGTCGCGAGGTCTCACGGCGTTCAAGGCCGGCGAATCCCGGATCGTTCTCGGCCTCCGCCATCATGGCGGCGGTAGTCCCTGGCTCACGGGCTCGATCCACCAGGCCGCGGTTTTCGACCGAGCCCTCACACCGGAGGAAGTCGCCGCTTCGTTCCGCGCGGCCGATCTCGCAATCCCGGACGCCGAGATCCTCGCCGCGCTCGCGCCGGATCAACGCGCCGCGTACGACACCGCCCGAGCCCGCGCGGCCGATGCACGGAAGGCGCTGGCCGCGGCGAGCGAACCGGAAGCGGTCGCCTACGCGGGGAAGCGGACTCAGCCAGCCCCCACCCAGCGCCTGAAACGCGGCGACGTGAAACTGCCGGACGGGGTCGTCACCCCCGGAACATTGTCGGCGCTCAATGATGTCCTCGGCGACCTCGACCTTCCCGCGGACGCTCCGGAAGCCGAGCGACGGATCCGGTTCGCCCATTGGTTGAGCGATCCCCGCAATCCCCTCCCCGCGCGCGTGCTCGTCAATCGCGTCTGGTACCACCACTTCGGACAGGGACTGGTCGCCACGCCCAGCGACTTCGGCGCGAGCGGAACGCCGCCAACGCACCCCGAACTGCTCGACTGGCTCGCCGCCCGGTTCCAGGCCGGAGGCTGGAGCCTCAAGTCGCTGCACCGCCTTGTCGTCACCTCCGCCACCTTCCGGCAGTCGTCCGCGAACCGGCCCGAGGCGGCCGCGCTCGACGCCGACAACCAATGGCTCTGGCGGTATGCTCCCCGGCGGCTCGAAGCCGAGATTCTGCGCGATTCCATGCTGGCGGTCAGCGGGCGCCTCAATCCGCAGGTCGGTGGACCGAGTTTCCGGCCGTTCACCACGACCGACTTCAACGCGACGTTCTACCATCCGTTCGACAAGGACGAACCCGAGTACAACCGGCGCACGGTCTACCGCATGAACGTCAATTCGGGGAAGGATCCGCTTCTGGACGCGTTCGACTGTCCGGATCCTTCGATCAAGACACCCCGACGCGCCGCCACGACGACCCCACTCCAGGCGCTCGGCCTGATGAACGGAACCTTCACCCGTCGCCAGGCCCGACTGCTCGCCGAGCGAGCGACCGCCTCCGCCACCACCGCCGCCAGTTCCACCGCAGCCAAGGCTCCCGATGATCCCGTGGCCGGCGTGCGGCAGGCCTACCGTCTCGCCCTCGGGCGCCCGCCGACAGCACGCGAGTCCGAATCCGCCGTCGCGCTCGCGCGCGAGCAAGGCCTCGCCAGCGTCTGCTGGGTCCTCCTCAACTCCACCGAGTTCCTCTATGTCCGGTAAACCCTCCCTGCCTCCCCTCCTCTCGCGGCGCCATTTCCTTTCGGGCACCTCGGGTGGCCTCGGCGCGGTGGCTCTGGCGTGGCTGCTCCGAACCGACCTGGCCCGCTCCCAGCCGGGCGCTCCGATCGGGCCCGCGATCGCACCCCCGTTCACACCGAAAGCGAAGCGTGTCGTCCAGATCTTCTGCTGCGGCGGCGTCAGCCACATCGACACGTTCGATCACAAACCGGAACTGAACCGGCTCCACGGCAAGTCGATGGAGGGAAAGGGCGAGAACCTGGGTTTCTTCGGGCAGCCCGGAAAACTGATGCGCAGCGCCTACCCGTTCCGGCAGCACGGTCAGAGCGGAAGCTGGGTGAGCAGCCTCTTCCCGCACCTGGCCCGGTGCGCCGACGACCTCTGCTTCATCCATTCGATGTTCGCCAAGAGCAACAACCACACTCCGGCGACGTTCCAGATGAACAGCGGGTTCACCTTGAACGGCTTTCCGTCGATGGGCGCCTGGTTGAGTTACGGCCTCGGGACCGAGAACGAGAACCTCCCCGCTTTCGTCGTTCTTCCCGACCCCCGCGGACTGCCCGCCGGCGGTTCCATCAACTGGACTTCCGGCTTCCTGCCCGCCAACCACCAGGGCGTCCCGTTCCGCACGAACTCCCCCGACGTCATCGCGGACCTGCGCCCGCCCGATTCCATCCGCGCCGACACGCGGATGGCCGAAATGCGCCTGCTGGCCGAGGCGAATCGCGCCTTCGCCGAAGCCCATCCCGGCGACAACGCCTTCGCCGCGCGGCTGCGGTCCTACGAACTGGCTGCCCGCATGCAATCCAGCATTCCCGAGGCGACCCGGTTCGACGATGAATCCGAGGCAACCCGGAACCTCTACGGCATCGACGATCCGTCGAACAAGGGCTTCGCCCGAAACTGCCTGATGGCGCGCCGCCTGTTGGAGCGCGGCGTGCGCTTCGTCCAGGTCTTCAATGGCGGATCCTTCGGGAGTCCGCGCATCAATTGGGACGGGCACGAAAACCTGAAGGAAAACCACGACACCCAGGCGGCGACCATGGACCGCCCCGTCGCGGCGCTCCTCCAGGATCTCAAGCAACGGGGGATGCTCGAAGACACCCTTTTCGTCTGGTCCACCGAGTTCGGTCGCAGCCCCGCGACCCAGGGGATCGACGCGCCGGGACGCGACCATCACCCGACGGCGTTCACGTGCTTCCTGGCGGGCGCCGGAGTTCGCAAGGGTTACCACCACGGTGCCTCCGACGAAATCGGCTACTTCGTCGCCGAGAACAAGGTCACGGTCCCTGACTTCCACGCGACCATCCTCCACCTGCTCGGCGTCGATCACGAAAGGCTGACGTTCTATCACAACGGCATCCAACGCCGCCTGACGGATGTCCACGGCGAGGTCATCCACGAGATCCTTGCCTGACCAAGCCAGTGCAGGTGGTTCCCCGATGATTCCAGCGGATGGGCTGAGATCGCGGGAAATCATCATGAGACGCCGTCGGAACGGGCCGCTCCTACGGAGCTTGGGGGCAAGCTTGGGTATCGGCCTGCTAGAGACGGGTCGCCCCTGACGGGGCTTCAGCCAGGATACCCAAGGGCAGGCCCGTTGAAGGGAACCATGCGCATCCCAAGGCCCGTAGGGCCGGCCTGTTTATAGGCGTGCGGAATGTTGAGGATCTTAAGCTCCGCTAGGAGCGACCCAGACCCCGACAGCGCACACCGCTCGCAGACGTTCAGCGCGAGAACGCCGACAACTCAGATGCGCCCCCCCCGTTCCCATCCCCTCAGATCGGACTTTTCAACCCCGGGTTTTTGGGCATCTTCGCCGCCCATGCACTTGCACAACGTCCTGTCCCTCCTCCGTCGTCCGCTGAACCTTTTGCCTTTGCTGGGCGCGTCCGCGCTCCTTAGCGTGGCGCCCATGTCGCACGCCGCCGAACTGAAAGACGGTCTCTACGCCGAATTCGACACCACGAAGGGCAAGATCGTCGTCCAACTCGAATTCGAGAAAACCCCGCTGACGGTCGCCAACTTCGTCGGACTCGCCGAGGGCACCAAGAACTACTCCAAGGACGGATCCGCCCCGAAGCCCCAAAACGGCGCGCCGTTCTACGACGGCATCGTGTTCCACCGCGTGATCAAGGGCTTCATGATCCAGGGCGGCGATCCGACCGGAACCGGCCGCGGCGGCCCCGGATACCGGTTCAAGGACGAGATCCACCCCGGCCTGAAGCACGACAAACCCGGCATCCTTTCCATGGCCAACGCCGGCCCGGCCACCAACGGCAGCCAGTTCTTCATCACCCACGTGCCGACGCCCCACCTCGACGGCAAACACGCCGTCTTCGGCCACGTCGTGGAAGGCCAGTCCGTCGTCGATGCCATCGCCCAAGGCGACAAGATCAACAAACTGAAGATCGTCCGCGTCGGCGAGAAGGCGAAGGCCTTCAAGGGCGACCAGGCCGACTTCGAGAAGTTCTCGAAATAATAGCCAGCCAGCCCAAGCCGGACGTCCGCAGCCGGCACATCCCGTCATTCTTCAACACGCGAACGACCGATCCGCCCGAACCCGGGTGGGCCGGTCGTTCGGATTTTTTGGGATCATCGTTTTCGGGACCGGACCCGATTCCGGCGCGACAGATCCGGGTTCCCAACAGTTCCTGGGTGCCATGGATCGGAACCTCGACGTTTTCGGTGGAATGGCAAGGCCGAGGTCATCGCAATGGTGGCGTGGCCGGGGAGCCCGGAGGGCTTGCAGCGATTAGCCGGGGGTGAGGAGCGCCGTGGCGCGACGTCACCCCCGGTACCGAGACACTACGGATCGCGCACCCTGGAGGAGTGCCAGAGGGGCATGGGAAACCGTTGCCGGCGCACGAACGCCCTCTCGGGCACCCCTCCGGGGAGCGGTCGGTTTTGGTTCCTCGCCGGGGGTGTCGCCAAGCGCAACCCCCGGCTAATGGCCGACACCCCTCCTGGGTGGGTGAGGTCCCCTCCCAAGAGCCCTCAGTCTCGGAACCCCAATGGAGTTACCCACTGAAACCGTCAAGGAACCGGTTCCCGAGTCGCATCACCACACGCAGCGAAGCGCCATTCCAGGCGGTGAAACCGGCGCTGAAATACTCTTTCCTCCGCCGCCTGGACTGCTAAATCATCCCCGAAATGTCTCCCCCTGCCTGCCCACGTCGAGAACACCTGCGACACCCCGCCGCCCGGGCATCGCCAACCTTTCGCAGCCTATCCGGGCAAAACCTCCATTTTTGATCCACCATCCGGATTAGCCGTCATTTAGGTCGCCTACACAGCGTTAGCCAAGTCCGCCACCACAGCGTGCTCGCCAAATCCTTCATAGCGCTCACCCTGCTCTTCTTCTGCCTGCAGGCCCAGCAGGCGCACTACAGGTGGCGGCTCTTCCATCACGACTACGGGGCCATTCCCTTCTCGAACCATGTCGGCGATGATGCCTTTATCCTTTTACACATGCTCAACTCGATCGCCTTGCTTGGGTGCACTTTATCTACCTGGGCGATTTGGAAATCGAGTCATCCCTGGCGCCTCGTCGGCATAGCATGCTCGTGCGCCAATGGCATCGTTTGGGCATTCTTTCACTATATGCACCGCACTGGAGTTCTTGTGACCTACATCGAGTTTATCCGGCACGTGAAGGGTTTGCGCTGAGCAAACAATTGGCTAACAATAAAGGGTGTATTGCTGCGGAGCGAAGCGGAGCCAGCAACTACGCCCTTGGTTGAACAAGCCCGGGGTGAGGAGGACTGAGTCGCAGGGAATGCCTCTATGGCACTTGTGTTTTCATCGG
>JBFWOK010000003.1:0-97589 GCA_050250555.1 Limisphaerales bacterium
GGTCGGTGAATCCATCACGGAAGTTCAACTCGGGGAATGGCTTAAGCCGGAGGGACAACCTTTTCGGCGGGATGAGCCCGTGGTCCTCATCGAGTCCGAGAAGGCCACGGTCGAACTTCCCGCGCCCGCCGACGGCGTCGTCACCCAGATCCTCAAGAAGCGAGGCGAAACCGCGAAGGTTGGCGAAGTGATCGGTTTGTTTGCACCGGGGGCTGGGGCTGTCGTTCCCCCCACGGCACCCGCCAAGGATTCCGTTCCCACCGTGCCCGCCGCCGCCACACCCTCGACGGCCGCTCCGGATCCAGCCCCTGAAGCGGCGGCAGCCGTGATGCCGGCGGCCCGCCGGGTGCTCGCCGAGGCTGGAATCGATCCCGCCACCGTCGCAGGGTCCGGTCGCGGCGGTCGCGTCACGAAGCAGGATGCGATTCGAGCCGCCTCCGAAGCGGGGCAGGGGCAGGGGCAGGGGGACGGCGCCCAATCCGGGTCCCAACCGGCGCCAGGCAGCCCGCCGTCGGGTTCGCCGCCCGCCCCTTCCGGAGACAGCCAGGCGGCCGGGTCCGGCCCAGGGGCCTCCGGCACCCCCGGCCGTGAGGACGAGGTCGTGCCCATGTCCCCGCTTCGGCGCACCGTCGCCCGCCGGTTGGT
Source organism: Limisphaerales bacterium (assembly GCA_050250555.1). GTDB lineage: Bacteria > Verrucomicrobiota > Verrucomicrobiia > Limisphaerales > CAIMTB01 > CAIMTB01. The sequence goes on from JBFWOK010000003.1 coordinate 646, forward strand.
GGAGGCGCAGGGCACGATGGCGATGCTCACCACGTTCAATGAGATCGACATGTCCGCCGTCATGGCGCTTCGGAAGCAGCATCAGGAGGCGTTCACCGCGCGGCACGGCGTGAAGCTCGGTTTCATGTCCATTTTCGTGAAGGCGGCCATCGAGGCGCTGAAGCAGTTCCCGCAACTCAACGCGGAGATCCGCGATTCCAGCATCGTTTACCACCACTACTACGACATCGGCGTGGCGATCGGCGGAGGGAAGGGGTTGGTCGTCCCCGTGCTGCGCAACGCCGAACGCCTGAGCTTCGCCCAGATCGAGAAGGCCATCGGCGATTTCGGCGCGCGGGCGAAGGAGGGCCGCATCAAGCCGGACGAACTCGCGGGCGGCACGTTCACCATCACCAACGGTGGCGTCTTCGGAAGCATGCTCTCGACGCCCATCATCAATCCGCCCCAGAGCGGAATCCTCGGCATGCACTCGATCCAGGAGCGCGCCGTCGTCGTCGACGGCCAGATCGTGATCCGGCCGATCATGTACGTCGCGCTGACGTACGACCACCGGATCGTCGACGGACGCGAAGCCGTGACCTTCCTGAAACGATTGAAGGATATGGTGGAATCCCCGGCCCGCATGCTGCTGGAAGCGTGACGGGATCGGCACGGGGCCTCATCCCATCGATCCACAAACCCAACACCCAACACCCAATCTCGATTCCGTTCGCCTCGGCGAGTTCAACTCGAACGGAACGGAACAGAACAGGAACAATACAGAGTATGGCTGGCACGGCTGATTCGTTTGATTTGGTGGTGATCGGCGCCGGACCCGGCGGGTACGTGGCGGCGATTCGCGCCGCGCAGCTTGGGCTTCGCGTCGCCTGTGTGGAGCGCGAGGCGGCCCTCGGGGGAACCTGCCTTCGGGTCGGGTGCATCCCCAGCAAGGCGCTGCTCGAGTCCAGCGAACGTTACGAGCAATGCCGGCACGGACTGAAGCAACACGGCGTGCTGACCGGCGAGGTCACGCTCGATTTGCCGGCGATGCTGCGTCGCAAGAATTCCGTCGTGCAGACCCTCACCAAGGGGATCGAAGGGCTGTTCAAGAAGAACAAAGTCACGCGCTTCGCCGGGATTGCCCGCATCGCGGGGCCCAACCGGGTGGTCGTTCAAGGGGCGAAGGATCCGTTGGAACTCGAAGCGAGAAAGATCCTCATCGCGACCGGAAGCCAGTCGGCGCCGTTGCCCGGCGTCGAAGTCGACCACGACCGCATCGGAACCAGCACGGACGCGCTCTCGTACTCCGAGGTTCCCGGCCATCTGGTCGTCATTGGCGCCGGATACATCGGCCTCGAACTGGGATCGGTCTGGAGGCGGCTTGGCTCGAAGGTCACGGTCCTGGAATACCTCGATCGGATCCTGCCAGGCATGGACGCGGAACTCGCCCAGGAGGCGCGCAAGGTCTTCGAGAAGCAAGGAATCGAATTCCGGCTCAAGACCCGGGTCACCGGCGCCAAGGTCGTCGACACCGGCGTCTTCGTCCGACTCAACGACGACGACTCGATCGAGTGCGACCGCGTCCTGCTCGCCGTGGGACGGCGCCCGAATACCGAGGGTCTGGGCCTCGAAGCGGTGGGGATTCAGCCGGACGAGCGTGGGCGGATTCCGGTGGACGAGAAGTATCAGACCACGGCGCCGGACGTCTTCGCGATCGGCGACGTGATCGCGGGTCCGATGCTGGCGCACAAGGCCGAGGAGGAAGGCGTCGCGGTGGCGGAGATTCTGGTGACCGGTCACGGTCACGTGGACTACGGCGTCATTCCGGGAATCGTCTACACCCATCCGGAGATCGCGACCGTGGGACGCGGCGAGGAGGAACTGAAGGCGGCGGGAATCGAGTACCGCAAGGGCGTGTTTCCGTTCCTGGCGAATGGACGCGCGCACGCTCTGGGCTCGATCGACGGACGGGTGAAGATCCTGGCGGACGCCGCGACGGATCGGGTGTTGGGCGTGCACATCATTGGACCGCATGCCGGAGACCTGATCGCCGAGGCGGCGACGGCGATGGCGTTTGGGGCGTCTTCGGAAGACATCGCGCGGTGCTGCCATGCGCATCCGACGCTGGCGGAAGCGGTCAAGGAAGCGGCGTTGGCGGTGGATGGACGGGCGCTTCATTTCTGACGGGAACACGTCGCGTTGGGGATTGGGAATTCTGGGAATGCCGCCAGCTCGGCTGGGCATCGAGATCGACGGATGGACGGACGGACCGAAGGAACGCTGGGTCCACGGCCAAACCCGTCGCAGCCATGCACCGTCATTTTCCCGGAGCCCTCCACAACGCTTAACAAGTATTGTGCGCAATAATAAGACTGGGTCAGCGGAGCTCTGCTTTGGTTGTTTTCCGTGCCTATCCTATTCCGGTCGCGTTCCCCAGCGTTCCGTGAACGGCCACCAGACGAAGCAGTATTTCCCGACAATGTTCGTTTCCGGGAAATCACCCCAGGCCCGGGAATCCAGACTGTTCAACGTGTTGTCGCCCATGACCATGTAGCGACCCGGCGGGATCTGGTACTCCATGCGTTCCGTGCGGAACAGCGGCGCGATGTTGGCTCCCCGGTTCAGCGAGGCCGCCACCGTTCCGTTCACATGGCCGGAGTACTGGCTTTCGGCCGGAGGCCCGTCGAATCCGTAGACCTTGGAAAAATGCGGGGTTGTCTTGTCGAGGCGGTTGCCGTCGATCCTCAGATGACGATCGTCGCCGAGTCGCAGGACTTCTCCGCCCAATCCGACCAGTCGCTTGATGTAGAACTGATCCTGGGTCAGGTCCCGGATCCCGCGGGTTTCGAACACCACGATCTCGCCGCGTTTCGGCGGTCTGAAGTTGTAGGAGACCCGGTCGACGAAGAGATGGTCGCCGGCGCTGTCGCGCAGGCGCAGGATATAGTCCCCCTTCCGGAACACGTGCCCGGGCGCGATGGGGTAGTACATGCCCGTCTGTCCCACCATTCCTCCGACAAACCCCCTCAGGTCGCCGCCGTGACCGTCCACGGGCGAAAACCAAACGCGCTCCTTCTTCTGTCGGATTCCGCCGGCGCCGCGGTATTCCAGGATGACGTCCTGGTAGCTGATGAATGCCATCGATTTTCGCGGTTCCACCCGCAGCACCCGCCCGTCGTCCTCGGCCACGATCTCGTGGTAATACTCCCCGCGCACCAATGCGGCGGCGATCCTCTCGAGAGTCCCCGGCACCACGGCGTCGGGTTTGAGCCGGAGATCTTCGAAATGCACGCCGTACAACGTGGGTTGCATGGATCCCGTGGGGATCTTGAACGGCTGGAGAAAGAAGGTCCGGATGGCCATGGCGACCCCGATGGCCACCAGGAACACCTCGACGTTCTCGCGCATGGAGGCGTTGGCGTAGGGTCGAAGCCAGCGGTTGGCGCACGTCTCGAAGTCGCGGGCGCCCGCTTCAAGGTCCGGCGCGGAGGGCCTGGATCGGAGGACGGCGTCGAAGGCGCGGATGCCCTCGTCGATCGCGGCGAGGGCCTTCGGGTCCAGTTCGTCCATCTGGAAGCACCGGATCTTCCAGACGTGCTTCCGCATTTCGAGCGCGTGGCGGTATCGCCGGGAGAGGATCCACGAAGCCAGCATCGCCGGGTGGCGCAGGCACTGCCGGAAGCCGCCCGAAGGAAGCGGGTCCGGAGCGCCGCCGACCGCGGGCTGGGAAGCGAGGGAAAGGGCGGGAGTCGAGTCCATGGTTGGGGCTGGCGTCAGGCCTTGAGCACTTCGATGAACGCTTCCTGCGGAATGTTCACGGAGCCGATGGATTTCATGCGTTTCTTGCCCTCCTTCTGCTTCTCCAGGAGCTTCCGTTTCCGGGAAATATCGCCGCCGTAGCATTTCGCGGTCACGTCCTTGCGCAACGCGCTGATGCTTTCCCGGGCGATGATCTTGCCGCCGATGGCGGCCTGGATGGCGATCTGGTACTGCTGCCGCGGGATGACTTCCTTCAACTTGGCGGCGAGCGCGCGTCCCCTGCCCTCCGCCTTGGTGCGATGGACGATGCACGAGAACGCGTCGACGGATTCTCCGTTCACGAGCATGTCGAGCTTGACCATGTCGGACACCTCGTAGCCGGTCGTCTCGTAGTCCATGGACCCGTAGCCGCGGGTCATCGATTTGATGCGGTCATGGAAATCGATGAGGATCTCGTTCAGCGGCGTCCTGGAGGTCAGCATGACGCGGCGGGTGTCGAGGGTTTCGGTATGGTCGATCGCGCCGCGCTTCTCCGAGATGAGGTTCATGATGTCGCCGATGAACTCATTGGGCGTGATGACGAACGCCTTGACCATGGGTTCCTCGATCGCCTCGATGTAGGTGACCTCGGGCATGAACGCGGGGTTGTCGATCTCCTTGACGTTTCCGTCGGTCATCAGCACGCGGTACACCACCGAGGGGTAGGTCGCGATGATGTCCATCTCGTACTCGCGGCGGAGGCGTTCCTGGACGATCTCCATGTGGAGAAGTCCGAGGAACCCGCATCGAAATCCGAAACCGAGGGCCACGGAGGTTTCGGTCTGGAAAACGAAGGCGGAATCGTTGAGCTGCAGCTTTTCGAGCGCGGACTTGAGGTGCTCGAAGTCGGCGGGATTGATCGGATAGATCCCGCTGAAGACCATCGGGTGCACCTCCTGGAATCCGGGAAGGGCCGGCGAGGGGTGGCGGGCGTCGGTCAGGGTGTCCCCGATCTTGACGTCCTTCGGGCTCTTGATGTTCGCCGTCATGTACCCGGTTTCCCCGACCGTCAGCGCGTCGCGGACGTAGGGCTTCGGGTTGAAACTGCCGACCTCCTTGATTTCGACGGTTCGGCCGGAGTGGAGGAGCTTCAGCTGAACGCCGGCGCGGAGTTCCCCGTTGAAAACTCGGACATGGGTGACGACCCCCTTGTAGGTGTCGTAGAAGCTGTCGAAGACCAGGGTCTGAAGGGAGGGCGCGCCGGTGGGCTTTGGCGGCGGGATCCGGGCCACGACGGCTTCCAGGATGTCATCAATGCCGATGCCCTGCTTGGCGCTCGCGAGAATGGCGGTGTCGCCGGGAATCGCGAGGATATCCTCGAGCTGCTGGCGGGCCATGTCCACGTTGGCATGGGGCAGGTCGATCTTGTTGATGACTGGGATGATCGTGAGGTTCTGCTTCATCGCCAGGTGGACATTGGCGACGGTTTGGGCTTCGACCCCCTGGGCGGCGTCGATGATGAGCAGCGCGCCCTCGCAGGCGCTGAGGCTTCGCGACACCTCGTAGGCGAAGTCCACGTGTCCCGGCGTATCGATGAGGTTCAGTTCGTAGATTTCACCGTTCTGGGCGGTGTAATACATCGTGACCGGGTGGGCCTTGATGGTGATCCCCCGTTCCCTCTCGAGGTCCATCGCGTCCAGATGCTGGTCCTCCATATCCCGCTGCGCCACGGTGCCCGTGCGCTGCAGCAACCGATCGGAAAGGGTGGTCTTCCCGTGGTCGATGTGGGCGATGATCGAAAAATTCCGGATATGAGCTGTGTCCATTGCCGCAAGCAAACCAACCGACCCAACACGCCGACAGGCGACGGACCGCCCCGCGGGTTGTCCCCGCCTGTTCCCGGGCCGGGGAGAGCTGAAGTTAATCACAACCTTCCGCGAGCCAAGGTAAAACCCGTGTGGATTTCCACCCGGCCGCCCGCCCGACCCAACCGGCCGGGGGCGCCGGATCGCCTTCCGCATTCGCCGGATCGGATTCCTTTGGCGGGCGGACGGACGACGGGTAGGGTCGCGGCGGATTGGAGCACGAGACTCTCACGGACATTGCCCTCTGCGTGGTGGCCGCCTGGCTGTTCGGCGTCGCCGCGCATCTCCTTCGGCAGCCCGCGCTGGTCGCTTATCTGATCGCGGGCTTTTTCATCGGCCCCTCGGGGATCGGGCTGGTGACCCACCAGGAATCCATTGAGTCCATCGCGTCGATCGGACTGATCCTGCTGCTGTTCCTGATCGGGTTGGAGATCGACCTGAAGCGGGTGCTTGGCGCGGGACGCGCCATCTTCACGACATCCCTGGTTCAGATTCTGGGGACCGTGGCCATGGGCGTGGGGGTTTTCGTGCTCGCCGGGTCTCCGTTGGGAGCGGGGAAATTCGATGCCCTCTACCTTGGCGTGGGCGCTTTTGTGAGTTCGACCGTCATCGCCGTGAAAATCCTGACGGATCGGCGGGAACTCGACACCCTCTCGGGGCGCCTCTCGATCGGGATCTGCGTGATCCAGGATGTCGCGCTGATCATTTTCCTGGGTGTCCAGCCCGCCCTGTCCAATCCCTCGCTCCTCGTCGTCGCGACGACCTTCCTGAAGATCGCCGTCCTCATCGGGGCCGCGCTTGGGATCAGCAAATACGTTCTGCCGCCGCTGTTCCACCGGGTCGCCAACCTGCCCGAGTTGGTGGTGGTCGGCGCCCTGGCCTGGTGTTTCATCATCGCCGCGCTGGCGCATTCGCTGGGCCTGTCGCGGGAGATGGGGGCGCTGGTGGCGGGCGTTTCGATTTCGACGTACCCGTACCATCTCGATGTTTCGGCCAAGGTGACGAGCCTCCGGGATTTCTTCGTCACGCTGTTCTTCGTGGGGCTGGGGCTGTCGGTTCCGGCACCCCGCTGGGAGCCCATTCAACTGGCGCTTCTCCTGTGCGGATTCGTTGTCGTCAGCCGGTTTCTCACCGTGATGGTGCCCCTGCGGCTCCTGGGGATGGGCAACCGGGTCAGCTTCCTCACCGGCCTGAATCTCGCGCCGCTGAGCGAGTTCACCCTGGTGCTGATCAATCTCGGCATCGCCAGCGGCCATATTGGGCGCGAGCTTCTGGCGCCCGTCGTGTACGCCTTCTTCATCCTGGCGGTCGTCTGCAGCTACGCCATCGCCCGATCCGACCAGGTGTATCTCGCCGTCGAACCTCTCTTCATCCGCCTGGGGCTGCGCGATCGGTCGGAAGGTGCCCCGGTCGAGGCGAAAGCGCCGAAACCCGCGGACATCTACCTGCTCGGGTTTTCGTGGACCGCCAGTTCGCTCCTGGAGGAGATCACCCTGCGCAACCCTTCCCTGCTCCCGCGTCTCGCGGTGGTCGATTTCAATCCGGAGGTCCACCGAAGGCTGGTGCGACGCGGGATTCGCGCCATCTGGGGTGACATCTCGCAACGGGACACCCTGGAACAAGCCGGGCTGCGATCGGCGCGCCTGGTCCTCTGCACCCTTCCCAACACCGTGCTCCGCGGAATCACCAACCACCGGCTCGTGCAACTCGTCCGACACCTCAATCCGGACGCCTGCCTGGTCGTCCACGCCGAACTTCTTTCGGACGTTCCCCGCCTGAAGGAGGCCGGCGCCTCCTATGTCTACACCCCGCGCCTGCACGACGCCGACGAACTGATCACGGTGATCGAGGCGGCCGACAACAATCTGATCCTCCAGATGCTCGAAAAACTTCAGAAACGACTCCACCAGCGCACCGAAGTGATCCCTTGACGGATCCGAGGAACGATTCGATCCCACCACGAGCGAACGTCCTCCCAGCGCTTCCCCCCACCCTTCCCCGACGTGAAATCCTACCGCATTCGAACCCTGCTCTCCGAGGCGACGCGCGCCGCCCGCGAAGCCGGCGCCCTCATGCGCCGCAACCTGCGCTCGACCAAGAAGGTCGACTCCGCGACCCAACACGACATCAAGCTTGAATTGGATGTCCGCTGCCAGCGGTTGATTGAGCGGATCCTGCGGAAGGCCCTGCCGGAGGCCTCGGTCCTCGGCGAGGAAGGCGCGGATGCCGACTCGCACGGCCCGCTGCGCTGGGTGATCGATCCGATCGATGGCACGGTCAATTTCGCCTACGGCATCCCGCACGCGTGTGTCTGCATCGCCCTTCAGTGCGCCGCGAAACCCGGGCGCCGGCCGAGTGATCCGGCTTACGAGGATGGATTCGAGACTGTCCTCGGCGTGGTGTACGACCCGTTCACAGACGAATTGTGGAGCGCCACCGACGAAGGTCCGGCGTTGCTCAACGGCAAGCCGATCCACGTGTCGGAGCGAGCGCGATTCGAGGAATCCATCATCGCGCTCGGCTTCGCCAAGCACCGGCACACCCTCGATCGAATGCTGCCAGTGTTCCAACGACTGGTTCACCTCGTCCGGAAGATCAGAATCACGGGATCGGCGGCGCTTTCGATGACCTATGTCGCCTCCGGTCGCTTCGATGCCTACGTCGAGTCCGGCGTCCGGCTGTGGGACATCGCCGCCGGCGGACTGATCCTGCAAAGAGCGGGTGGCGTCTTCTGGCGGCGCGCCGTCGATGCGAACCAGACCTACTCAATCGTCCTCAGCGGACCGCCACTGCAAAAGCAACTTCTCCGCCTGAACAAGCTCACGAAGCCGAATCCGTAGCCGCGGCCGAAGCCGACCCTTTCATGAACCTGCTGACCGCAGTCGCGAACGTTCGATCCCCGAAGTTTCCGAACCGCAGGACGGCGCCGATCGCTGTCGGCGCCCACGGCGTCGCGCCGCTTGCGACGGTGCTTCTCTGGATTCTGATCGCCCTGGTGGTTCGCCCCGTTTCGGCGGTGCCGACCAGCGACGGACTCTACGCCGGGTTCCTGACCTCGGAGGGTGAGTTCTGGTGCCGGTTGGAGTTCACCAAGGCGCCGCGGACGGTCGGGAACTTCGTCTCCCTGGCCGAGGGAACCCGGGACTGGATCGATTTCGGAACGGCGAAGATCGTCCGCCGCCCTTTCTACAATGGCATCGCGTTTCATCGGGTCATCGACGGCTTCATGATCCAGGGTGGATCCCCCAACGGACTCGGGAACGACGGACCGGGGTACCAGTTCGCGGACGAGTTCGATCCCTCGCTTCTGCACTCGAAGGCGGGGACGCTCTCGATGGCGAACTCGGGGAAGAACTCCAATGGCAGCCAGTTCTTCGTGACCGTCACGAACACGCCGTGGCTCGACGGAGCGCATTCGGTTTTCGGCGAGGTTGTCGAGGGGATCGAGGTCGTGCATCGGATCAGCCTTGTTCCGCGGGATACGGGCGACCATCCCCTCACGCCGGTCGTCATCCAGGAACTTCGGATCCTGCGCATCGGCTCCGCCGCCATCGCATTCAATCCCGCGACCGTGACCCCTGCCCCGCCCGACGTCGGAGTCGTCCCGATCCACCTCGAGAGCACGGCGACCACTCTGAACCTCCGAATGCAGTCCAGGACCAATCACCTTCAGCACGCGTTCTTCGGTTCGGATCTCCTCGACTGGGCGGTGCAGACTTTCCGGGGAACCCCGACCAACCTCAATGCGACCTCGTTGATGGGATTCCCGAATCTATTCTTCCGGGTTCTCGTCGGAGGCATCGAGCCGTGACGTTCTCGGACCAGGCCGGTCCTATGAACCCCTACGGAACTTGATCCCGCCAAACGGCGCCCAGGCCGTCGAGTCTCGGGTCTGAGGCCGCTTGCAGTTCCGTCCCGACGCGCCCGACCGCCTGGGCGGCGCCCAGGTGCCTGATTTCGCGGACCTGATGGCCCCGGTCGCGAAGGGAATCGACGACCCCGCTTTTCCACCCGGTCTCGATCCACACCTCATCCGGTTTCCACTGGTGATGGATCCTGGGCTGAGCCAGCGCCTCGGCGGGTGCCAGCGCAAAATCCACCGTCTGGATCACGGCGAGGACGCTCTGCGAGATGATGGTGGGACCGCCCGCCGCGCCCACCGCGAGGATCGGGCGCCCTTCGCGCAGGACGATGGTCGGGCTCATGCTCGACAACGGGCGCTTTCCCGGGGCGACCGCGTTGGCTTCCGCGCCGACAAGGCCGAAGTAATTGGCCCGCCCGGGTTGAGCCGAAAAATCGTCCATCTCGTTGTTCAACGGAATTCCGGTCCCGGGGATGACCACCTTGCTCCCCAGGGTGGTGTTGATCGTTGCCGTCAGCGCCACCCAATTCCCCTCCGAATCCGCCGCGGAAAGATGGGTCGTGTGCCTTCCGAAATGATCCGTCCAGGCACCCGGCGGTGTCCCGGGACCAGGCACCGGAGTGGCGGATTCCATCCGGATCTCCTTCGCCCAAGCCCCCGTGTACTCCGGCGACGTCAGTCCCCGGGGGACAGCCACGTGATCGGAATCACCGAGCCAAAACGCCCGGTCCGCGAACGCCCGCTTCATGACCTCCGCCGTGACGTGCGCGAGATCCGCCGAACCGGCGCCAAAGCCTCGCAGATCGAATCCCTCCAGGGCTTGCAGGATCTGGGCGACGTGAATGCCGCCGGAACTCGGCGGTGGAAACCCCGCCACCTGGCAATCCCGGTAACCGGCGAAGACGGGTTCGCGAGCGACGACCCGGTACCGTGCCAGATCGGATTTGCGCAGGATTCCGTCGTTCGATCGCATCCAACTTTCCACGCGGTCGGCGAAATCGCCCCGGTAAAACCAACGGGTTCCCTTCTCCGCGATCGCCCGGTAGCTGCGCGCGAGATCGGGTTGGCGAAGGCGTTCCCCGATTTCAAGGGGCGATCCGTCGGGGTGGAGAAAGATTGACGCCGCCTCCGCGTGACGCCGGATCACCGGGGCTTCGTCGCGCAAACGGCCGGCCAGTTCGGCGCCGACCGGAAAGCCGTCGTCCGCGACGCGGGCGGCTTCGAGCAACGCCTCGCGGAGGGGGCGTTGGCCGTGCCGCCGGGCGAGCCAGTCCAGGGCGGCGAGTTCCCCGGGAACACCCACGGCCAGGGGCCCCTCCTGGCTGAGCGCCGGAACCGCCACCCCGTCCCGGATGAAGAGGTCGCGGGTTGCCGCCTGGGGCGCTGTCTCCCGTCCGTCGAGGGCCACCCAGCGTCCGTTGGCAAGTCGAACCAGGGCCAGGCAGCCACCGCCGATCCCGGAATTGTGACCGTCCACCACGCCGAGCATCAGGGCCGAAGCCACGGCCGCGTCCACGGCGTTTCCGCCGCGCTTGTAGGCGTCGATCCCGGCTTGCGTGGCGAGGGGATGGACGGTGGCGACGGCGATCTCGCGGCCCAGGACCGAGGTGTTGGCGAATGGAAGGAAGACCCCGACGATGATGACGGCCAGGCGGAGCATCGCTTTAGCGTTGAACCCGGGCTCCGGCGCCCTTCATCACGGCTTCCACTTCCTTCTGATTCGCCATCGAGGTGTCGCCCGGAGTCGTCATCGCCATGGCGCCGTGGGCCGCGCCATAATCCACGGCTTTTTGCGGATCCCCCGAGGTCAGGAGCCCGTAGATCAGTCCGCTGGCGAAGCTGTCGCCGCCGCCCACGCGGTCGAAGATCTCCAGGTCCGGGTAGGTCCGGGACGCATGGAACTGTCCGCCGGCCCAGCAGATGGCGCCCCAATCATTGACCGTGGCCGTTTTGGCGGCGCGCAGGGTCGTGGCGGCGACCTTGAAATTTGGGTAGGTCCGGACCGCCGTTTCGATCATGGACTTGAACGCCGACACATCCAGTTGGAGCAGATGCTCGTCCGCGCCTTCGACCTTGAATCCGAGGCTGGCCGTGAAGTCCTCCTCGTTGCCGATCATCACGTCGATGAACGGAGCGATCCGCCGGTTGACCTCCTGGGCTTTCGCCTGGCCCCCGATGCTTTTCCAGAGGCTGGGCCGATAGTTCAGGTCATAGCTGACGATCACGCCGTGCCGCTTGGCGGCCTGGACCGCCTCGATCACCAGGTCGGCCGTCGAGGGACTCAGCGCCGCGAAGATTCCGCCCGTATGGAGCCAGCGGCACCCCTCGGTTCCGAAGATCCTGTCCCAGTCGAAATCACCCGGCTTCAACTGACTCGCCGCGGTCTGGCCGCGGTCGGGTATCCCCACGGCGCCACGAACCCCGAAACCGCGTTCCGTGAAATTCAAACCGTTCCGGACGGTGCGCCCGACGCCGTCGAACGGCCGCCAGAGGATGTGGTCCGTCGCGACTCCGCCCTGGAGGATGAAATCCTCGAGCAACCGACCCACGTCGTTGTCGGCGAAGGCCGTGCAAACGGCGGTCTTCATTCCGAAACAGCGACGGAGCCCCCGGGCGACGTTGTATTCGCCGCCCCCTTCCCAGACTTGAAACTCGCGGGCGACGCGGACGCGGGTATCGCCGGGATCGAGGCGGAGCATGACCTCGCCGAGGGCGATCATGTCCCAGCGTGTCGAGCCGGCGGGTTTGGGGGAAAGATCCAGGGTGGCCATGGTTGCGGGAGAGTTTGGGTGGGTTGAAGTGGTTGGGACGGGTTCGGACGGTCCGATTTCGGATAGGGAGGGGATACGGATGCTGTTTCGAATAAGGATCTGGCAACGGAAAGGGATATGGGTGCTTTGGGCCGGCGGCGGCGGCGACGAAAGGCGGGGTCAGCGTGGAACAGGCGGGCCACGGGAGACAACGAGTTTTCAGCCCAACGGGCGCATCGGGGGGCTCGATGATTCCGAAAATTCCCGTTCTCAATTCCGCGCGCTCCCGGCTCAATAGGCGCGCGATGCCCAAGCGCACCGACATCCATTCCATTCTCATCATCGGCGCCGGCCCGATCATCATCGGGCAGGCCTGTGAATTCGACTATTCGGGAACCCAGGCCTGCAAGGCGCTCCGCGAGGAGGGATACCGGGTGATTCTGATCAACTCGAACCCGGCGACGATCATGACGGATCCGGAGTTCGCCGACCGCACCTACATCGAGCCGGTCACACCGGAGTGCGTGGAGAAGATCATCGTTCGGGAAAAGGAGGAGATGGAGCGGCTGGGGGCGGGCGGAAAACTGGTCCTCCTTCCCACTCTCGGCGGGCAGACCGCGCTCAACACCGCCATGAAACTCCACCACAGCGGCGCGCTGGAGCGGCATGGCGTGGAGATGATCGGAGCGCGAGCCGAGGCGATCGAAAAGGGCGAGAACCGTCAGGTCTTCAAGGACCTCATGCTGTCGATCGGGTTGGATGTTCCAATCAGCGGGACGGCCCACGACATGAGCGAGGCACGGAGCGTCGCCGAGAAGATCGGCCGGTTCCCTCTCATCATTCGGCCCGCTTACACCCTCGGAGGAACGGGCGGGGGCATCGCCTACAATCGCGACGAGTTCGAGGAGATTGCCAAACGCGGAATGGACCTGTCGCCGGTGTCCGAGATCCTGGTCGAGGAATCGCTCCTCGGCTGGAAGGAATACGAGATGGAGGTGATGCGCGACCACGCCGACAACTGCGTGATCATCTGTTCCATCGAGAACTTCGATCCGATGGGGGTGCACACCGGGGATTCCATCACGGTCGCCCCGATCCAGACGCTCACGGACAAGGAGTTTCAGATCATGCGCGACCAAAGTTTCGCGGTGATCCGGGCTGTGGGGGTGGCGACGGGCGGATCCAATATCCAGTTCGGCGTCAGTCCGGAGACCGGGCGGATGGTCGTGATCGAGATGAACCCGCGGGTCTCCCGCAGCTCGGCGCTCGCATCGAAGGCGACCGGGTTTCCCATCGCCAAGATCGCCGCCAAGCTGGCGGTCGGCTATCTCCTGGACGAAATCCGAAACGACATCACCCGGGAGACTCCGGCGAGCTTCGAGCCCACCATCGACTACGTCGTCACCAAGATTCCCCGGTTTGCCTTCGAGAAATTCCCCCAGGCGGACCCCACGCTGACCACCCAGATGAAAAGCGTCGGCGAAGCCATGGCCATTGGCCGGACCTTCAAGGAATCGCTTCAGAAATGCCTGCGCTCGCTCGAGATCGGACGCAGCGGCCTGGGCGGCGACGGCAAGCCCTGGCGAATCGGCACCGAGGTCTACGGCGATCGCGACATTCTCCCTCGGGACGTCATTCGCGGGAAACTCAGCGTCCCCAATTCCGAACGGATCTTCTTCATCCGGCACGCCCTGCGGGCGGGATTCACCCTCGAGGAGATACATCAACTGACCCGGATCGATCGCTGGTTCCTCACCCAGATCGAGGAGATCGTCGATTTCGAGGAGGAACTCGCGGCGTCGGCCCAGTAGATTCCGGCAACCCGCACCTCCTTCACCGACGTCGCGTCGACCCGCCGAACTCGGTCGGAACTTTCGGATTCGACGTCCCTGCCCTCCCCCGTCCCGAATCCCCCACGGCCGTGCTTGATTCCGTTCGAAGAAAGGGTGTTCCCGCGGGGACGGGGATCGGTAGGATTCTGCTGATCTTCATCGCGTTCATTTCCCTGGGGCTCCCCGACGGTCTGTTGGGCGTCGCGTGGCCTTCGGTCCGGGACGGATTCGCCCGTCCGCTCGATTCGCTGGGGCCCCTGCTCCTCGCCGTGACCGCCGGATACCTGTCTTCGAGCTTTCTCAGTGGTTACATCATCGCGCGGGCCGGGGTCGGGCGCCTGCTCGCCGCCAGTTGCGCGCTCACCGGTTTGAGCCTGCTGGGCTACACGTGGGCGGGCCACTGGTGGATCGTGCTCGGCATGGGTGTGCTCACCGGGGTCGGCGCCGGCGCCATTGATGGCGGGATCAACACCTACGTCGCCTCGCACTACGGAGAGCGCCTGATGCACTGGCTCCACGCCAGTTGGGGCGTCGGGATCACGCTGGGACCGCTCCTCATGACCTTCGGGATCGAACGTTTCGAATCGTGGCGATGGGGCTACTGGATCGTCGGGGCGGCCCAAATCGCGCTGGGGGCTTTCTTCGCCTTCACCCATCCCCAGTGGGAGGACCCCGTCGAACCGGAGCGGGCGGAACACACCAAGCGCCTGACGGATTTCCGGACGCCCTATGGCGAGACGTTGCGCCAACCCCGGGTGTGGCTCAGTGGGTTTCTTTTCCTGCTGTTTTCCGGGGCTGAGGCGACCGCCGGAATGTGGATCTTCACGTTGCTCACCGAATCCCGGGGAGTCCCCACGGCCTGGGCCGGGATGATCACCGGCGGGTACTGGGCGACGTTCACGCTCGGGCGGATTCTCGCGGGGCTCTTCACCGCGAGCCTTGCGGGTCGCGGCCTGATTCTCTCGTGCCTGGTGGGATCGTTCGTGGGCGCGTGTCTCCTCGCCTGGAATCCGACGCTGGGAGTCAGCCTGCTGGGCATGGTGCTGGTGGGCTTCTGCATGGCTCCCGTGTTCCCGGGGCTCGTGTCGGGAACCGGCGGTCGCGTGGGTCGACGGCACGCGGCGACGGCGATCGGCATGCAAATCGGCGCGGCGGGACTTGGAGCCGCGGTGCTCCCCGGCCTGGCCGGTGTCCTGGCGCGCCGGACCTCCATCGAGAGCATTCCGGCGTTCCTGATGGGACTTCTTGTGGCGACCCTCGTCCTGAGCGCGCTGGCTTCCAGGTTGCGCGCCGGAGAGGAACAGAGCCTTCACGGCGTCACAGTGGAACCCGAGGGGAAGACGGGGTAAGCCCTCGGTGGCTGGGTTGGAACTTCGCCGGGTAGACCCCCTGAATCGGGGCTCATCTCCATCTATTGGGTAGCATCAACGAGTTGCGACTCGCGCGTTGGATCCATGAACCCGAGAGGCATCACACGGAGGCGCGGAGGCACGGAGGGGGACGGAATCCGACTTCGGATCTCCGTGTCTCAGTGCCTCCGTGAGAGAATCCCGGTTCATGGGTCCCGCACGGTCGGGATCGGGGTCGGTATCGGTATCGTTTTGGGGCGACGCTTCGTTCTCGGTTGAGCACCCGAGTCTCCGATTCGATTCCGATACCGATACCGATACCGACCTCGACGGCGCGCATCGCGGGCAGGCGTTCATCGCGAGAGCGCCGGGAAGCCGGAGATGCGCCCATTGAATCGCCGGGGACACCTGCCCGCTTGCCGCGCGGATCACACCGCCGTTAGAGTCTCGTCTCATCCGGCCGACGTTCCGGAAGTGGGAATGGGAAAGGGTTGGGTTCGGGCGATTGGCGCAGCGGCTAGCGCAGCTCCTTTACACGGAGACGGTCGGGGGTTCGAATCCCTCATCGCCCACCAGCCTTGAGTCGAGGTGAATTGCCGGTGAGGAGCGCGAGGAAGAAGTACGTATCGGCAAACACGGGCGGCATGGCCTAGCCCCGTGCGGGACCACCATGAAGATAGTGGTCGTGGTTGGCCGCCCAATCGACCGGAGCTTCTTTCACGAGGCCCGCGACCCGCAGGAGGCGGCGTCCCATTTTCTCGATGGCGACTGATTCGGCCTTCGGTTCGTCGGGAAGCTCCACCCGCACAGTGGTCCCGGGGGCAAGTTCCACACCCGGGGGCAACGCGATCTTTCCATCCGCAGTCACTGTTCCGATCACGCCCATGACCGGACCCTAGGGGAAGGCGGCGCCTTCGACAAGGACCTGCAAAAAACCCGTGTCGGGAAACAAGGAAAGCTGCCAGATCTGGCCGGGGACTGCATGCGGATCCCCCACCGTCTGCACGACGCTCCATGCGATGTACTTACTGGGCAGAATGCCGATATCGGCAGCCTCGGCAACCCCCGGCCTACGCCTTCGCGCCAAACGCCTGGTTCAACAGGGCCGCCTGTTCCTTCTTGTGGGCGTTGCCGGATCCGGTGGCCGGGCTGGCGGAAGCCGGCCGGCTGACGTAGCTCAGCGGGAAGCGTCCCAGCAACCGATCAAAGAATTCGATCTTGATGAACCGGAGCGCGCCCATGTTCGCGGGCTCCTCCTGGACCCACACGACCGGGGTTCCGTCGGGGTATTCCTTCAGCGCCTCCGTCAGGGCCTGGATCGAAAGTGGGTAGATCTGTTCAAGACGAACAATCGCGACGTCGGTCCGGTTCAGCTTCTCGCGTTTCTCGAGAAGGTCGAAGTAGACCTTTCCCGTGCAGAGCAGGACGCGCGCGACCTGGCCGGGCGGGATGGAACGATCGGGCAGAACCCGCGAAAAGGTGCCCGTGGCCAGGTCCTGGATCGTCGAGACGCACGCGGGATTGCGGAGCAGACTCTTGGGCGTCATCACGACCAGAGGCTTCCGCCAGACCCGAAGGACCTGGCGGCGGAGGAGGTGGAAGTACTGGGCCGGCGTGCTGGGATAGCAGACCTGGATGTTGTCCTCGGCCGCGAGGACGAGGAAACGTTCGAGGCGCGCGCTGGAGTGCTCGGGTCCCTGGCCTTCAAAGCCATGGGGGAGCAGCATCGTCAGGCCGGAAAGCCGCCGCCACTTGTCCTCAGCGCTCACGATGAACTGGTCGATGATCACCTGGGCCACGTTCGCGAAGTCGCCGAACTGCGCCTCCCACATCACCAGCCCGTCGGGTGTGTCCAGGCTGTAGCCGTAGTCGAAGCCCAGAACGCCAATCTCGCTGAGGGGGCTGTTGTGGACATGAAACGCCGCCTGCGAGGCGTCCAGCCGGGTCAGTGGGGTGTGCCGCGCGCCGGTCTGAATGTCGTGCAGGACGGCGTGACGGTGACTGAAAGTCCCCCTCTCCGCGTCCTGTCCCGAGAGCCGGACGGGAACGCCCTGCGTCACAAGGCTCGCGAACGCGACCGCCTCGGCGGACGCCCAGTCGAGCGGGAGCCGGCCCTCGGCCATTTCCTTCCGCGATTCGAGCAGCTTGGCGATCTTCGGATGAGGCTTGAAATCCGGGGGCACTTCCGACTGACGGGAGAGCCACGTGGAAACCTGTTCGACCGAAATGGCGGTTTCGACATCGGGCACCTCGGTGTCGCGTCCGCCCAGGTACGAACTCCGCGCCCAGACGCCGGGCAAACGGTCGATGGGATGCTGGTAACGGTCGCTGGTCGCCTCGCCGAGTTCGTCCTCCAGTCGTCGCCGGCATTGTTCGGCGATCAGGTCCGCCTCCTCGCGGGTCACTTCGCCGAGTTTCAGCAGGTGATCGAGGTACCCTTCCCGGACCGTCTTGCGCTTGATGATGGTCTTGTACAGCAGGGGCTGGGTGAACACCGGTTCATCGGTCTCGTTGTGACCCAGGCGCCGGTACCCGTACATGTCGATGAAGACGTCCCGTTGGAACTCGGCCCGGAAATCCATCGCCACCCGGACGCACAAGGCCACCGCGTCCGGATCCTCGCCGTTGACGTGGAAGATCGGCGACTGCGACATCTTCGCGACGTCGGTCGCATAAGCGCATGACCTCGCCTCGCGCGGGCCGGTCGTGAATCCGATCTGGTTGTTGACGACGATGTGGACCGTTCCGCCGACGCGGTAGCCGTCGAGCTGACTCAGGTTGAGGGTTTCCTGGAGCACGCCTTCGCCGGCGAACGCCGCGTCGCCGTGGATGATGAGGGCCATGCAGCCGCGGCGCCCCACGTCGGCCACCCGATCCTGCTTGGCCCGGACGCGCCCCAGCACGACCGGGTTCACGTATTCCAGATGGCTGGGATTGAAACACATCGAGAGATGCACCCGACGGCCCGTCGCCGTGATCCATTCGCCGCTGTGTCCCAGGTGGTATTTGACGTCGCCCCGGCCGATGTAGA
Source organism: Limisphaerales bacterium (assembly GCA_050250555.1). GTDB lineage: Bacteria > Verrucomicrobiota > Verrucomicrobiia > Limisphaerales > CAIMTB01 > CAIMTB01. Next base: position 19,052 of record JBFWOK010000003.1, read on the forward strand.
GATCGGGATCCTTGTCCGCGAATTCGCGAAAGATCTGCTTCGGACTCTTTCCGAGGATGTTCGCCAGCACGTTGAGCCGGCCGCGGTGGGCCATTCCGACGACGATCTCCGCGACCCCCTGCCCCGCCGCCTTTTCGATGGCGAGATCCAGGAGCGGAATGAGCGTCTCGCAACCTTCCAGGGAGAAACTCTTGGCTCCGACGAACTTCTTTCGGATGAACTCCTCGAACATGACCGCGTCGGTGAGGCGGGTCAGCGTCCGCAATTGATCGTCCCTGGACATCGACATGCGGGTCTCGATCGGTTCGAGGCGGCGCTGGAGCCAGCGCCGGACATCGATGTTGTCGATGTACATGTATTCCACCCCCACGCTGCCGCAGTAGGTGTCCCGGAGGCGCTGGTGCAACTCGCGCAACGGCATTTGGCGGCCGTTCTGAAACGTCCGGCACGACACCATCCGGTCGAGTTCGGCCTCGGAAAAATTGAAATAGGGAAGGGTCAGTTCCTCGGGAGGCGCCCGCCGCTCCTGGTCTTTCCGCTCGTCGTACAGGGGATCGAATCGCGCGATCACGTGCCCGCGAACCCGGTAGTTCCGGATCATCTGACCGACCCGATCCTGGAATCCGGTGAGCCGGATGTCCTCCACGACCGTTTCGCCCTCCGGACGACCCGGCGCCGGGCAATCCAATGCGGTCAGACCGGTGCCCACGCCACCCGGGTTGAAAAGACTGCGCGACGAGACCGTGGGGCCCAGTCGGGCTCGATCGGGCCAGGCCTCCCCATTCCCGTTGTTGCCCTGGCGAAAATAATCCCGCCACTCCGGGGGCACCGAATCCGGGTCCTTCCGAAACGCTTCGAAGAGTTCCTCGACGTACCCCAAGCTCCCCAACGATGACGCGAGACTGTCCATGCTCATGGCCGAAAATTCACTTGTCCGACGACACACGCTTCCACGGTTTCCACGGTTCGCACGGTGGGGACCAAGGCATGACCCGCACGCCAGGCGACCCACCGGCCCGACACTATGCGAGGTCTTCCGGTCATTTTCACCTCCAACCTTTCGTTTGCCGAGTTCCTGGGGAAGAATAGCGCCGTTCCCGCCGGGCCGGGCCGGGCCATCCCCGCCGACCCGAACGCCAAAATCCAATCCGTGCCAACCCAGTCCCAGTCCCACTCCTCGCCGCAGCCGCCGGTCATCGACATCGACGTCGAGACCGAGGATTTCACGGGAACCGCTCTGTCCGAGGATGATCTCGCGGATCTCCGCCGGGCGCGACGACTGCTCACAAGTCCCGGGGTCGCTGTCCGCTTCGCCAACCTCGTGGGAATGCCGATCGAACAGGGGATCCGGCAACTGCCCGACGGAGCAACCCGGATCATCCAGCGGGCGACGCAAACCGCTCTGAAACGGGCACTTCAGGTAGCCCTGGTCTCCCTGGATCCCTTGGAACCCCTTCGACGGGAGAACCGCTTTCACAAGGTGCTCGCTGGGGCTTCCGGAGCTCTGGGAGGGGCGTTTGGCTTCGCGGCGCTCCCGGTCGAACTCCCGGTGTCGACCACGCTGATCCTCCGGTCGATCGCCCAGATCGCCTCCAGCGAGGGCCACGATCTTCGCTCGCTCGAGACCCGCCTCGATTGCCTTGAAGTGTTCGCCCTCAGCGGCGACAGGGGTTCGGATGACGCCAGCGAAACCTCCTATTGGATCATCCGGACAGCGCTGTCCAAGGTGGTGACCGAAGCCGTGGGGGTGCTCGCCGGGCGTTCGGTCGCGCTCGAATCCGCGCCCACGGCTGTCCGTCTCGTCGCCGCCGTCGCCGCGCGATTCGGCGTGGTGGTTTCGCAACAGGCTGCCGCCAAGGCCGTGCCCATCCTCGGCGCCGCGACGGGGGCCGCGATCAATGTCGTCTTCATGGATCACTTCCAAAAAATGGCCCAGGGCCACTTCATCGTCCGCCGGCTCGAGAAACGCTACGGAATCGGGTCCGTTCGCCGAGCCTACGAGTCTCTCGCCACCACCCGGGTCGCCTGATGTCCGCATCCCCCCCTGCCCAGTCCGGCCGTTCCGGAGCCGGTTCGGCCCCCGCCCGACGTCCCATCCAAGGACTCACCCGGGACGAACTCGCCTCGTTCCTGAAAGACGCCGCGGAACCCGCCTTCCGCCTCGACCAAGTCCTTTCATGGGTCCATGCGCGCCGGGCCGATCGGTGGGACGAGATGTCCAACCTGCCGAAGACCCTTCGTTCGCGGCTGGCCGAAGCCTTTGATTGCGCGCTCCCGGAGCTCGTCCGCCACCAGGGAAGCGTCGACACCACCCAGAAGTTCCTCTGGCGCCTGCGCGACGGCGCCTTGATCGAGAGCGTTCTGATCCCCGCCAATCCCGCGCTCTTCAGCGATCGCTCCGACCGCCACACGCTGTGTGTCTCGACCCAGGTGGGTTGCGCGTACGGGTGCCGCTTCTGCGCCAGCGGTCTGGACGGCTGGAAACGCAACCTCACCGCCGACGAGATCATTGGACAGGTTCACGCGGTCGAACGCTGGCACCTCCGCCGCGGAGCCTCGGGCCCGCCAGAGACGGCAACGGCATCGGCATCGGCAACGGAGTCAGAGTCGGTGTCGCCCGTCCCGGACCCGCTCCCCTCCCGGCCACGAACGGCCCCGCCGTCGGCGCGCCTGATCGACAACCTCGTGATCATGGGGATGGGTGAACCCCTCGCGAACTACGACAACCTCCTTCGGGCGCTCCGAATCCTCAACGCGCCATGGGGCGGCGGGATCGGCGCCCGCAAGATCACGGTGTCGACCAGCGGTCTGGTTCCGCAGATCCGGCGCCTCGCCGAGGAACCCGAGCAGTTTCGCCTCGCCATATCGCTCCACGGCGCCACCGACGCCGTTCGAAACCGGATCATGCCCGTCAACCGAAAGCACCCCCTCGCGGACCTCGCCGCGGCCTGCTCCCATTACCTCGAAAGGAAAGGGCGGATGATCACCTTCGAATACATCCTGCTGGCGGGCGTCAACGACGCCTTCGATCAGGTCCAGCCACTGGCCGCGCTCGCCCGGCGCCTGCACGCCAAGGTCAATCTGATCCCTTACAACGCCGTCGAAGGACTTCCCTGGAAACGCCCCGACGACGCCCAGTGCGCCGCCTTCGCGAAGCACCTCGAACGCCTCGACGTCACGACAACGCTCCGGATCGAAAAAGGCCACGACATCGACGCCGCCTGCGGTCAGTTGCGCCTGAAAACCGAACGGGAGGAACGGCGGGAACCCGCGGCAAGTTCGTCGGTCCCCTCCCCCGCCGATCCAGCTGTTCAGGCAGAATGAAGCGCCGTCCATCGACCGCTCGTTGGTTCCGTGGTACCTCACGGAGCATGTCGTGGTGCGTCCGTTTGTGTGGTCCGTTCGAATTTCTCCGAGGGCTCTTCGTCGTCCTGATCCTCGCTCTGGTCGCCAGCCCTTCCTCGGGCGGCGGCGACCTCGTCCTGTCCGAATTCCTCGCCTCCAACGGGGGATCGCTCCTCGACGAGGACGGGGATCCGTCGGACTGGATCGAGCTTCACAACACGTCCGCGCTGCCCGTCTCGACCAAGGGCTGGTCCCTCACGGACGATCCCACGCGCGAGTCCCGGTGGGTTCTTCCCGATCGCACGATCGAGCCCGGCGGATTCCTGCTCGTGTTCGCGTCCGGGAAGAACCGTTCGCCCGCGGACCCGGGACGTCCGCACACCGATTTCCGCCTGAACGCCTCGGGTGAGTACCTCGCGCTGATCGAGCCCGACGGTTCAACGGTCGCGAGCGAGTTCGAGCCCGCCTTCCCGCCCCAGGACGCGGACATCTCCTATGGCATTCCTTCCACGCCGGGACACGCCAGCCTGCTGGGGGACACCACGGTTTCCGTTCTGGTTCCGTCGTCCGCGGCGGATCTTCCCGGCGACTGGACTACCGGCGGGACGTCGACCTCCCGGGCATGGACGTCGACCCGCGGATTTCCGCTGGGCTTCGACTTCACGCCGGCCAATCCGGGAGGATCCACCAATCTCGCCTTGGCCGGGACCGCGACCCAGTCGACGACCGGCTACAACCTCGGCGCGGGAAACGCCAATGACGGCGACCTCAACACGTTCTCGCACACCGCCACCCAGGATGATGGCTCGACGTGGAGGCTCGACCTCGGCGCGGTCTACGAGATCCGCAGGGTGGTGCTCCACAACAGGGCGGAGTGCTGCCAGACGCGGTTGCGCGACATCACTGTGTCCCTTCTCGCCGCGGACGGCCGGACCGTCCTGTGGACCTCCGACCTCCTGAATCCCGAGAACGCGCTCAACAGCCCCGCGTCGATCACCCTGGACCTCCTCGATCTCGACGTTGAACCGGTCCCCGCCCGTTTCGTCCAGGTCACCCGCGCGCCCGACCACGACCTGTCGGGATCCGGTGGAGCAGGCAACGCGGACGAGGACAGCGTCCTCTCCCTGGGCGAAGTCGAGGTTTTCGGCGTGGACTCCCTCTCCTACGCCCCGCTGTTGCGAACGGATCTGACGGAAACGGTTCACGGAAAGAGCGGTTCCGTCTTCGCTCGAATCCCGTTCGTTCTGGCGGATCCGATAGCCGCTTCGGCGGTCAACCTTCGGTTGCGCTACGACGACGGCGTCGTGGTGTACCTGAACGGTCAGGAGATCGTTTCCAGAAATGCGGTCGGCCGAGCATGGGACTCCATCGCCGCCGGGGAGCGGAGCAAGGCGGAGGGCTTGGTCTCGGAAGGGATCGATCTCATGCCGATGAGCCACGTCCTGCGGCAAGGAACCAACTGGCTGGCGTTTCATCTGCTCAATGCCGCCGCCGCCGACCCGGATCTCCTCCTCGACGCGGATCTCGTTGGCGAGGCGCAAGGCCCGGTTTTCTCCGCCTACCTCGAACGGCCGACTCCCGGGGCTTCGAACAATGTCCCGTGGTTCCTGGGCCGCGTCGCGGACACCGATTTCGGTGTCAGCCGGGGATTCGTGGAGGCGCCCTTCGATCTCACGATCACTTCGGCGACGCCCGGTGCGGAGATCCGCTACACCCTCGACGGAAGCCTCCCGACCGAGCTGCACGGTTCGATCTATTCCGGTCCGCTCCGGATCGAACGGACGACGGTTGTCCGCGCGGCCGCGTTCAAGCGGGACTTCCGCCCGACGAACGTGGACACGCACACCTACGTCCTGCTCGATTCCACCATCGCGCAGGCCGCGAATCCTCCCGGGTTTCCCACGACCTGGGCGGGGCTGGCCCCGGACTACGCGATGGACACACGGATCACGCGGTCCGCGGCTTATGCGTCCCGAATGCAGGAGTCGCTCAGGTCGCTGCCGACCCTTTCGATGGTTACGGACGTCGACAATCTCTTCGGTCCCAGCCGGGGGATCTACGCGAATCCCGAACGGAGCGGACTCTCGTGGGAACGTCCGGTCTCGATGGAGTGGATCGAGCCGGAGGGTTCCCGGGTCTTCCAGGTGGATGCCGGCCTGCGAATCCAGGGCGGGTATTTCCGAAGCCGAAACGCGACCCACAAACATTCCCTCCGCCTTCTCTTCAAGGACGAGTACGGGCCCGGCCGACTCCGCGGCGACCTTTTCGACGTCTTCGGCGCGACCCGCGAATTCGACACGCTGGTGCTTCGTGCGGGCGCCAATGACGGATACGCCTGGGATGCGGCCCGGGATACGGAGCAGTTCCTGAGGGACGAATTCGGACGCCGCCTTCATCTCGCGATGGGCCAGGTTTCGCCGCATGGCCGGTTCGTTCACGTCTACCTGAACGGCCTTTACTGGGGCCTCTACAACCTCACCGAACGCCCGGCCGAGGACTTCTCCGCCAGCTACTTCGGGGGCGCGCCCGAGCAATGGGACGCCGTCAATTCGGGCGAGGTGAAGAATGGAAGCCTCACCGACTGGAACGCCTTCATCGCGCGCGTTCGGACGACGGCCAATCTATCGGACTACCAGCGTCTCAAGGGACTGTCTCCGGACGGATCACCGCATCCCACCGCCCCGGCCTACCTGGATGCCATCAACTACATCGACTACATGCTGCTCAACATCTGGGGCGGCAATTGGGACTGGCCGAACAAGAACTTCTGGTTCGGACGCGACCGCACGGGCGCTTCCGGAGGCTTCAAGTTTTACCTTTGGGACTTCGAGAACACGATGGGCAACAACCGCGCCCGGTCGCCGCTCGAAATGGTCTCGCCCCGCTCCGGGATCACGGGTTCCTGGGTCGCCGAGCCGCACGAACGGCTGCGGCAACTCGAAGAGTACCGCCTGGAGTTCGCCGACCGCGTTCACCGCCACTTCTTCAATGGCGGAGTCCTCGCGGCCTCCTCGCTGGTGGCTCACTACGATCGCCTCGCCCGCGAGATCGAACCCGCGATCATCGCCGAAACCGCCCGCTGGGGTGACGACCATCACTCACCGCCCCAGGATCTCACCGACTGGGTGCGCGAACGGGACTGGCTCCTGGGCACCTACCTCGCCCGTCGCACGGATGTCGTCCTCGATCAATTCCGCGCGTCCGGTCTCTACCCGAGAATCGCGGCTCCCGCCTTCGTGCCCGACGGCGGTACCGTGGCGGTTGGCGCGCCGGTCTCCCTCCGCACCGTCGGGGCTTCCGAACTTTTCTACACCACGAACGGGCTGGATCCTCGCCTTCCTGGAGGCGCCATCCGACCGGAAGCCGTCCGGGTTGTCCTTCAGGACCCCGGTCCCTCGGCGTCGCCCGATTTCATCCGCTCCGGAAAGGTCTGGCGTTACCTCGCCGATGGCTCCAACCCGGGGTCGGCCTGGAAGGAGAATGGCTTCACGGACGGGACCTGGCCCGAAGGCCCTTCGCCCCTCGGGTACGGGGACGGCGACGAAGCCACGGTGGTGCCCTATGTCGACGCCGACGCCACCGCCCAGGGAGTTCAGAAAAACGCCACCACCTTCTTCCGCGCCAGTTTTGTCGTCGCCGACACGACGCCCTTCACGGGGTTGCGTCTCACACTCACCTACGACGATGCCGCGGCCGTCTACCTCAACGGAACCGAGATTCTTCGAACGGACAATCTCCCCGCGGCGGCCGGAGCCTCCACCTACGCCGCGGGAACCTCCGCCGACGACGCCGTCATCACTCGCGACAACCTTCCGGTTCAACTTCTCCGAAACGGCGCGAACGTCGTCGCCGTCGAAATCCACCAGGCCGACGGCGGCAGTTCCGACATTTCCTTCAATCTGGAACTCGTCGGACTTGAATCCGCCGGTACGGGCGTGCAGGTCAGCGGCCCCGTATTCATGGCGGGACCCACCCGGCTGATGGCTCGGGCGCGGCGCTCCGGCGAATGGAGCGCGCTGAACGAGGCCCTCTACCTTCCCGGGGCCGCCGCACCCGCGCCGGGCGATCTGGTCGTATCCCAGTTTTGCTTCCGTCCGCCCGACCCGGCAGTCGCGGCGGAGATCCAGGTGTCGACCGACCGCGACGACTTTGAGTTCATCGAACTGCTGAATGTCTCGGATTCCGTCCTTGATCTCGCCGGAGTTCGAATCGGCGGAGGGGTGTCCTTCGTGTTCCCGGCCGGCGAGACGCTTCCGCCCGGTCAACGGGTGCTGGTCGTCCGCTCGAGGGCGGCCTTTGCGGCGCGCCACGGCGCCCTTTCCGCCGTGATCGCCGGGGAATACCAGGGCCGCCTCGCCAACGATTCCGATTCCATCGAGGTCCGCGACCCCACCGGGCGCCTGCTCGTCGCCTTCACGTACGCGGATCGTTCGCCGTGGCCCGCGTCACCCAACACGGGTTACGCCCTGGTGCTGGTCCGACCGGAACGGAAACCCGATCCGTCGGATCCCGCTAATTGGCGCGCGAGCGTGCTCCCCGGGGGAACCCCCGGGCGTTCGGACGCCACCCGGTTCCAAGGCGTTGCCGGCGCCGACGCGAATGGCAACGGCCAACCCGACTTGATCGACTACGCGCTTGGAATTCAGGCCCTCCCGTTCCCCGACGCGGGCATCGGCGTCGCCTGGGAGGACGAGGTTTCGTCCGACGGAATTCACCGGCACCTCGTCGTGTCGCATCCGCGGAACCTCGCGGCGGACGATGCCCCGGTCCGCCTGGAGATCGCCGACCAGTTGGACGGTCCATGGGTCGAGGGGACCCGTCGTCTGGTTCTGGTGGGCGACACCCGGATCGCCCAAAGCATTGCGAGGCTTGTGTACCGCTCCCGGGAACCGGTCCACGCCCGATCCAACGCTTTCGTCCGGATTTCGGTCGGCTCTCCATGAATCGGGATTCTCTCACGGAGGCACTGAGACACGGAGATTTGAGGATGAATTCGTTCCCCCTCCGTGCCTCCGCGCCTCCGTGTGATGCCTCTCGGGTTCATGGATCCAACGCGCGAACCGCAACTCGCTGAAACGAACCCGGAATCGGGACCCACCCCACCTCGAAGGAGCGCCCGGCGCCGTGCCGCCGCACGACCGGGGATCTTCACTCTCACGTGACGAATTCGAGATCCTGGCGGTGGGGCAGAAGTCCCCGTTCAAAAGCTCTTCCCAGGAAGCGCCGGATGCTCTCGCGACCCCGGTCGCCGTAGTCGAGCGTCCAGTGGTTCACGTACATGCCCACAAAACGGTCGGCGAGATCCCGACCCATATCGCGGGCGTACTGGAGGGCGTGTTGAACCGCCTCGTCGCGATGGTCGAGGCTGTACTGGATGCTGTCCGTCAGGATCTTCGAGAGGATGCGGCGCGTGTCCGGATCGAAGCGCTTATGGACGACGTTGCCTCCCAACGGAAGCGGCAGGCCCTCGTTCTCCGCGCCCCACCAGACCCCGAGATCGGCGCAGCACACCAAACCTTCGTTGGCGAAGGTGAGTTGACCTTCGTGGATGATCAGTCCGACGTCGGCGCGTCCTTCCCGCACCGTCCGGAACACCTCGTCGAACGGCACCACGACGTGCTCGAACTCCGACGCCGGACGATCCAACCAGAGTTGCAGGGCCAGAAACGCGCTGGTCATCAGGCCGGGAACCGCGATCCGGGCGCGGGACACCTCGTCCTTCCCCATCGGCCTTGGAGCGACCAGCATGGGTCCGTAGCCGTCCCCCATGGACGCGCCGCTCGGAAGAAGGGCGTACTGGTCGCTCACGTGGGCATACGCGTGGATGCTGATCGCCGAGATATCGAGTTCGCCCCGCGTCGCCCGTTCGTTCAGCGTCTGGATGTCCTGGAGAATGTGTTCGAAGGCGAACCCGTGGGTGGCGATCCGATCCTTCGCCAGCCCGAAAAACATGAACGCATCATCCGGATCCGGTGAATGCCCCAAGGTCAGCACGCGCTGCGACATGCCGGTGAGCCTACGGGAAGTCCGGAACGAGTTCGAACCCTGACTTTTTTCTTCCCGTCTCGCCCCCTTCGCCGGACGTCTTCATTCTCCCGGCGATGTTGAGCCTTTCCCATCTCGCGGAGTTGGCGGGCGCGCACGGCGCCGCGCTCTCCGCCCGGGTCGAAGCGTTCGAAATCGGCGGGCGCCGCTTCGACGGCAATCTGCGCCCCGCGATCCTGGGGGTTGTGAATCTCTCACCCGACTCCTGGTACCGCGAAAGCGTCGTCCTTTCCCCCGAGGCCGCTGTCCGCCGGGGCAAGGTGCTCGCGGCGCAGGGCGCGGACCTTGTTGATCTTGGAGCCGAATCGACCCTGCTCGACGCCGCCCGGTCGGATGCGGCCTGCCAGAACCACCGCCTGCTGCCGGTCATCCGCGAACTCCGCGAGGAAGGGATCCCTGTGTCGGTGGAAACGTACACGCCGGAAGTGACCCGCGCCTGCCTCGAAGCCGGCGCCAGCGTGCTGAATCTCACGGGAACGGATCCCACGGCGGAGATGTTCCGGATGGTCGCCGACCACGACGCGGCGGTGATCGTGTGCCACGTCCAGGGCGAACATGTGCGGGCGGTCGGCGACTATGATCTGGCCGCGGACCCCATCCCTCCCTTGATGGACTACTTCGCGCGCCAGATCGAACGGGCGACCCGGGCCGGCGTTCGGCGGCTGTTCATCGATCCGGGGCTTGGATTCTACTATCGCAACCTCCAGGACAGCTCGGTCCGGGTGCGCCACCAGATCAAGGTTCTCCTGAACTCATTCCGACTCCGGACCCTGGGATGGCCGGTGTGCCATGCCCTGCCCCATGCGTTTGAATTCTTTGGCGAGGAGGTGCGCAGCGCCGAACCGTTTTTCTGCCAACTGGCCGCGCTGGGAGGCACGACTCTCTTCCGAACCCACGAGGTGCCGCGAATCAAGGCGGTGCTGGACACCATGGCGACTTTCTAGCCCGTTGACTTGTGTCTCTCCAGCCGCAAACTTCGCCGAACGGATGCGTCACGACCTGACGAACTTTCTCCGCAAGTGGGACTACCAGCCGGGTGAACTCCGCGTGCGCCGCTTCAAGGGGCGTGACGGGCAGGAGAAGATCCAGCTTCGGGTGGACCTTGGCGTCTTGCAGATGGAGGCCGAGGGACGGCCGGACGGAAAACGCCCGATGGGCCACGATTCCTGGCTCCAGTTCTACCAGGCCCGCCTTGGCGAACACATCGCCGAGCACGGGGACGACGAAGACTTCGCCCTCAAGAGTGAGGACTGCCAGCGGTTGCAGCAGGAAGCGATCCAGTACTACCACCGCTACATCTGCCTCTTCCAACTCGGGGATCATCCCGCGGTGCTGCGCGACACCGAACGCAATCTCGAGGCGTTCGGCATGCTCGAAGCCTTCGCAGAAACCCCGGAACTCGGCGCGGCCCTCGCGATCTTCAAACCCCAGGTCCTGCTGATGCGCACCCGCGCCCAGGGCGCCCTCGCGCTGGAAGCCGACGATCCCCGTGGCGCCGTGCAGGCCATCGAAGCGGGCGTCGAGGCCATCCGCCGCGTCTTCCGGGACCATGAACAGACCGAACTGGCCGAACAGGCGTCCGAGGTCAAAATGCTCGAGTCCTGGCTCCAGGAACTCCGACCGCATCTGCCCTTGTCCCCCCGCGAACGGCTCGAATCCGACCTGAACCAGGCGATCGCCCGGGAGGATTACGAAAAGGCGGCGGAGCTCCGGGACGCGATCAAGCGACTCGAAGGCTGATCCCGCCCTCCGGTCCGCGTCCCTGATTCAAAGGGCCGCGGAACCGGACCGTCCGAAGTCACTCACTCACTTGTCCGAGGCCGCGAGCGGTCGCAGCGCGGTCTGTCCCCGCCCGCTGAAGTCGATCGATTCTCCGAGGATCAGTGACTGTGGGAACCACAACCGCGAAACCTCTCCGGATTCGTGTCCGACCCCGGCTTGAATTCCACCCGCCATCCGCCGTCGGGAAGCCGAGTGGTCTCATGCGAGAACCCGCACATTCCCAGTTTCGTGTAGAGGGGAACCGGCTCGAAGGACACCAGCACCACGAGAGACTGCCCGGGGATCAGTTTCGCGATCGTTTCCTCGATCGGTCCGCACGGGGATCCGCCCGCCGCCAGAATGGGTCGAACGTCGAGAACCCATGGCTGGACGAATCCGATCGGAACCGGCTCGGGCGCCACGGCCGGCCGGCAGGATCCCCGGACGCCGCGCGCTGGACGAAAGCCCGGATCCGGATGTTCGCCCTTCGCGATCCGCACCTGCCAGGTCGCGGGCCCCGCTTCGAGGTATTCCCAATGGAACTCCCCCGGGTACTCCACCGCGAACTGGTAGTAGAGCGGAACCGGGTCGTGGTCGTTGATCAGGAGAATCGCTCCGCCGGACGGCAATTCGTCCCACGCCTCGAAGATCCTGGGGTGGCGTTCTCGCGGAGGCATTGGCCGGACGTCGATTTCCACGGATTCAATCGGTGAACTCATCGCGGGTCCCATCCAACGGAATCGGAGCGCCCTCCTCCTTGATCTGCGTCAACAGGGCGGGATCGCGCCTGCTCGCCGGCGCGGGCGTTCGATGGATTGCGGAAGAGGCTGCGACCTGAATACCCGGACTTCAAGGAGAACAAGGTCAGGAGTACAAGGCCCGGGTCAGACCGACAGTCCCGCGCGCGCGAGCAGGGTCCGGGTCTTTTCCCGGATGGGCGCCCAGGTCGCGAGGCGGTATCCCGCCGCGACCAGGGGGTTCCGGAATCGCACCAGACAGGGCGGCATCACCAGTCCCCGCCCGCCGAAACCCAGGTTGAAGAAGTCCCGGCGCGTGGCGAGATCCTTGGGGAGTTCCGTGCCGTTCACCATCGCCGTCGCCGTGTCGCGATCCATCATCGCGAAATCCAGCCACCGATAGCCCTTCTCGGCCGACCAACGGATGATGTCCGCCGTGATCAGCGTGTTGACATGCATCGGGTTTCCGGATTGGTCCCAGCCCTTCTTCCAGAACACCACGCGGTCGCCGAACCCGATCGCAAATCCCCCGGCGACCCGTTTGCCGTCGTGCACCGCGAACCACAGTCGCGATTTCCCGGCGCCCGTGAAAGCGCGGACCAGGGCCGTCGCGACGGCCACATTCGCCGGGTTCGGCCGGGCGCCCTGCCGCTGGCAGGTGCTCGCCATCAGACGGAAAAAATCCGGCACGTCGTCGGGCCCTCCTTCCTCGATCCGAACCCCCCGCTCGTATCCCTGGCGTATCTCCCGGCGGGTGGTGCGGCGAAAGCCCGCGTGCGCGGCGTCCCATCCCTTTGAGACGTCGACCAGGAGGGTCGCATCCGCCATGCGCGCGACGGTCTCCCGCAGAAACCCGGCGGACTCGAGGTGGGGCACGAGCGGATCCGCGCCGTCCGGAGGCTGGACGAGAAGCGCGACGTAGCCCGATGCCCGGTGGTCCGCCACCAAAGCGGCGATGAGCGATTCACGAACCTTGGGGTCGTTCGCGTCGACGAGGGGCCCCTTGTTGATGAATCCGATGAGTCCCGCGCGGGTCCGTTTGTGCAGGATCTGCGCGCCCGCCCGGATTCGCTCGCCTTCCTTCAACTGAACCCAGCGCACTTTCCAACCCTCGGGAGCCTTCGCCGCCGCCCAGGCGGAGGACTGCTGGAACTGTCCCTGGGGATGCTCCTCCGCGAATGCGTCCCAGCCCGGATCGGGTGTCCCCTCCGATTGAGTCGTCGTCATCAATTGATCCTCCTCCCCTCTCCCATGCGTCGTTCCCAACGAGGCCCAAGGAATCCGCAGCTCCCCGTCGCGGCCGGAACCCGGCCGGCGCCGGTGAATATCACTCCATCGGCGCGCTGCCGAGGCGAATTCACTGCCCACGCGAAAATCGCCGGGGACGGAACTTTCAAACGGAACGATGCGGATTTCGTTTAGATCCTTCCGACAAGGGTCACCCGGCTAGTGGCGTCTCCGATGGGGTGGCCGCGATGGCGATATCGGGTGGGGTATCCGGCCGCTCGAGGATGTATCCCATGGGTCGGTCTTCAGCGGGTAGCGATGCGACCGCCGTTCGCGGCGACCGGCGCTCCACGTTTCGAATCTCGGCGCTCCGCTTAAGAATCCGTTCTCGTATTGAATCCATTTCCCGTCGAGGCATCATCGGCCGCCTCGTGTCAACGGCACTATCCATCCATCCGCCGCGGTCTCCGGCAGCTAGGGAATGGAGCCGCATCGAATCCGCTTATCTCCGAGGCCCGATAGGTCGATAGGCCTATGGGTTCGTGACGAATGGGACGATCCCGACCGACGACGCCTCCGATGTTCCGAGGGAACGTGACACCGAACACCCACGAACGCCCAAACCCGACCTCCGGGTCCGGGACGGCGCCCGTTGTGTCCTGGCTTCGGCCCGGCGACTGGGACGAGTGGGACCGTTTCGTTTCCGGACAGCCGCACGGCGTCATTTTCCACCTCAGCGCGTGGCGCCGGGTCATCGAGCGGAGTTTTCGCCACATGCGGGGGCGGGTCGTTGTGATCCGGGATCCCCAGAGCGGCGCCATTCTGGGCGGACTTCCCGTGTACGACGTCCGTAGCTGGCTGCTGGGCAACCGCCTCGTCAGCATTCCCTTCGCCTCCCTCTGCGATCCCCTCGTGGCGGGTGTTGCGGAGTGGAAGCAGATCTGGGCGGCGGTCGCCTCCGAGCGGCGCGCCGGCGGAAAAACCCCGTTCGAGTGCCGGACCTGGCGGCGATCGGGAGTTCTGCCGAATGGGGGTCAATGCCCCACCGAGACCGCCCTGCATCACTGGCTGGATCTCTCCCCCGGACTCGACGCGGTCTATTCCAAGTTTTCGAGGACCGCGATCCGGCGAATGATCTCGAAGAGCAAGGCCCGGGGAACCCTGGTGCGCCGGGCCGACTGCGAAGCCGACGTCGCCACCTACTATTCCCTGCTCGTCCAATCCCGGAGACGGATCGGACTCCCGACAATTCCTTACGTCTTCTTCCGATCGTGCTGGGAGTACCTGCCGGAAGAGAACCGCTCGTTCGTCATCGCGATCCGGAACGATCGGCCTGTCGCGGCCATCTTCAGTGTCTGCTACGGCGCGAACTTCCTGATGGAACAGTCGGGCGAGACGGACGAAACCTGCGGCACCGGGGCGGTTCAGCAGCTCATCTGGGAGGAAATTCAAAAGGCGCATTCCCTGGGTTGCACCCTGGTCAGCTACGGCCGGACGGCCGTCGAGAACACGAGTCTGGCCAGCTACAAGCTGCATTGGGGAACCACGCAGGAGGTTCTGACGACCTACTGGCCTGGATCCCCACCCGTCCAGCGGAACGCCGTCGCGGGGGCCTCCCCCAGCCGCCGGATGATCGGATGGCTTTCAAATCATTCCCCGCTCGCCGTCTACCACGCGATGAGCCGGTTCTGTTACAAGCACTGGGGCTGACTCCCTCGGCTCGGCTCACCCCGCCCCGCCCCGCCGCCCGCTCCACCGCGGGGGTCATTGAAGCGCCTCGATGTACCGGATCAACGCCTCGATCTGCGCTTCCGTCAGCACCCCCTCGTAGCTCGGCATTCCCGTGTCCGAAGCTCCGTATCCCGCAACCACGCGCGCCAGGGGGGTGAGCATCGATTCGCGAAGATACGCCGCGTCCACCTTCCCGAGGCTGGATCCGTCCGTGAAGGCGCGACCGCTCCCCCAGAGCCCCTTCCACGAGGGCCCCACCTTCCCCAGCGTCGACCCGTCCGCGGAATGGCACGCGACGCATCCCATCAGTTCCGCCACCCGCTGTCCCTCCGCGGCATCGCGGGGTCCGTCGTCCTTCGTGTCGGATGGCGATCCTGCTCGCGGAGTCAGGTCCACGGACACCGCCGCGAAGCCGAGGGCCCCGGGTTCGAAACGCTCCAAGCGCCGCGGCGTGAGGTAGGCGCTTCGAGCCAGCGAGCCACCGCCGGCCGTGCGGAGGGCCCACCCCACGCGCAGTTGCATCGCCTCCGCCATGCCCGGGACTCCGACAAACACGCTCTTGGAATCCTCCGACAGGTAGGCGCTGCTGGCGACAAGTCGGTCCTGTCCCCGGGTCCCGTCGCGGCGGTAGTGGGCCGATCCGTAGGCGGCGCTCCGCTGGTAGTTCCAGCGTTCCAGAGAGTAATTTTCCGGATCCACCGCCGACGTCGGATCCAGGGGCACCGCGAACCGGATCAGGACACCCTCGGCCCTGGGTTCCACCGCCGTCGGCAGGAGGTACTCCCGTCCGGTGTGCCGGATCCGCGCCAGACCGCTGATCTCCTTCGCCGTCGTTCCCCAGATCTGGAATCCCGTCACGTAAAGCTGCCCGTCCCGTGGGCCAACGACCCCCGCCAATGGAGCGAAGTCCAGGTCGCGGGTGAGGCTGACCACGGCGGCCCCCGCGCGGGGGTTCCCTGGATCCAGGAGCACGGTGAAGATTTCCGGCCGGTAGTACCCGAGGTGAATCAAGCCGCCGGACAAGGGACCCATCGCCGAACCGTCCAGCCATACCTGACCCGCTCCCGACGCGTTGATCGCATGGGGAATCCAAACGAGCGGCTCTTCGATGGGTTCCGGATGAATTTCCTTGGGAAGGATCAGCGGAAGAAAACCGTGGTACGCATCCCCGGCGAGGATATGCAGGGCCGTCGTCGGGACGTAGTGGCCCTGCTGGTCGCTCACGCTGACCCATCCCTTGGTCGGATGCACACCGATGAAGGGCTGCCGAAATCCGTGCCCGAGGACGGTGACGTTCCGCCCGTCGGCCGAGATCTCGAGGACGCTGCCGCTATGACGCCCGGTCGTGACGCCCCGCTGACCGCCCTTCCCGATCACAAACCCGCCGCCCGGCCGGACCCTCAGGCCACTTGCGAATTCACGCGTCTCGGCCGTCTGAGGGATGCCGTCCGCGAAGAGTTCGTGACGGTCCGCCTCGCCGTCGTTGTCGAGGTCGCGGATCCGCCAGAGTCCGTTGCGGTCGTGCGCGAACACTTCGCCGTCCCGGAGGGTGATTCCCAGCGGTTCGTGCAGGCCCGAAGTGAATCGCCGCCATCGCACTTCGGTCAGGTTCCCCTCGAGTCCCGTCACCGACCAGACGTCCCCGTCGAACGTCACGCCATACCCGGGACCTTCCGGTCCCCGTCCCAGCGCGAGATCCGCGAATCGGACATTCCGACGCCAGGGATTCCGGGTTGGAAGCGGCACCCGATCGATGACGAACGCGTCGGTCGCGGGCGCAAGCAGGCCCCGGGTCGCCACGGTTTCTTGCCATCGGCGGCCGGCGGGATCGGGACTCTCGGCGAATGCGGAAGGGTGTCCCGCCCGTGAATCGCGACCCCGTTCGAGCCAGAGATCGATCTCCCGCGGGCCGCCACTTCCAGGCACTCGCACAACCACCAGGCCGTCGGGACGTTCCTGAACGACCGGTTTCGCGTCACCGCGAAGGCTTTCGGCCGTCACGCGCGGAAGGTCCGGACCGGACCTGGCCAGGCCACGCGGGCGGTGACCGACGGCGATCCACACGGGATCGTCACCGGCTCCGACACGAATTCTTCGCCGCACCGACGCTCCTCCTTCGACCACGGAAGCCGTCAGGCTCTCTTCGACAGCCAGACCGCCGACCTCGTAGTTCAGCGTGACGGCGGAACGGTGAATGTCGATGGCTCGAAACCGGCCCAAAACCGGGGGCAAACGGCCGCGTCCGACTTCGCGCGGACCGTCCACAGGGTCCCTTGGGTCGGCGTTCGAGAAGTCTTCGCCGGACTGCATGCCCGGGTGAATGCCATCGGCGAACCAGATGGTGCCGGCGGGTTTCGGAAGGTCGTCCTGGCCCTCGGGGGTCTTTCGGCCCGGCGTATGGTACGAACCCTGGCTCATCGACACCGGTGTGACCGCTCCTCCCTCCCAGACGGCCGCCACCCTCAGAAGGTCCAGATCGAAGGCGGCCCAAAGCCCGCGTCCGAGGTTCAGGATCAATCCGCGCGGCGTGAGATTGTCAGCCGGCAGTCCGTTGCCGAGGGACCTGCCGTCGAGCACCGACGAGAAGAAAGGGAACCCGGGTTCGACAAAGTCCGCCCATGGCCCCGGTTCGGTCGAGCCCGCCTCCGCGGCCGCGGCCGGCAATTCGACGAAGCAACCGCCCAGGATCCCCGAGAGCGCGATGGCCAGGGCAAGGCTTCGACCCGGTGACATCGGATTCAGTGCATCTCGATTTCGCACGTGCCCAGGGCGCCGACGTAGTAGTTGAACTGGACATCCGGGTGCTCGGCCAGGAGCGACATGGGGACCGAAGTGTCGACGATCCCCTTGGAGATCATGAATGCCGTGAGTCGCTGGCCGAACGGGTTGTCGTGGCATCCGGGATGCCAGATGGAGACCCGGTCCGCCATCCAGGTTTCCTTCGGCCCCACCGTCACGGCCTGGGTGGGGACCAGGGTGATGTTGCCGCCGGCGCTGGTCCGGGCGTTCTGAGCCAGGGTCAGGGGATGCAGATCCACGACCCGGGTCGCCAGTTTCCGGACCTCCGACGCGGGCGGGGGTTCCGACTTCCATCGGCCTTTGCGCGGCAGCGGATCATTGAACGCCCAGTGTTTGACGTCGCCCTGACCGCCCTGCATGACGGCGCAACGGACTCCCGCGGACCACGATCCCCTGTAGGCTGCCGTGTCCGCCTTGGGGAAATGGAGATGGGCGTCGGGCATCCGCAGCTTCCGGTCGATGCGACTGAAACACAGTTCGCGGTCGCAACGTTCGAAGCTCAGCGGATGCGACACCGGCACCTCCCGGCCTGTGGTGGCGTCGACCCATTCGTCCATGCCCCAGAAGTGGGCGGAACGAACGTCGAGCCCCAGCGCGTTGACGATCCGGGCGACCAACGGGAGCTGTTCCGTCGGTCCGATCGGGCCGCAGATCCCGACCGGATTGTCCTCGGTGCTCTGGCGCCAGGCACTGATGTATTCCAGGGCTTCCGCGAGGTAGAACTCCTCCAGGGTGGGGTAAAAGACGACGCGGAATCCGGGCCGCGACAGGCGTTGGATTTCCTTCGGGGTCAGGCGGGCGACCTCTTCAACCAGGTCCGCGTCCAACGTCGTGTAATCCCACCAATTCGGGGCGATCGAACTGAGCTTTCGCGGCATGCCCCCGCCTATGCCGCGAAAGCCTCCACCAGGTCAACGCCCGTTTCGCGAAGGTTGGCGTTGTCGCGGTGACTCGAACTCGATGACACCGACGGGGTGGAAGCTTGGAAGGCGTTCGAGGGGTCGTTGCCTGAGGGCAAGAAGACACCGGAAGAACCGGTGGTCATGAGGATTCCGCCACGAGCGAAATGGGTTGATTGGATGACCCGGCTCTGGGACCTTCCGCCGCATCGCTCCCTTCCACCACAAGCCAGATCGCTATTTTTTATGCACCTTTTTTCGCGCGCTTTGCCGCTTCTCGCGACCCTTACGGTTGCCTTGCTCTCACCGATTGCCGAAGCGGTGGTCGTCATCAACGTCTCCCAAGTTGAGGATGAAGTTGTATTCAGTTACTCCGGATCCATGAACTTTACGGGTGATCTGAAATCTTCGGCGGGTTACACAGGCGCGAGTAAGTTCACACCGAGTGCAGGAACGCTGGCTTTGGCTGGGTTTCAACAGGGTCAATTCGCCTATATTGACACCTACACCGCTCCTGCTTCCAGCCTCATCCCATTCGGTTCGGGCGGAGAGGTCAGCAGTGTTGTTCTAACGTCGGGAAGTCTTTTTCGGATCGTTCCCTATGGAGTTTCCGGAACGACGTTCCAGGTGATGACAAACTACTCCTTTGGAAGTCCCATCTCGGGAACCGCCATCTTCACCGGCACGTACGCCAGTCTCGGCATCACCGCGGGAACCTACACGATCAACACCGCCAGTGACTCCATGATCCTTAACATCACCGCGGTGCCAGAACCCGGCGCCTGCGCGCTGACCACCGTTCTTCTCCTTTCGGCGGGCACGGTTTTCCACCGCCGTTTGCGCTTGCGCTTGCCTTTTCGGCGGCCACAAGGAGAAACCGATCGCCGTCTCGAGGAGTCGGCATCGGTTTCGTCGCGGCCGTCGTAGACGTGGGCCGAAACCAATGGCCGAACGAGTCTCGAATGCAGGTCTAGGCTCTAAACCGGGAATTGACGATAAGAGGCAATCAAGACTTATCCAACCTGTTGGGACCTGCGATTGCCGACGAGTTGCCGTATGGCAAACAGCCCCAAAATACCGGCGACCAGACAGTTGGTTGCAACTTCGGGAACTGCCGTCACGGAAACGTCGTCCATGAACACGTCCGCAAAAGAGGTTCGATTGGCAAACGATAGCGTCGTTGAATCGGCACTTGCCGGCACACCGAGAAACTCGTACCGAATCCACGGACTCCGTTGAGTGACAGGTATATCCGCAAGAATATTACCGTCCCACCGAACTCGAAGTGTTGTTGTTCCAGGAACTGAATTGCCGGAGATGGGCACCCCAAATTCGTTGAGTTCCGGTAACCTCAGGTAAAAACTGATATCGTACTTTATTCCTGGCGTCGTGACGATCGCCTGCTCAGTCGCCAGACCGCCGGATTGGAACCGATCAGGGATAACTGCGATCCAGCTACCGCTAACGGTATCCGGACTGCCGGTTGCGGCTCCAAATCTGCCGCTCCAATGGTCAATTCCGGACTCAAAACCTGGATTCAAAACGAGGTTCTGTGCCCTGCCGGACATTTCAGACGTCAAGCCGAGCAACAACGCCAACGTGTATTTACCCGCATGCAAAGTTCGGAATCTCATTTGAGGTCCAAGTCTTGATTAGGCGGGCGGGGTCCGGAGTTTCCCAAGGGAGGGTTTAGTTCAGTGCTGGGCTAGTTCGGCAACTAGTCCGTGAGCTTTTGCCAAACTAAGTCCGTGAACGCAACATCCAAACGCGGTTCACTGTGCCGGGGTCCGATGTCAGCGAGAGTTTGTGCGGGCGTGCGAGTAGGGTTCCGTCCAGTGGTCACACTTCAAGGAACTGACCCGGCAGCAAGCTGGAACGTTATAGAACGTTCGGTGGCGCTCCCAGAACGCCACGCCGGGTTCCAAAACGTCCAAACCATCAGATCTTTCGACGCGAGCCCATCGCCCCGACGGCTTCGAACAGCGGATCGGCGTCGGCGTCGCAGAAGCCGAGGTGGGTGTGCCGACGCCAGCCCTCGGCGACCGAGAATCGTCCGGACTGGCGCGCGACCTGCCGCGCGAAATCGTCCATGGCGGCCAGGTACGAATCCATTCCCTGGCTCGTGTCGAGCCACGCGCGCTGGCTCCGGTGTTCGGCCAGGGCTTCGCGCTTTTCATCCTGCACGTCGGCCGTGTTCACCCAGAACGAGGCGGTCACGGGTTGTCCAAGGGGATCGCACAGACCGTGGGGCATCGCGTGGTACACGGTCACGTCACCCGCGTACGGCTTCACGGCGGGCACCGTCCGGTAGTTGGGCATTCCACGCGCGAAGGCGGCCGTCACCGCCAGCCTGCACGTGTTCACGTGGTCCTCCATGTAATCCACCGGCGCGTGGGTCAGCACCACGGTGGGCCGGACGCGCCGGATGACGGCGGCGACGCGCCGCAGCAGACGCTCCTCGTAAAAGATCCCGAGGTCATCCGTGATCGGTGGGTGCCAGGTCGCACCCAGTCGTCGCGCGGCCCGTCGGGCTTCCTGGCGTCGCAGGACCCGCAGGCGAGGCGCGGGAATCGTCGCCGAGCCGCAATCGCCCGAACTCAGGTTGAAGTAATGCGTCTCCCAACCCGCCTGTTTCAGGAGAAGCAACGTGCCCGCCATCAGGAATTCGATGTCATCGGGGTGGGCGGCGATCGCGATCGCGGCGGACGCGTGCGCGGAGGATGGGCGTTTTGGTTTCGGTATCAATGGATTGCGACTTGCGCATTGAATCCATGGACCGGGAAGGATTCCACCACGAAGACACGAAGATCACGAAGAAGATGGCCCGATTGGATGTCCTCCCGTCGCTCGGGCTTCGTGTCCTTCGCGCGCTTCGTGGTCGGATGCCGGGCCAAGGAGAGGAACGCTTTCCAGGATTTTGGAGAGGTAGTGGGACCATAAACCCGAGGGGCATCGCACGGAGGCGGGGAGGCAAGGAGGGGGAAGGAATTCGTCCTCGGATCTCTGTGTCTCAGTGCCTCCGTGAGGGAATCCCGGTTCATGGAGTGGAGGGCCTGGACCCGTCAGTGGGGAGGGTGCTTCTTGGCGTGGACTTCGGCCGAATGATCGGCCGCGAAGATGATCTCGTGGGTCTTCGAAGCCTCCTCGAGGCTGGTTCCCTCCATATCCCGCCGGTGATCCAAAGCATGGAAGAAAGCCTCGAACTGAGCCTGGTAGGGATGATCTCCGACGTCGCCGGAGTCGAGGAGCGGCACACCCAGGCGGCTCCACTCCTTCCGGTTCAGTCCGCCGAGTTTCGTGCTGAAGAATTTGTCGTCGAGGAGCGTGCCCTCGCTGCCGATCAGGTGGACGCGGAAGTAGTACGGCTGCTGGCAGTCGATCACCGACGCGCACTTGCCGACCCGACCGTCGCGGAACCGAAGGATCGTGACGCTGGTGGTGGGGTATTCGTACGCGGCGAACTCGGGGGCGGCGGAGTGGGTCGAGTAGCTGCTGACGACTTCGACGTCGCCGCCCATGAGAAGCAGGAGGGCGTCCATCGCGTGGCAACCGGCCGAAAGAAGGCTGCTCCCACCGGCTTGGCGGCGGACGTTCCAACGATACTGGCCGTACCAGGGGCCGATACCGTGGAAGTAATCGACCTCGGCGTAGTGAACCCGGCCGAGAAGGCCCTGATCGAGGAAGGCCTTGGCGGTCCGGATCTGGCTCGAATACCGGCACTCGAAGCAGACGCAGCTTCGGATTCCGGCGGCGGCGACCGCCTCCCGGACGCGCGCGAGGTCCTCGCGGTTCAGGGCGATCGGCTTTTCGAGGATCAGGTGTTTCCCGGCCTGCGCGACGGCGATGGCCTGGCGGGCGTGATCCTGCGGGTAGGAACAGACCGAGACCACCTGCAGGTCGGGCTGGGCCAGGAATTCCTTCTGGTCCCGAAACACCCGGACGGGAACGCCGTGTTGCGCGGAGAGTTTCGCCTCGTCCAGCGGGCGGGAACTCAGGATCGAAGTGACTCGCGCCCGGCCGGTCGCGTGAAGCGCCGCGATGTGGGCGCCCGCCACCCAGCCGTATCCGATGATGCCGACATTGTAGGAGTTCATGATGGTCCCTGTTCCGCGCGGTGGAGTGCTTGTCGTGCGACAAAACTGACCGAACCCCACCGGGATTCAAGCACCCGTCAGTGTTCGGGCCTCGGCATCGAGTCGCTCGCTGAGCGCGAGCGCGACCGGGGATAGTTTTTCAACCCAGAGGACGCCGATCGTGAGGCGGGGGAACTGACTGAGTTCGAGCAACCGCACCCCCGGCGGAACCTTCGCGCCAGGGACCGCGACGCTCAATCCGATCCCGAATCCTTCCGCCGTGTAGGTCGCCACCAATTCGAGGGTCCCTGCCTCGATCGACACGGGCCAGGCCTGGCCGCGTTTCGCGAGTTCCTGCTGGAAAACTCGTGGCAGGGCCTCGTCCTGCCTCAGGGAGATCAGGGGATCCTCGATTCGGTCGGCGCCGAGAATTTCCTCCGCGGTCCGCGCCCTCGAACTCTTCGGGACATAGAGCGCGAGGGGCAGTTCGATCAGGGTGCGGGTCTTCAACCCGGCGGCGATGGTCCGATCGATGACGGTCACGGCGAGGTCCAGTTCGCCGGCCGTGAGCATCCTTTCGAGGTCCTGCTGATAGCCCGCGCGGAGAACGAGCTTCAATTTCGGGAACTGCTCGCGCAGTCCGCGCAGCACGCCGGGCAGGTGCTCCTTCAGCACCGTTTGCGAAGCCCCCACCCGCAGCCGCAAGGCCGTCCCGCCCCGGACGCGGGATTCGATCTCGTCCAGGCCGGAGAAGAAGGGCTCGATGCAGGCCAGGAGCTGGCGCCCGGATTCGGTCAGTTCGAACGGGCGCCGACGGAAAAGGGTCACGCCGAGATGATCCTCCAGGGCGATGATCTGCGCGCTGATCGCCGGCTGCTGGATCCCATAGGGCATGTTCCGCACCGCCTGGGCGATGCCGCCATGCCGCGCGACGAAGTAGAACAGCTCAAGGTGATGAATGTTGAGCATGTCCGTTCGGGATCGCGTCGCGGGATCAGCGTCGGAACGACTTCTCGAAATCGTCGCCGCCCGCCTTGCGGACCTGCTTCTGGAAACGCGACGCCGCGATCAGTTCGTTGAGCTTCGACTCATACGCCGCGCCATCGAGCGGCAGGCGGAGCGTCTGATCGGTCAGCGACGAGTAGAGGATGGCGTTTGCGAGTTCGATCGACTGCATGCCCTCCTCGCCTGGAACCAGGGGCGCCTTTCCATCGAGGATTCCATCCACGAACGCCTGGATGATCTGCGCGTGGGCGAGGGTCGCGTTGGCGAACGGGATCTCGACGCGCCACGTGTCGGGTTTGGCGAATCCGCTGGTCGAGGTTCGGTTGAACTCGGCGGCGTCGACCTCGTTCCGGTCGAAGATCATTGTTTCGTTTTCCAGAACCAGGCGGCCCCGCGTCCCGGCGATCTCGAGCCGGTTCGTTCCGGGCGTCTCGGCGGTCGTCGACACGAAGGTCCCCGTCGCCCCTCCGGCCCATTCGAGGTAGGCCGTGACGGTGTCCTCGACTTCGATGTTGCGGTGACGTCCGAGGTGGCAGAAGGCGCGCACCGACTCGGGCATTCCCATGAGCCATTGCAGGGTGTCGAGGTTGTGAAGGCACTGGTTGATCAGGACGCCGCCGCCCTCGCCCTTCCAGGTCGCCCGCCAGCCGCTGCTCGCGTAGTAGGCGTCCGTGCGGAACCAATCCGTGTTGATCCACGTGACCCGCATCACGGTTCCCAGTTCACCCGACGTCAGCAACTGGCGGAGTTTCAGGTAACGGGGTTCGACCCGAAGCTGGAACATCGCGCCGAAAACCTGGCGTGGTCGGGCCCGGGCCGCCTCGATGAGGCGTTCGGCGTCGGCCTTGTGGGCCGCGATCGGCTTTTCGACCATGATGTGCAAGCCCGCCTCCAACGCGGCGATCCCGATGGTCACGTGCTGGTAGTGGGGCGTCGCGATGATGACCGCGTCGACTTCACCGGACTTGAGCATCGCGTTCGAGTCCTCGAAGAGGTGGGGAACCCTGCCCCGGTACGGGGCCAATTCCTGCGGAACCACGCTGCAAAGCGCCGTCAGCCGCGCCCGCCGCACCTTGCCATCCAGGAGGTAGTTCGCGTGGTGCCTTCCGATGTTGCCCACGCCGATGATCCCAAGCCGTATCTCGTTCATGCGGGATTAGAAAAGAAAAGGTCGGCCCCGACGCTACCGGCTTGGCAACCGGTGGGCCATCCTTTGTTCGTCAACCGCCAAAACGGGCGCAAACCCGAGTCGATTCGGCGCAGCCCTCAACATGCCGCCAGCCGTCACTCTTCCTCCTGCTCGACCAATGGATTTCGGACTTTGAGCTTCGGGAACGCGCTGAAGTCCCGATCGGCGGACCAGAGTTCACGGATTCCATGTTCAAGGCAGATCGCCGCGATACGCGCATCGTGGATGCGTGGCCCGACAAGTCTGGCCGAACTGGCCAATGGCCCGGACGGGGACGATCGCCTCCTCGAATCCAATGCCGTGGCCGGTCATTCCACGACTCGCTTCAGACGGAGGAATTCGGCTGGCGTCCCGGGCGGGTTCGATTCGGGCACCGTTCCGGTCAGATACCCCTGCCCCGACGCCGTCACCCGTTGTCGTTCGATCCAGTGTTCGAGGTCCGCCGAATGCTCCACGGCATAGGTCTGACGCGGCCAGGCGTTCCCGTGCCAGCGGCGGCCCCCCGCCGTCGGTCCACCCCAGCCTATTCGCGCGGGCGGCGGCATCGCGGGAAGCAGTACGGCAAGTCCACCCCGCGGAATTCCCATGACCTCGGTGAAAACGCCGCCCAGGACGAGGGCGCCGTCGGCGCGTTCCGCCATCGCCATCACCCAGTCGTTCGGACCGAGTCCCGGATCAAAAGCCGGATCCACCGAGCCGTCGGCGAGCAGTCGCGCCACCCGATTCCTCCGCAGTCCGTCGAAGCGGGTGAACCGTCCCGCCACCCACAGCGTTCCGTCGGCGCGCGGCAGCAGCGCGAGAATGGCGTCATCGGCTCCCGGTTGCCCCTGCCCGCGGTACGTGCCATCCCACACACCGTCCCCGGTCACGCGCGCGAGGCGTCCCACGGGCCGGGCGTCAAACCGGGTGAATTCTCCGGCCACCCAAAGGTATCCAGACCCATCGAGCGTTTCCGCCAACGCCAGGACCGGACCGTTCGCTCCCGACCCGCTCGCAAAACCGGCGTCCAATCGCCCCGTCGGAAGCAGTCGCGCCACGCCACCTCGCGCGCGGCCTTCGACACGCCCAAAACGCCCCCCGATCACGGTCCGACTGGCACGATCCACGAGGATCGCCAGAACGGATCCGTCGGCGGAATTGCGCGTGTCGAACCCGGTGTCGATCGCGCCGCTCTGGGAGATCCTGGCGACCCGAAGCGCGGCGACACCCTGGACCGACGTGAAATCACCACCCAGAACCACTTTGTCGTCGGGCCCCCACGCAAGCGCGTGAACCGCGAGATCGGCGCCCCGGTCGAACTCGAAACCGGCGTCGAGGGCGCCCCCTGGGAGCAGGATCGCCACGTGATTCAACCGGACGTCGTTGACGGTGTTGAACTCGCCTCCCACGACCAACCGGCCGTCGGGGACCGGCAACACCGCATGGACGTCGTACTTGATTTTCGCCCGAAAATCAGGCGTCGCGGTCCCGTCCATTGCGACCCGAGCCAATCGGGGCCGGTCCTCGCCGCCGTAGGCGACGAACCCGCCGCCGGCGAACACGTTATTCTCCGCAATCGACGCCACGGCCCGCACGACGTTGTCGGCGCCCGGTTTCGCCCGGAAACTGGTGTCCAGCAACAACCCGTCGGCGGTCTCGTCGTCGAGAATCCGGATTGTCACCGAGGCTTGGGGTCCCAGCGCCCAGCCAGGCCCGGGCTCAGCCAGCACCACGGAAAAGCGCCGCTCCCCGGAGTCGGCGCCGGGTTCGGTGTCCCGAATCGGAATGAACACCTCGGGAAGGATCCCGTCGGTCGCGAGGGGAACGGCGACATCGACGGGATCGTAATCCAGGCCGGCCCTGGCCGATCCGTCGACGGTCCGAACGCGGACGCGTCCGGGCGTCGCGAGGTTTCCGGCGATGGCCAACCGGATCTGAACCGGGCCCTGGCGTTCCCGTGTCGCGATTCGGGATTCCACGAAGGCCACGCGGCCCGCGGGTTCGCGAACCAGGGCCATGCTGGGTGCGACCCAGTTGAGGGTGGCGGCGTTGTCTGCGACGCGGATTGTTCCGGTGGGGGTACCGAGGAAGCTGACGTTGGGATTCGAGAAATGCGGTACTTGGATGCCGGGACGGTAGGCCATGACCGTGCGGTACGGTTGGCCGTCGACCATGAATCGCGCGCCGTAGGATCCGGGGAGAACGCCGCCCTCGGGAGAAGTGTCGCGGTCATGGTTCGCGCCGAGGAGATGGCCGATTTCGTGCGCCAGAGTGTTGTTTCCGAGCAGGTACGGGCGGAGGCAGACCGAATAACCCTGTTCCATGGCGGACGCTTCCAGGGTCCGGAGCTGATTGGCCATGCCGGCAAACTGGTTGCTGTTCTCCGATTCGGTCACCAGGCAGACCAGGTCGGCGGCATGGGACTCCCGGAGGGTTCGCGCTTCATCGAGCCAACCGTCGCCGGCGCGGGCGAGGCGCGCCAGGTCGGTGCCCAGATCGCCCGACTCGGTGTAGTCGACCGGGACGCAACCCACGAGGTTGAGTCGCAGGAGAACCTCGCTCCGTTGGAATGCGTCGTTGGCCTCGGCGACGGCCAACTCGAGGAGCGCGCGAATTCCCGCCTCGCCTCCGGCTCCCTGCTCCGCGGCTGGGGTGTAACCCAACAGCAGGTCGAGGATGGAATGGGCCGCGGACGCGGAGCCGCCCTGACCCGCCAAGGCGCGGGCCGAAGGCGCTTGGGCGCCATTGCCAAGCCGATCCGATTCCGTCGATCGACTGCCGTCGTGGGTGGCGATGTCTGGCGCCACGGGGTTTTCCAAGGCATCGGCGACAAGCGACCTTCGAGTCTCGGGATCGCCCGTCCCACATCGGAGGAAAGGGGCCTTCATCGGTGGTCCGATCCAATGGGTGCCCGACCGCGCCGGGCTTGCGATGAAACTCGAACCGTCGCCCCGACGGAAGAGCCCGGCCATCCGGTCGCCTCGGAACACAAGGCGAAGGTCCGACCCCGCGTCGCCTTCGAATCGGGCCCGCACATGGACGCTTCCCGAGTCGTCCGGTGTCACCAGATCCACGATCCGAAGGGTCCCGGTGCCGCCGTCAGGAGTGGGGATCCGCCAGCGATCTCCCGGGCGCCAGGATCCGGGGTCACGACTCCATCCGGCGCGCCCGGGAAGACCGGTGCGGATGCCGTTGGGATTGGCGAGGCCCGGGGACGAACGATCAACTGGGAATTGGGTTTGCAGGGAAGCGGCGCGATTCGTTTCGGCGGTGAGGAGCCAGGGGACGGGAGGATCGGCGGCCGGGGATTCGGCGATGGCGGCGTCACTCATTCCGACGGTGGCAATGGCCACCGCGAGCAACAGGCCCAGGCGAATCCCCAGGACTCGGGCCGGGCGACCGTCTGGCCGGGGCGGGTCGATGGAAGCCGGGGCGCCCATCACGGGACGGCGGGGAGCCTTTGCGAGAGGGCGGCCGAGGCTTCCCGCCATTCGCGCCGAACCGCCTCCATCTGTTCCTGAATTCTCGAAAGGTCGCCGGAACGCGCGGAGGCTTCGAGGGCGCCGCAGGCGCGAACGAGACGGGCGGCTCCCATGTAGCTGGAACTTCCCTTCAGGTTGTGGGATTCGGCCCGGATCCGCGCCGGATCGGCGGCGGCCACGGCCGCTTCCATGGCGGCGAGGCGTTGGGGCGCCTCGCGCAGGTAGTCCTGGATGAACTCCGCCACGAGGTTGGGTTCGTCGGGCGACGCGAGGGCGTTGAGAGGTTCGGGGTCGACCACCGGGAGGTCCTGTTCCGCGGGCTTCGCCGGACCGCTTCCCGGTGGGGAGCCGGAAGGGACTTGGGTCGGCGGCTGGGACGTTGGCGCCCCGGATCGGGCGGGCGAACTCCCGCCGTCGTTGGGTTCCGGCACGACGAGGGGAGTGCCCATCGACCGTAGCACCCGGGCCAGGTCCGGTTGGCGGAGCGGTTTGGTGAGGTAATCGTCCATGCCGGCGGCGATGCCGTGTTCCCGGTCGCCTTCGAGGGCGTTGGCGGAGAGGGCGACGATAGGGATGCGGGGGCGCGGTGGCTCGCCGGACCCTGGTTTCTCCTCGGCTTCCAGAAGCCGAAGGCGCCGCGTGGCCTCGTAGCCGTCCATACCCGGCATCTGGCAATCCATCAGCACCAGGTCGTAGCGTTGGTTCGAGCACGCCTGGATCGCGTCGGGTCCGCTTGCGGCCGTGTCGGCCTTGGCGCCCATGCGTTCGAGCATGCCTCGGACCACCCGACGGTTCATGTCGTTGTCGTCGACCACGAGGACTCGGAGGCCGGTTCCGGGCAGATCCGCCACTTCGGGCAGGATGGAGCCTTCCATCGCGAAGGCCTCGCCACGGAGCACGGAGGCGATTTCGTCGGCGAGCTTGGACTGGCGGAGGGGTTTGACGAGGGTGCCGCGGACACCGGCGGCTTCGAGGCCGCGGGCGTCGGCGAGGCTGCCGGGCGCGGTCAGCGCGATGAGGTCGGCTCCGGGGGCGCCCAGGCGGAGCCGTCGCGCGGTGAGGAGGACGTCGCTGTCGGGAAGTTCGGCGTCGAACAATACGAGATCGAACATCTCGCCGCCGCGGGCCGCGACCCGGAGCGAGTCGAGCGCGGCGGCGATGGTGCCGACCGATTCGACCCGCGCGGGGGCGAGCATGTCGATCGCGTAGGCGATGGCGGAGCGCTGGGAGGCGCTGTCGTCGAGAATCAGCACGCGTCGGCCGGCGAGGACGGTGGACTGGGCGGGGGAGGATTTCGGTTGAAGGACGCGGTCGAGGCGGACGGTGAACCAGAACGTGGTTCCCTTGCCGACTTCGCTTTCGAAGTCGATCTCGCCGCCCATCAGTTCGACGAACTTCCGGGTGATCGTGAGTCCGAGACCGGTTCCGCCGTATCGGCGGCTCATCGAGCCGTCGGCCTGGGCGAAGGCTTGGAAGACCCGGGGCCGAGCCTCCTCCTCGATTCCGATTCCGGTGTCGGAAACGCTGAAGCGAAGGAGCGCCTTGTCGCCTTCGACGTTTCCTCCGTCGAGGCGGACGACGACCTCTCCCTGGGAAGTGAACTTGATCGCGTTGCCGATGAGGTTGTTGAGAACCTGCTCCAGGCGGGACGGATCGCCCAGCACATGGCGCGGCGATCCCGGTTCGATGACTCCGATCAACTCGAGCCGCTTTTCGTGGGCGCGACCGGCGAAGAAGCTCACCGTCCGTTCGACCACCTCATGGACGTCGAATTCGAGGCACTCCAGTTCGACCGCGCCGGCCTCGATCTTGGAAAAGACGAGGATGTCGTTGACGACCTGGAGCAGCATCCGGGCGCCGTGGTCGATATTTTCGACGAGGTACCTCTGCTGGCGGTCCATGCGCCCCTGGAGGAGCAGTTCGGTGGTCGGCAGGATCGCGTTCAGGGGCGTCCGGATCTCATGGCTCACGGTCGCCACGAATTGGGCCTTGAGCTTGGCCGAATCCAGGGCGGCCTGGCGGGCCTTGTCGCGTTCCTCGTCGAACTGCTTCCGCGCGCTGACGTCCTCGAGCGATCCCTCGAAGTATTGGGGGCGCCCGTCCCGGTCGCGAACGACGCGGCCGCTCTCGGAGACCCAGGTCCGGGTGCCGTCCTTCCGGTAGATCTCGGACTCGAACCCGGTGATGCTTCCCTTGGAGAGCAGTTCGCGGACGAATTCCTCGCGGCGTCCGGGCTCGACATAGACCTGGACCCGCACGTCGGTCACCATCGCCATCACTTCCTCGGGATTCGCGTATCCGTAGATCCTGGCCAGCGCGGGGTTGACGCGAAGGAAACGGCCGTCGACGGACGTCTGGTAGATGCCTTCGACGGAGTTTTCGAAGATCCCCCGGAATTTCTCCTCCGCCTCGCGCAACGCCCGCTCGGTCTCCTTCAACTGGGTGATTTCCCGGGCGACGCCGACCAGGCCGAGCGTTTCGCCCGAGCGGTTGTAGATCGGGATCTTGGTCACCGAGACCCAAATCGTGCGTCCCTCCTCGCGGCTCAGTTCCTCCACCTTGTTGATGATGGGTTTTCCAGTCTGAAGCAGGTCCTGTTCCTCGGTGTGGACCAGGCGCGCCCTTTCCTCCGGCCAAAGATCGAAGAGCGTGCGGCCGACGAGGGTGGATTCGTCCGCGACATTGAACCAGCGAGCGGCGGAACGTCCCACCTTGACGAACCTGGACTGGGGATCCTTGAAGAAGATCACGTCCGGGCTGTGATCCAGGAGGGCCTGGAGCAGATCGCGCTCGTAGGCGAGGGCGTCCTCCAGCCGTTTCCCGTCCGTCACGTCCCAGAAGATGCCCTGGATTCCGCTGATTTCGCCGTTGGCATCGCGCAGCGGCGTCTTGATGACCTCGACCCAGTGGACGGCGCCGTCGGCGGTCACGTTCCGCTCGGTCTGTCGCACCGACCGGCCCTCGGCCATCACCCGCTGGTCGTCGGCCTGGTACTTGTGGGCGAGCTCCGGCGGGAAGAGGTCCAGATCGGTTTTTCCGAGGACCTTTTCGGGGGGCAGGCCGACGGTTTCGCAGAAGCGGCTGTTGGCGAAGATGAACTGTTCGTTGCGATCCTTCCGGAACACGTTCTGGGGCAGTTCCTCGACCAGCGAGTGATAGAGGATCTCCGAGGTGTGGACCTTTTCCTCCGCGGCTTTGCGATCGGTGATGTCCTGGACGGTCCCCTCGTAGAATTTCACGCGTCCCAGTTCGTCGCGGACGACGCGGGCTGTTTCGGCGATCCAGAGGATCTGGCCGTCCTTGCGGCGGATCTGGGCCTCGAAGTTGGTGATGAGATCCGTCTGTTGGAGCGCGGTCACGAAGCGGTCGCGCGCGGTGGGATCGGTGTAGACCTCCATCTGAATACTCCCGACCGCGTTCATCAGTTCCTCGGGGGACGAGTACCCGTAGATCTTGGCGAGCATCGGATTGGCGGACAGGTACCGGCCCTCCGGAGTGGTCTGGTAAATGCCGAGGACAGTGTTCTCGACGATGCCGCGGTATTTGGCCTCCGCCTCGCGCAGCGCCTCCTCGACGCGGGCGTGTTGCATCTCGAGTTCCTCGAGCTGCCGCTGGCGGCGGCCGAGATCGAGTTGTCCCATCACCATCCGCCCGAGGGCTTCGAGCGATTCCGACTGGCTCGGAAGCAGATCCCCGACCTCGTAGTCCCACACGGAGAGAACCCCCACGGCGCAGCCCTCCGGGGAAACGAGCGGCACGGCGGCGTAGAAGCGGATTCCACGGGCATCGCCGACGAGCCGGCGGTCCGCGAACCGTTCGTCCTGGCGCGCGTCGGAGACCACCACGACGGCGCGGGCTTCGAGGAATTCGGGGCAGAGCGCCTCGGACCGCGCAATCCGCCCCGATTTCAATCCCGCCGAGGCGACCACGACGACGGTGTCTTCGAGAACCAGCTCGACGGCGGCCATGGGCCGGTGGCAAAGGAGCGCCGCGAGTCGGCACGCCTCGGAGAGCACGAGGTCCATTCCGGGTTCCGCCACCGGATAGCTCCGCGTGACCTGGATTCGCTTCTCCTCGGACTCGGGGTGGGGATTCGGGTGGTTGGGATTGTTCACGGGGAACGGGCGGCCTTGGTTCGGCGCAGTGTACGATCCGAGCGCGCCGAATCCAGACGCCAGTTGCATCGCACTGGATTGACAGCGCTCCTGGATTGAGGCAGTACGCGCGCCGCGCGGCGGTGCTCGGAAGGGATCCGGGGGGTACCCGCCCGCGGCAAGCCACGCGGAGGACTCCCGAAGGCAAAATCTGCCGGCCCGGGAGCTCGGGTTGGAAATGGCGTGGAAACGGGCGGTGGGAAGTTGAGGTTTGGACTTTGGAGTCGGTTCCCGCCGGGGCTGCGTCCGCGAAGTCGAAGTCCGTCGTTCCCCCAAGGGTGGGGCGCGCCGAGGGTTGCGACCCTTGGAGATGCCGCTGACCGGCGATTCCACGAGTTCAAAACGAGATCTGATGAAGACGGATGGTTCGCCACGCCGCACCGTGGGCCTAGCCCTTGGCGCCCTTGGTGTGGTCTATGGCGATATCGGGACGTCGCCCCTTTACGCGCTGCGGGAGTGCTTCCATGGGATCGGCGCGTTGGAGGCCACGCGCGCGGCGGTTCTCGGGGTCCTTTCCACGGTCATCTGGTCGCTCATCCTGATTGTCTGCCTGAAGTACCTCACGGTCGTCATGCGGGCCGACAACCGGGGGGAGGGCGGGATCATGGCGCTTCTCGCGCTGGTCCTGAGCCGGCTCGGATCCGATTCGTCGCGGCTTCCCCTGATGGTCCTCGGGGCCTGCGGCGCCGCGCTTCTCCTGGGGGAAGGCATGATCACGCCGGCGATCACTGTGCTCGGCGCCGTGGAAGGCCTCCAGATCGCGGCGCCTGGACTGGGTCGGATCGTGGTTCCCGTCACCGTGGTCATTCTCGTGGTCCTTTTCGCCGTGCAACGCCTCGGCACGGGGAGCATCGGGCGCCTCTTCGGTCCCGTCACGCTGGTCTGGTTCGTGACGTTGGCGCTGCTGGGGATTCGCGGAATCGCCCAGCATCCCGGCGTTCTCGCGGCCTTCAACCCGGCGCACGCGCTCGCGTTCTTCGCCGAGCAGGGTTCGCGCTCGTTCCTGGTGCTGGGTTCGGTCTTTCTGACGTTGACCGGCGTGGAGGCGCTTTATGCCGACATGGGCCATTTCGGTGCCGGCCCCATCCGGTGGGCATGGTTCGCGTTGGTCTTCCCGGCGCTGGTGTTGAACTACCTCGGGCAGGGCGCCTGGCTGCTGGCCCATCCGGGGCCCGTCGAGAATCCGTTCTACGATCTGGCGCCTTCCTGGGCGCTCTACCCGCTGACGGGCCTCGCCACCGCCGCCGCGGTGATCGCCTCGCAGGCGCTCATCGCCGGGGCCTTTTCCATGGGCCGCCAGGCCATGCAACTCGGCTTCCTCCCGAGGCTGAACGTCCAGCACACCTCGTCGACGGAGCGCGGCCAGATCTACATCGGCGCGATCAACTGGCTTCTCATGTTCGCGTGCATCGGCCTGGTCCTGGGGTTTCGCACGTCGGGGAATCTCGCCGCCGCGTACGGCATCGGCGTGTCGCTCACGATCATCATGACCACGCTGCTCCTTTTCTTCGCGACGCGGAGGGTCTGGGGCTGGTCCGCATGGCGGGCCGGAGCGCTCTGCGGATCGTTCCTCGCGATCGAGGTGATCTTCCTCGGAGCCAATCTCATGAAGTTCGGCAACGGCGGCTGGTTTCCCATCGCCGTGGGCGCCCTGGTCTACCTGCTCATGGCGACCTGGTTCCGCGGCCGCCGCGCCGTTCACAAGGAGCTTGTGGCCGGTTCGCTTCCGCTGGGGATGTTCCTGGCTGAAATCGAACGCAAAAGCCCCGACCGCGTCGACGGCACGGCGGTCTTCCTGGCCGGCAGTCCGGAGAGCACTCCCGGGTCCCTGCTGCACAACCTCAAACACAACAAGGTTCTCCACGAGCGGGTCGTCATCCTGCGCTTCGCGGTCTCCGACGCCCCGGCCGTCCCGGACTCGGACCGCCTCCAGATCGAGGTGTTGCCCCACGGCTTCCATCGTGTCACCGCCTTTTTCGGCTTCATGGAATCGCCGGGTCTCGACGCGATACTCCCGCTTTGCGCCGACAAGGGCCTCGATCTCATCACCACCAAGACCACCTATTTCCTTGGCCGCGAAACGATCCTTCCGACCCACAAACCCGGCATGGCCCGCTGGCGAAAGCGCCTCTTCGCGCTGCTCTCCCGGAACGCGCAACAGGCCACGGCCTATTTCCGACTCCCGCCGAACCGGGTGGTCGAACTCGGCATGCAGGTCGAGATCTGAACGGGCCGTTTCCCGAGTCGTCCGCCGACCCGGCGGGAATCCCCTCCCGAAGCCTTGAACTCCCACCACCACCGACGCCCTTCCGCGGTTCTCACGCTCGGAGCGCTCGGAATCACTTTTGGTCATCTCACGACCAGCCCGCTTTACGCGTTCCGTGAATGCGTGAGCGCGTCCAGCGATCCCGCGACGGTCCTGGGCGCCGCGTCGTTGATCGTGTGGAGCCTGGGCGCGCTGGTTTCCGTGAAGTACCTCCTCCTGGCCCTGCGCGCCGACAACCACGGCGAAGGCGGAATCCTCGCCCTCATGGCGCTGGCGACCGGATCGGAAAGCCGCTTCCGAACACTTCTCACGCTGGCCGGTGTCCTCGGCGCCGCCCTGCTCTTCGCCGAGGGCACGATCGCCCCTTCCATCACGATCCTGAGCGCCCTCGACGGCCTCCGCGAACGGTGGCCTTCCTCAGGGGCGTTCATCCTTCCCCTGACCCTGGTCGTCCTCGGCGCCCTTTTCGCCTTCCAAAGACGGAGAACCCATCGGATCGAGGCCGCTTTCGGGCCCATGCTCCTGGTCTGGTGTGTTGTGCTCGCCGCGCTGGGAATCGCCGCCATCGCCAGGCACCCGACCGTCCTGCGCGCCATCGATCCGACCCTCGGAGTCCGGTTCCTCGCGACTTCCGGATGGCATGGCGTTTTCGTCCTCGGGTCCGCGTTCCTGGCCATCACCGGCGCCGAGGCGCTCCACGCCGACCTCGGGCTTTTCGGCGCCCGCCCCATCCGCCTCGCGTGGAGCTTGGTCGTCCTTCCGTCGCTCATCCTCAACTACCTGGGACAGGCCGCGCTCGTCCTGGGGGATCCGGCCGCCGCCGCGAATCCCTTTTTCCGACTCGCCCCCGCCACGGCGCTCCTTCCCATCGTCGCCCTCGCCACGGCGGTCGGCATGGCGGCATCGCAGGCCCGGATCACGCGCGCGTTCTCGCTGGCCGTCCAGGCGATGCAGTTCGGCTACCTGCCGCGCATCGACATCGAACACACGTCGGCGCGGCACAGGGAGCAAATCCACATCGCGCCGGTCAACGCCGGCCTTGGTCTGGGTTGCCTGATCGTGGTCGCCGGATTCAAGTCCTCCTCCTCCCTCGCGTCGGCGTATGGAATCTCGATCGTCCTGGTCATGGTCCTCACCACGCTCCTTCTCGCGGGAGTGGCTTGGAAACACTGGGTCTGGCCGGCCAGCCGGGTGGGGATGGTTTTCGGCCCGCTGCTCGCCTTCGAGGCCCTTCTGCTGGGCGCCAACCTTCCCAAGATCGCGCTCGGCGGCTGGCTGACCCTGGCGTTCGCGGGAATCCTGCTCGTCGTCATGCTGACCTGGCACCGGGGGCGCGGCGTCGTGGGCAGGCGGTTGCGCGCGCGATTGGTCGGACTGAACGAATTCATTGATCAGGTCGCCCGGGATCCGTCGGTCCGCCGGGTCCGTGGCACCGCGGTCTTCCTCACCTCGAATCCCGAGGGAACTCCCATCGCCCTGGCGCAAAACCTCAAACACAATCGCGTCATCCACGAACGCGTGGTCCTCCTGTGCTTCCACACGTCCGCCCTTCCCCATGTCCGCCCCGAGGAACGGATCACGATCGAGAAGCTGCCGCACGGGTTCTGGCGCGTCATGGCCCACTTCGGATTCATGGAGGATCCGGAGATCGGGCCGGTGCGCGAAATGTGCGGCCACCTCGGACTCGCGTGGAACGACTTCGAGGCGACCTATTTCCTAGGCCGCGAAAGCATCGTCCGCTCCCGACACCCCGTCTTCTCCCATTGGCGTCTGGTCCTCTTCGGGTTTCTCGCCCGGAACGCCCAGGAACCCGCCGCCTTCTTCCGGCTTCCCGCCAACCGTGTCGTCGAACTCGGCGTCCAGGTCGAACTCTAACGCTTCCGGACAGCGCCAACACCCCCATCCCCTTTCCCGCCCGCCCCCGCCATGCCGCCCCCCGCCCTTACGGAAAAGCTCCTCGCCGGACTCGCGGGATGGGACGTGATCAAGCTGGCCCGTTCGATCGTCGCCGAAAACCGGGTTCTCAGCAGCGCCTGGGAACCTCCCCTGCTCCGCGGTGTCGTGCAGGCGGGTACGTCGTCGTACCGCGCCGGACTCGTCATCCAACGGGAAAACGACGCCGAAAACCTCTGCACGTGCCGTCAGTCCCGGGAATGGGGCACGATCTGTCCCCACTCCGTCGCCGTCGGAATCCACGCGCTCAAACCGCCGGTCCCCGATTCCAACTCGGCCGTTCCGTCTTCCTTGCCGCCCTCAACTTCGTCGCCATCGCGCGGATCCTCCGGTCCCGCGTCCCGGGCTCAGGCTCGGGCTCATGCCGTGTCGGACGAACGCCCCGTCCACCGATCCAAGGACTGCCGGCGGGTGCGGCGAGTCGATCCAGCCACTTCCGGGGACGCGTCAAGAACCGCCGCCGACACCGCCGCCGACGCCGATGCCGAACCCCTGGCGGTCCATGTCGTCCTCCCCCCCAACTTCGCGGACGCCCTGGCCCGGGGCCGGCCGACGATCTTTTTCGAAGGTCGAACCGGACGCGGCAGCGTTCCGCTGGCGACGCTCGCGGAGACGAGAACCTTCGAGGTGGATGCGGCGGATCATCGCCTCCTGGATGCGGCGGAAGTCCTGGCCGCCGGGGACACGCCGGCGATGCTCCAGGTGACGGGCTCCGACCTGGCGCTGATTCTCGCCGCCCTCGTCGGGCATCCGCGGGTGACCTTCGGGAAGGCGCAGAAAGTTCGGATCCTGGATGAGCCGTGGCGGATTCCCATTCGCGGCCGGCTGTTGCCGTCGGGCGAGATCGAACTTCATCTCGAACCGCTTCCGAAGCCCCCCGTTCTCGTTCCCGGCGAAGACCAACTCTGGGTGCTCGTGGGCGCCGAGTTTCGACCGCTTCGAATTCCCAAAACCTGTCGCGGAGTCCTCGGCGGACCGGTCCGAATCCCGCGCCCGGAGATCCCGGCATTTCTCCAGGCATCCCTCCCCGGGCTCGAAGTCGACACGGACTGGAAGGCGGACTTCGCGGCGACGGATTTCGAATTGTCGCCCAGGCCTCCGGTCTTCCGGCTGCATCTCGCGGGAGGCCTGGCCTCGCTGACGGCGCAACTCCACGCCTCGTACGGTCCGCGGATCGTCACGGCGGGCGTTTCGGTTCCGGGCGACCCGGCCTGGATGCCGGACCCGGAGGACATTCGACGGTTCAACGCGCGGGACCTCGCCGCGGAACGCTCGGCGCTTCAGAGGCTCCAGCGTCAGGGATTCAGCGCGCCGGACGCCCAGGGCAGGCTCCAGCTTCAGGGCCAGAATCCGATACTCACCTTTTTCGCCCGTGAATTTCCGAAGCTCGAAAAGGCATGGCAGGTCACCCTGGAGGAACGCCTCGGTCGCAGCACGCGACAGAACCTCGAGCGCATCGAGCCCCGGTTCGCCGTCACGTCCTCGGGCGAAACGTGGTTCGACCTGCGGGTCGAGTACGCGACGACCGGCGGGGAACTGCTGCCCGCGACGGAGATCCAGCGCCTGCTGCGGGGCGGACAAAGCCACACCCGGCTGAAGAACGGACGGCTGGCGCTC
The DNA here is from genome assembly GCA_050250555.1 of Limisphaerales bacterium. GTDB lineage: Bacteria > Verrucomicrobiota > Verrucomicrobiia > Limisphaerales > CAIMTB01 > CAIMTB01. The sequence goes on from JBFWOK010000003.1 coordinate 57,314, forward strand.
ATCGACACGGGGGCGGTCGAGGAACTCGAGGAAATCCTGGTCGATGCCGCGCCCGAACAGCACGCGGGCGGCTACCGGATCGCGCAGGCCCAGGCCGGCTTCGTCCAAACCACGCTCGCCGAACAGGGGTGGGAAGCGAAGGCCCCCGCGTCCTGGCGCGAAAAAGCGCTTCAGCAGTCCGGCGCGATTGAACTCGCGTGCCCGCCCCTGGGTTCGCTCGATCCCATCCTGCGGCCCTACCAGAAGCATGGGGTCGCCTGGTTGGCGTTTCTTCGCGCGAACGGTTTCGGCGGGATTCTCGCCGACGAAATGGGGCTCGGAAAGACCTTGCAGGCCCTGGCGCTGCTTCAGACGACGAGAACCCCCGAGGCCGGCTCCAAGGCCCCACCCGCGCGCGCTCCCCACCTCGTGGTCTGCCCGACGTCGCTCGTGTTCAACTGGGTCGCCGAGGCGGGGCGCTTCGTTCCCGGCCTCCGCGTGGTCGCGCTCCATGGCGCCGGCCGGCACTCCCGGTTCGCGGCGATCCCGGACGCCGATCTCGTCGTCACCAGCTACGCGCTGATCCGACGGGACCTCGCGAAGTACAACGGGATCGAGTTCGACACCGTCATTCTCGACGAAGCCCAGCACATCAAGAACCGGCAGACCCAAAACGCCCAGGCGGTGAAGTCGATCCGCTCGAAGCACAGGCTCGTTCTGACGGGAACCCCGCTGGAGAACTCGGTCCTGGACCTTTGGAGCCTCCTCGATTTCCTCATGCCGGGTTACCTGGGTTCGGCCCAGGATTTTCGGGAACGCTATGAGATCCCGATCGTCCGGGAGAAGAGCGTCGAGGCCCAGGCCCGGCTCGCCCGACGGGTCAAACCGTTTCTCCTTCGCCGACTGAAACGGGATGTCGCGCCCGAACTCCCCGCCCGCATTGATCAGGTGGTCTGGTGCGATCTTTCCGAGGATCAGGCCCGGGTTTACAGCCAGCTCCTGGAAGCCACGCGACGCGACGTCCACGCTTCGGTCGGTTCCCAGGGATTCGCTTCGTCGCGCCTGCTGGTTCTCACGGCGATCCTCCGCCTCCGCCAGGCCTGCTGCGACCTGCGGCTGCTGGGTGTCGATGAAACACCCGGGGACACCCGCGAGGAAACGGTCGATGCGCCGCGGGCTGATTCAAGCCGGACGGAGGCCCCCGTAGGGATCGAGCTCCGCCGGGAAAGCCCCGAAGACGGCCCGGACCGGGCCGGAAGCCCACCCTCATCCGGCAAGCTCGAAGCTTTCGACGAATTGCTGGAGGAAGCGCTCGATGGTGGCCATCGCGTGCTGGTGTTCAGCCAGTTCACCCGGCTGCTCGGGCTCTTGCGGGAACGCCTTCAAACCGCCGGCGTCCCGTTCTGTTACCTCGACGGCTCAACCCGTGACCGCCAGGGCGAAGTCGCCCGGTTCCAACAGTCCCAGGAGATCCCCGTGTTCCTGATCAGCCTGAAAGCGGGCGGCGTCGGCCTCAATCTCACCGCCGCCGACACCGTGGTTCACCTGGATCCCTGGTGGAACCCGGCCGTCGAGGATCAGGCGACGGACCGCGCGCACCGAATCGGTCAGAGCCGGGTGGTGACGAGCTACAAACTGATCGCCCGTGGAACGATCGAGGAAAAGATCCTGGCGCTCCAGCAGCGCAAGCGCGACGTGCTCCAGGGGGTTCTCACCGGCGAGGAACAGCTCACCTCGGCCCTCACGTGGGACGAGATCCAGGATCTGCTCGCCTAGCCTATTCCTTTTTCCCGCCGCACTTTTCCTCGAACGTGTTGATGTCCTCCTTGTGGCCGGCGACGTAGATCAGGTCGCCTTCGTGCAGGACCAACTCGGGGAGGGGCACCTCCTGCTTGCGTCCGCCGCCCTCGTCGGTTCGAACGACGAGCACCGGGGTGAGCTTGAACTTGCGGGAGAGCGCCGCCTCCTCGACGCGGATTCCCGCCAGCCTGGGTCCGAGCCGGACCTGGCCCAGGTGGAATTCACCTTCGATGGGATGGCGTTCCTCCCGGCTGCCGGCGTCAATCTGTTCGGCGAGGCGCAACGCGCTTTCACGCGCGGGCGCCACCACCTGATCGGCCCCGAGCTTCGTGAGGATCTGCGCATGTTTATCATTGATGGCGCGACCAATGACCCGCTTCGCCCCCATCTCCTTGAGGGTCAGAACCGACAGGATGCTCGCCTGCATGTTCTCGCCGATGGCGACCACGACGACGTCGGCGTCCGGAACACCGGCGGCCTTCAGGTCCCCGGGATCATCGGCATCGATCCGGATGGCGCGAAATCCCCCTTCGGACAGGTCCTGGACGAGACGGGCGTCACTGTCGGCGATCTGGACATCGCAGCCCAGTTCGCTGAGTCGAAGGGCGAGGTGGGTTCCAAAACGTCCGGCCCCTAGGATGAAGATTCGATCCGACATAGAATGAAGTGGGTTCAGCCGACGGCGACATCCTCTTCCGGGTAGGACACGCGGCCTGGCGCGGCGGGCCGCATCAGGTGCATGGCGAGGCAGAGGGGGCCGAGCCGCCCGATGAACATCATTGCGATGATGATCCCCTTCCCTCCCGTTGTCAGTTCCGGCGTGATTCCGGCGCTGAGCCCGACGGTGCCGAACGCGGAGACGGCTTCGAAGACGATTCCGAGCCAGCCATGGGCGCCTTGGGCGGCGGGGTGGCCGAGTTCGGTCTGCATCAGCATCCCGCATCCGATCATCATGACGACACCGGAGAGGATCATGATCATGACGGCGGCGTCGGCCTGGCGGTGGGGGAGCGAGCGATCGCCGACGTTGAGGTCCACGCGCCGGCGCAGGGCGGCGGAGGCGACGGCGCCGAGCAGGAGAAGCGTGGTGATCTTGACGCCGCCGGCCATGGAACCCGGGGCGCCGCCGACGAACATCATCGGGAGGCTTCCCAGGAGCGTCACGGGTTCCATTTGACCCACGTCGACCACATTGAATCCGGCGGTTCGCGTCATGACCGAATGCACGAAAGACCAGAGCAATCCCTGATACCACGACGAGTTTCGCAACGTCGCCTCCCACTCGCTGAGCCAGGTGAACAAGGTTCCCCAGACCAGGAGGATCGCCGTCATCCAGAGGCAGATCCTTGTCTGGAGGGTGAGGTTTCCCCGCATCCGACGGTCGCTTCTCCAGAAGTAGTAGTACCGGAAATTGACCAGCGTCAGGAACCCGATGCCCCCGGCGATCACGAGCCCGCACATGATCAACAGGTTCACCGGTTCGCCCGACCATTCCTCGAGTCCCTTCGGGTAGAGGGAGATTCCCGCGTTGCAGAAGGCGCTGACCGAATGAAACGCGGCCTCCCAGATCGCCTCGTCGAAGCTGATTTCCTCGCGCTGATTCAGGAGTTGGTAGGTCAGGGCGACCGTTCCCAGCAATTCGACGAGAACCACCAGCGCCACGGCGTAGGCCATCACATCGATCGGTCGGGCTCCGCGCAGGCGCCCCAGGTTCGCACGGATGTACTCCTCGCTTTTCAGGGAAGTGCCCCCTCCCCGCATGACGAGGAAAAGGGTCCCGGCCATCATCATTCCGAAGCCCCCGGTCTGGATCAGCCCGAGAAGGACCGCCTGACCGAACGGCGTGTAGGACTCCCCGACGTTGACCGTGGTGAGCCCCGTGACACAGACCGCCGAGGTCGCCAGGAAAAGGCTGTCGATCCACGATACGGCGAGGTCCGGCTTGCGGGCCGCCGGCAGGCTCAGAAGCACCATTCCGATCCCGATCAGGGCGCCGAACGCCCCCAGGGTCTTTCCGATGGAGGAGGCGGTCGCCAGCTTGCGGTAGATCGCCGTCTGCCCGGTCGGCAGCGCGCGGGCCTTCGTGGGGGTGGGTAGGTCGCGTTCCTGCGCCATGAATCGAGGAGAAAAAGACGAAAAGACGAGGGTCCCGACGGATCATTCCGCCTTCACCTGGGTCCAGACCTGGTCGACCCAGGCGGTCCGCGAACCGAGATCGACGAGGTATTCCAGCTTGGCCATGACTTCCGGGGACGGGTAGATGGCCGGATTCGCCAGGTCCCTGGAGTTCACAAACTCGCGCGCCGCGGCGTTGGGCGTTCCGAACCGGGTGTGGTTGACGAGCCGCGCCCCGATGCGCGGTTCGAGCACGAAATTGATGAAGTCCTCCGCAAGGTCGCGATGCGGCGCCCGGGCCGGCACGGCCAGGTTGTCCAGGAAGATCTCGCTTCCCTCCTTCGGGATCACGTAGCCGGTTCCCTCGTCCTCCGCCATCCCCCGCACGGCCTCCCCACTGAACACGACGGCAAGGTCGGCCGTCCGATCGACGACTCGATTCTTCCCGGCCACGCTCCCCTCGAACGCGAGGCAGCGCTTCTTGGTGTCGAGCAGCGCCTCACGGGCCTGTTTCAACGCCGGCAGTTCGGTCGCATTGAAGGAGTGCCCCCGGTATTTCAGGGCGGCCCCGATCGCGTCCCGCATGGAGTCGATCATCACCATCGGTCCGCGTTGCTTGGATTTGTCGAAGAACACGTCCCAGGAATCGGGTGCCGGCCGTCCCGCTGCCTTGCGGTAGTAGATCCCCAGGGTTCCCCATTGGTAAGGCACCGTGTGCTCGTTCCGCGGATCGAACGGAAGGCGCCGGAACCGCGCGTCGATGTGCTTGAGGTTCGGAATTCGCTCGTGCCGAAGGGGCGACAGAAGCCCGAGTTGAACCAGGCTCGTCACGGCATGGTCCGGCGGCACGACGATGTCGTACACGCCCGCCCCGCCCCCCTGCATCTTCGCGATCATCGACTCCGCCTCCTCGTAGTAGTCGAGGGTCACCTCGGCGTCGTGGCGCTTCTCGAATTCCTTCACCACCGCCGGATCGAGGTATTCGCTCCAGATGAAGACGTTCAGCTTCTGAGCGGCGCGGGCGTCGTGCCCAAACCCCAGCAAGCCGGCCGCCCAGAACATTCCCAGAAATCGGACCAGTGCGCGTGTCAGTTCCATGAATGAATGACCGGCGCTGTTTGGGTGACATCAGGCCCCCGGTCAAGTCCGCATGTTCCCCATTTTTCACCGGCCCCTTGTCACGCGCCGCCGCCCGTCTATCCTCCCGCCCCATGTCACCGCTCCCTCCCGCGGCCCCCGCGCGTTCCAACGGGGCTTGTCCCGCCATCCCGTCCGTCCCGGCCATCCTCGTCGCCCTCGCCCTCGCCGTCGCCCTTGCCACCCTCGGAATCGCCGCCACCCCCACGGCCGCCGGCGCGGAGGCGCCCCAGACGCTGCGCAAGATCGCCGACGGACTGGTTTCCCCCCTCAATCTCCTTTCCCTCGACGCGGAGCGCCTGCTTGTCGCCGACCAGATCGGCCTCGTCCATGTCCTCGATCGATCCGGGAATCGACGACCTGAACCCTTCCTCGATATCCGCCCGCGCCTGACCCGGTTGAGGCAGGGCTTCGACGAGCGCGGCCTCCTGGGGTTCGCGTTCCATCCGAAGTTCCCTGGCAACCGGCGGGTCTACGCGTATTACAGCGCCGCGCGAAGCGCGAACTGCCCGACCAACTGGGATCACACCAGCCACATCAGCGAGTTCACCGTCACCCCGGACCTCGCGCGCGTCGATCCGGCCTCGGAACGACTCCTGCTTCAGGTCGATCAACCGTATTTCAACCACAACGGGGGCCGGCTCGCCTTCGGTTCGGACGGGTTCCTGTACGTCGGGATCGGCGACGGCGGCAACGCGAACGACGAAGGATTTGACCGCGGCCCCGCGGGGAACGCGCAGGATCTGACCACGCTTCTCGGCAAGTTCCTTCGGCTCGATGTGGACCAATCCGGCGCGGACAAGCCGTACGGCATCCCTTCGGACAACCCGCTCGTCGGCAAAGCGCCCGCCCGCCCCGAGATCTTCGCGTGGGGCATCCGGAATCCCTGGGGCTTCTCGTTCGATCGGGGCGGAGCCCGCGAACTGTTCTCGGCGGACGTCGGGCAGGGCCGCTACGAGGAGGTCAGCGTGATTCGCAAGGGCGGAAACTACGGCTGGAACCAGCGCGAGGGCTTCCACGCTTTCGATCCCAAAAAGCCCGTCGCCATCGATGCGACCGGCGTCGCGATCCCGTCGGAAGTCGGAGGATTCGTCGACCCGATTTGCGAGTACCGGAACCTCAACACGTTTCCCAACGAAGCCGACGCCCACGGGATCAGCGTCACCGGCGGATATGTCTACCGCGGCAAGGCGCTTCCGCATCTCCAGGGCCGGTATGTCTTCGGCGATTGGAGCCAGAAATTCAGCGTTCCCGAGGGTCGGCTTCTGGTCGCCACCCGTCCCGCGGGCGAGGCGGACGGTCCCGCCCGTCGCGCGTGGTCCGTCGAACCGCTGCCCCTGGAGGCTTTTCCCAACCGGAACCTGGGCGTCTACGTGCTCGCGTTCGGCGAGGATGCCGAGGGTGAACTCTACGTGCTGACCACCCAGCGCGGTGGGCTCATCGACCGGACCGGCGCCGTCTGGAAACTCGTTCCCGCCAAGGGCCCGTGAACATCGGTCAGATCCGAAGGAAGATCTGGCGCCGGTGCATCCAGTGGAGAATCACCCAGAAGACGGCCAGAACGGCCGTCCCTTGAACGACCGGGACGTAGGCATCCCCGAACACGGCGAAGACGCCTTGGCCCAGGTGGGTTTTGAAGGAGCCGACGACGAAGTGTTCCCAAAGGTGGGCGATGCAGTAGGCCATGATGGAGTTCATGCCGATCACCACGAGCGGAAACGCCCAGCGCTTGTGACCTTGGACGTCGATGATGGCATAGAAGGCGGCCAGGAAGAGGAAGCACCATCCGCCGCTGAACAACACCCAGGACGGAGTCCAGATCCGTTTCACCACCGGGCAGATGCCGAGCCAGCCGGCGAGCGCGCCCAACGCCAACCCGGCGATGCCGAGCATCACCATCCGGTTCAACTTCCGCTTGGGCTCCCATTCGTTCCGCAAAATGCCGCCCGCCAGGAGTCCGAGAAGCATCGTCGCCAGGGTCGGCACGAAGCTCAGCGTCGAGTACCCGCCCCCGTTGTGAGTCCAGGGCGTTTCCCGTGGGAAGAGGTTCATCCACCAGAGATCCGCCTCCCACGCGAGATTCGAGTTCTTCTGCCAGTGCGCCGCGAAGTCCCGCAGACCGTGGTCCGCCAGCCATTTCGAGCTCACGCCGACCTTGGAGTAGTCAAACTCCGGTCCCGGCACCGGGGTCATCGCGAAGGCCAGCCAGACGCCCGCCAGAAGGATGCCCAGGGCGAGCCATTGATCGCGCCGGGGACGGAAGGCCAGAAGAAACAGAGGGACGTAACCCATGCCGATCTGGGTCAGCGTGTCTTCGAAGGTGAAATTGGTCTGACGGGCGTCGACCGACCGGAGGAAGATCCCGAGGAGACTCAACGCCAGCGCGCGCCACACCGCGTGCCAGAACATCGGCAGGAATGGCTGTCCCCGGGCCTGCCGGTTCGCGACCGAGAACGCCAGCGCCGTTCCCACCAGAAAACTGAACGAAGGCTGGATCAGGTCGTGGAGCGTGCACCCCACCCATTCGATGTGGCTCTGATGATGGGCCAGGAACGCCCAGAAACCGCTGTCCGGGAAATTCGACGCCATCCGGCCTAGGCGGAGGGCCTCGGCCATCATCAGGAACATGACGAAACCACGATAGGCGTCGATCGAGGCAAGCCGGACCTGGCCAGGGCGAGGGGTGGGACCGTTCATCGGGTTGGGGTGGAGCGCCGCAAGAGTGCGCATCCGTCCCGTCCCCGCAAGCCGAAGCTCGCCCCAACCACAGCCCCTCCGAACCCGATGACCGGAAGACAACCACGGAGCACACGAATCACACGGAATTCATAGATGGTGAGAACCATGCGGGAACCCGGCACCTTCTTCCACGGCTTCCATTCCGTGTGCTCCGTGTGTTCCGTGGTTGAAACTCGGCGGATTCGTGTGGCCCATGCCGTGGTTCAACCCCCACCCAGGGCCCGTCGTGCGCCCCGAAGCATCCGTTCGGTGGTCTCCCAACCCACGCACGCGTCCGTCACGGAAACGCCGTACCGGAGCTGGGATCGGTCCGTCACGAGCGGCTGGTTCCCCTCCTCGAGGTGGCTCTCCACCATGGCCGCCACCAGGGTCCTGTTCCCGGCCAATCGCTGCGACACCACGCTGTTCCAGACCTCCTCCTGCCGGGCGAAGACCTTCGCGGAGTTCGCGTGGCTGCAATCCACCATCAGACCCTCGGGCAATCCCGCCTTTCTCAGCGCCGCCGCCGCCGCCGCGATGCTCGCGGGATCGTAGTTGGTCCCCGCCTTGCCCCCGCGAAGCACGACGTGTCCGAACGGATTTCCCGCGGTGCGGACCACGCTGGTCCGGCCGTCCCCGTCGATCCCGAGGAAACTGTGCGGATGCCGCGCCGAGAGCATCGCGTCCAAGGCCACCTGCAATCCGCCGTCGGTTCCGTTCTTGAACCCCACGGGCATCGAAAGTCCGCTCGCCATCTGCCGGTGGGTCTGGGATTCCGTCGTGCGCGCGCCGATCGCCGCCCAGGTCACCAGGTCGTCGATGTACTGCGGCACCACCGGATCCAGAAACTCGGTTCCCGCCGGCAGTCCCAGTCCGTTCACCTCCAGGAGAAGACTCCGCGCCCGCTTTAATCCGAGTTCCATCTCGTCGGAACCGTCCAGGTGCGGATCGTAGATCATCCCCTTCCACCCGATCGTCGTCCGCGGCTTCTCGAAGTACACGCGCATCACCACGAACAGGCGGTCCGCGACGTCCCGGCTCACCCGGGCCAGGCGGTCCGCGTACTCCAGCGCCCCCGCCTCGTCGTGAATCGAGCAGGGTCCGATCACCACCAGCATCCGGGGATCGGCGCCTTCCAGGATCCGCTGAACCACGGCGCGCCCTTCCACGACCGTCCGGTTCGCGGTCTCGGTGATCGGCAGGTCGGACTTCAGTTGCGCGGGGGAGATCAAGCGACGGACTTCGGTGACTCGAAGGTTTTCGGTGCGTTGCATGGTGGTCGATTTCCAGCGAATCGAACGGCGCTTTTCAGGACCCCGCCGATTCCGGGCGAGCCGCAATGCTGGTCACTTCGCCTTCGTGCAGTCGAGTCTTCAGAGGCATTCCCGGGACGACCTCCGCCGCGCGCCGGATCACCCGCCCGGTGGCCGCTTCCAGGGTGATCGAGTATCCCCGGGCGAGGACGTGATCCGGTGACAACAGGGAGAGCCGGAGTTTCAGGCGATCCAGGCGCTCACGCGCCAGCGCGTGGCCGCGGCGGGCGGACTCGACCAGCCTCGAACGAAGGCGTTCCCAGCGCTCCCGCTCCCGATCGAACCGCCACCGGGGCGCGACGGCTCCGAGCCGCAGTTCGAGGCGCTCCAGGCGTTGCCGCCGGTCCCGGACCGCTTCCCGTCCGCATCGAGCCAGCGCGGATTCCAGGTCGTCCAATCGCTGGGCCCGCTCGCGGAGGCGCCGACTGGGATGCGCGCGTCCGAGCCGCCCTTCGAGGCTTGAAACCCGGTCGCGCGCCGCCGACACCGCATCCCGGGTCCGCCGAGCCAGCGCGGACGCGACCCGGCGGAGCGACTCCCGACTTTCCACGTAACCCTCCGTGAGCAACTCGGCGGCCGCGCTCGGCGTCGCGGCGCGGAGGTCGGCGACGAAGTCCGCGATTGTGAAATCGATTTCATGACCGATCGCGGACACGACGGGGACGGTGGAATTGTGGATCGCCCGCGCCACGGCTTCCTCGTTGAACGCCCAGAGGTCCTCGAGACTGCCACCCCCCCGGGTGACGAGGATGACGTCGAGCGCATGGTGTTCCGAGGACGCGGACCAGGCATTCAGGCGTTGGAGGGCCTGGGCGATTTCGAGTTCGGCTCCCTGACCCTGGACCCGGCACGGCGCGAGGACCACCTCGAGGCCGGCATACCGTCGGCCCAGGACGTGCAGCACGTCGCGCAAGGCGGCACCGGTGGGGGACGTGACCACGCCGAGGCGCCTTGGGAATCTCGGAATCGGGCGTTTCCTCCCGCTTTCGAACAGACCTTCCGCCGCGAGTTTGGCCTTCAGGCGTTCGAAGGCCGCCTGGAGCGCGCCCACGCCTTGGACTTCGACGGCGCGGACGATCAGCTGGTACTGGCCGCGGGGTTCATAGACGGTGAGTTCGCCTTCCAGCGAGACCTTCTGACCGTCCTTCATCGCCCCGCGGAGGGCCGCGGGCACCGAAGTTCCGCGGAACAGGACGCAACTCAACTGCGCGCCCGGGTCTTTCAGCGCGAAATACATGTGCCCCGAACTCTGCAACCGGAGGTTGGTGATTTCGCCGGACACCCAGATCTCCCCATACCGCCCCTCGAGCAGCTTCTTCACCTCCGAGGTCAGCTCCGAGACCGAGACGACCCGCCGGAGACTCCGCTCGGGGAAGAGTTCCCCGAAGTCCCAGCCGCTGTTGGTTTTTCGTGGCATAACGGTGCTCAACGCCCTTCCGGGTTGGCGGCCCTGGGCGCTTCAATCGTGGGAATTGCCGCCCGCCGGCAGTTCCTCGGAGATCCGCTGGATCCCGACGGCGCGTCCCGACTCGGGATCGACGCGCACGATCACGCCCTGCAGGAACACCCGATCCTTGGCGACGGCGAAACGCTGCGGCGTGCAGGTCCGGAAACGCCGGATCACGGGCTCGATCTCGCGACCCAGCACGCTCTCATGCGGACCCGTGAACCCGGCATCGCATAGGAACGCCGTTCCCTTCGGCATAATCTGTTCATCCGCGGTCTGGACATGCGTGTGGGTTCCGACCACCGCGCTCACGGTGCCATCGAGCATCCGGGCCAGCGCGATCTTCTCCGAGGTCGCTTCGGCGTGCATGTCGACGAAGATCACCGGCGTCTCGCGTCGAAGCCTCGCGACTTCCGCCGGCACGATGACAAACGGATTCTCGATCGCGGCCATGAAGCTTCGCCCCTGGGCGTTGATCACCCCGACCGAAGCCAGGCCCTGGCGGCTCCAGACGGTGCTTCCCTGACCGAGGGTGCCGGCCGGGTAGTTGATGGGCCGCACGAACCGGGGCTCTTTCAACAGCAGTTCGGTCACGTCCTTCTGGTCCCACAGATGGTCGCCGCTGGTGATGACGTCGACGCCGGCCGCGAAGATCTCCGAAGCGGTTTCCTGCGTGATGCCGGATCCCCCGGCGGAGTTCTCGCCATTCGCGATCACCATATCGATGCCGCACCGGGCGCGAAGCCTGGGCAGGAGGACGCGAACGGCCTTCCGCCCGGGAGCGCCCACGATATCGCCGATGAAAAGCAACGTCATGGATCGATGCTACCCGGGCGTCCTCGTGGGTGCATCCCTTGATTGGCTGCGCCGAAGGCGGCGTTCTCGGTCAATTTTCCGGTCAATTTTCCGTTTGCCTCCGGGCCTCCAACCCCGTGAACGTGCGGTCACAATGACCCGAGCCTGGATCACCCCTGCCCTCGTCTCCCTCCTGTTGGGAGCGGGTTCCCTGATGAACGCCCTGGCGGACAGCCCGGGAGCCGAGATGGCGTCGGCGGCGAACGCCTTCCTGGTTTCCCTCGATGAAGCCCAGACCGCCAAGGCGGTCCTGCCCTTCGACGACGCCGAACGCCAGAACTGGCACTTCGTTCCCATGGTCCGCCGCGGGCTGACCTGGAAGGACATGACCGGAGCGCAACGGCACCTCGCGACCGCCCTTCTCGCCTCCGGGTTGAGCCAGCGCGGCTACATCAAGGCCAAGACCATCATGAGCCTCGAACAGATTCTCCTGGACCTCGAACAGGGGAAGGGACCGGTCCGCGATCCCGATCTCTACTACTGGGCCGTGTTCGGCCAACCCTCCGCCGACGGCACCTGGGGATGGCGGGTCGAGGGACACCATTTCTCCGCCAATTTCACGATCGTCGAGGGGCGCCACATCTCGGCCACCCCGTCCTTCTTTGGAAGCAATCCCGCCGAAGTCCGACAGGGACCCCGCCAGGGGTTGCGGGCGCTCGCCGAGGAGGATGATCTCGGGCGCGAGCTTTTCCGGTCCCTGGATGACAAGCAGCGTGCCGCCGCGACGATCGCCCAGGAGGCTTTCCCCGACGTTCTGACGGGGGAGAAACGGAAAGTCAGCGCCCTCACTCCGGATGGTTTGTCCGTCAACAAAATGTCGTCGGCCCAGCGTCAGACCCTGAAGCGGTTGATCGAGGAATATGTCCGGCGGGCCCGCCCCGAGGTGGCCGAAGCGGATCTCGCGAAGATCGAGAAGGCGGGCTTCAAGAACATCCACTTCGCCTGGGCCGGTCAGGACGCTCCGGGCAAGGGATCGTATTACCGGGTGCAGGGGCCCACCTTCGTCCTGGAATACGACTGCACCCAAAACAACGCGAACCACGTCCACGCCGTGTGGCGGGATTTCGCCGGGGATTTCGGAGAGGACATTCTCGCGCGCCACTACCGCGAGACGCCTCATTGATGGATCCACGGGGATACGATGGGATGAGCCTCGATTTCCGGGTGTGCTGACCTCGCTCGTCGTCACCGCCGTCGCGGCGTATATCCTGGGTTCCATTCCCACCGGATATCTCGTCGGCCGTGCCCGCGGCCTGGACTTGCGCGCGCTCGGAAGCGGCAACATCGGGGCCACCAACGCCCTCCGGGTGTTGGGACGCGGACCCGGGACCTTCGTCCTGATCGTGGATGCCTTGAAGGGCTTCCTCGCCTGCACGCTCGTCCCGCATCTCGTCCAGCGAGCCCTGGGGCCGGCCTGGGCCTCGGTGTCTCCCGCGATCCTGCCGGTGGTCGGCGGCACGTTCGCCGTGCTCGGCCATAACTTCACGATCTGGCTGCGTTTCAAGGGCGGCAAAGGAGTCGCCACCTCCGCCGGCGTCCTGGCCGGCCTGCTTCCCGTCGCCCTCGCGGTGGTCCTGGCCGTTTTCCTCTTTGTGCTCGCCGTGTCCCGCTGGGTTTCCCTCGGTTCCCTCGCCGCCGCGGCCGCCCTTCCCCCCGTCACCTGGGTCATCCGCCGGGATCCCGTCCTGCTGGGATTCGCCGTCGTTCTCGCCGTCCTGGTCTTCTGGCGGCACCGCGCCAACATCCACCGCCTGTGGGCCGGGACCGAGCCCCGCATCGGCGCTCGAAAGCCGCCCGCGCCATGAACGTCACGGTCCTTGGAGCCGGCGCCTGGGGCACCGCGCTCGCGCTCGTCCTTCACCAGAACGGCCATCGCCTCACCGTCTGGGGCCATGATCCCGTCCATCTCGAATCCATGGCCCGAACCGGCTCCAACGACGCCTACCTTCCAGGAATCCCCCTGCCCTCCGACTGGGTCTTCGAGGCCACCGCGGGTCGCGCGGTCCAGGGCGCGGAACTCGTGGTCATGGTGGTTCCGTCGCAGGCATTCCGTGCCGTGGCCAGTTCGCTCGGAGCCGTGCGCTGCCCGGTCGTCACCGCCACCAAGGGGATCGAGTTCGAAACGGGCCTGACCATGGGAGGCATCCTGGAAGCGTGCCTGCCCGGCGTTCCCATCGCGGCGCTTTCCGGGCCAAGCCTCGCACCCGAAGTCGCCCGGGGAGTCCCCACGGCCGTCGTCGCGGCTGCCGCCGACTCCGACACCGCCGCGGCTGTTCAGGCCGCCTTCCATCGCCCCCAGTTCCGGGTCTACAGCAGCACCGACCGCCTCGGTGTCGAACTCGGCGGCGCCCTCAAGAACATCATCGCCATCGGCGCCGGGGTCTGCGACGGGCTCGGGTTCGGCAACAACTCCAAAGCGGCCCTCGTGACCCGGGGGCAGGCCGAGGTCCGACGCCTCGGCGCCGCGTGCGGCGCACGCCCCGATACGTTCACCGGACTCAGCGGCCTCGGCGATCTGACCGTCACCTGCTTTTCCGCGATGAGCCGCAACCGAAGGCTGGGCGAACGACTGGGACGCGGCGAGTCGCTCGCCCAGGCCGTCGCGGCCACGACCGCCATCGCCGAAGGAGTCCCGACCGCCCGTTCCGCGTTGCGACTGGCCGACTCCCGCGGGGTCGAGGTCCCGATCATCCGCGAGATCCACGCCATGCTTTTCGAGAACAAGAATGTCCGCGATGGCGTCCGCGATCTCCTCGCCCGCGATCTCAAGGCCGAGGATTGAGCGGCCGGCCGCTTGACGGACCCACGCCCGGCCGATACCGATTCCGACCGCGATTTCCCCAACACGTTTTCCCATGCCTTCCGTCTCCATCCGCGTCCCCGGCAGCACCTCCAATCTGGGTCCCGGCTTCGATTCCCTGGGAATCGCGCTTCGGGTCTACAATCGGGTGGCCGTTTCAGCGACGACAGCGAGAGGACCGCGCATCACGTCGCCCATCTCCGAGTCCGGTCGAGGGCCGGCCACGGAACTCATTGCCGCCGCCGCCGGGGCGTTCTTCCGCAGGAGCCGCCAACGCGCCTTCGGTTTCGACATCCACCTGTCCGGCGACGTCCCCATCGCCCGGGGACTCGGTTCGTCGGTGACCCTTCGGCTCGGCACCGTGGGAGCGTTGAACGAACTCACCGGGGGCGGCTTGTCCCGCCTCGATCTCTTTCGGATCGTCTCGGACCTGGAGGGCCACCCCGACAACGCCGCGCCCGCGGCGTTCGGTGGTTTCACGGCGTCGGCCGTCGTGGAAGGCGAAGCTCGCTGCGTGCGGATCGCGGTGCCTCCGCGATTCCGCTTCGTGACGCTCATTCCGAACTTCGAAGTGCCCACCCCCGAGGCGCGGCGACTGGTTCCCGCCCACTTCAGCAAGGCGGATGCCGTCCATAACGTGACCCATGCCGCCTTGATCACGGCGGCGTTCGCCCGGAGAGACACAGAGGCCCTTCGGGGTGCCTTTTCAGACCGAATGCATCAGCCTTATCGGGAAGTCCTGATTCCCCAGCTCACCCGGGTGATCCGCGCCGGCGAGCGGGCGGGGGCGGTCGGCGGCTGGCTCAGCGGGTCAGGGTCGACCATCATCTGCCTCGCGCCAGACCCTGAAGCGGCGCCGGATATCGGAAAGGCGATGCTGCGGGGTTTGGCCGGAGCCGAGGTTCGAATCCTGGCGGCGGACCCGGGCGGGTTCAGGGTGGGTTAGGGGATGGGACCGGAATGAAACGAATGGGACATAGGGGACAAATGAGACATATGGAAAGGCGCTTGGACACCATATGTCCCATAAGTCTCATCTGTCCCATCGTCTCCCGTCCGATAGTCTCCCACCTCAGCCCCCAGCCTCAGCGAAGCTGAAGGGCGATCTGCTTGTCGATCTCGGCGGCGAGGTCGATATCGGCGCCGCCACCCTTGGTGCGCGCCTGCACGAGCACTTCGGTCAGCGAGGGTTCAAGCTCCGTCAGCTTCACGTAGACGGTCCGGGTGTCGATTTTGCCGACGAGAACCCGGTTCACGATGTCGTCGCTCAGGATCGTTCCATTGAACTGGAGCACCTTTCGCGCGCCGGCCTGGACCTGGTCCACACTGCGTTCATATTGGCCGGCAATCTTGTCCTTCTTGAAGGGAACCCCCATCTTCGACCGGTTGTCCATGGTCTGGTAGCAGCCCGGCGTGACCATCAGGAGACCGGCGAGGAGAGTCAGGACTCCCGCGAAATTCTTCATGCGCGAGATGCAAACAAAAGGGACCCGGCGCTTCAATCCAGAAACCGAACCTCGCGATGGCATCGCCGTTGAGCCCGCCGCCGCAGGCACGATCCACCCCGCGGGCGTCCCGGAAGAGGCGGCGCGTTGACACATTGGCGGGGCGTCTGGCTTGCTCGTCGCATGAATTGGGCGCGACTGGCATCGGGCGCCGGGTCGCTCCTTCTGGCACTCCGGGCCGCGGCGGGGCCCGCGCTTCCTTGGATTCCCGGGAACGGATTCCGAAGCCACCCGGTTTCCCCGGTACCGTCGGGAGTCCACGGATTCACCGCCTTGGCCCCTGATTCGACAGGCATCCGGTTCACGAACCAGCTCACGGGGGACCTTCGCCTCACCAACGCCGTCGCCCACAACGGCGCGGGTGTCGCCCTTGGAGACGTGGATTCGGACGGCTGGGTCGATCTCTATTTCTGCAATCTCGAAGGTCCCAACCGGCTCTACCGCAACCTGGGGGAATGGCGGTTCGAGGAACTCCCCCTCGGCGACGCGTCGTGCCCGGGGCAACTTTCGACCGGCGCGACCTTCGCCGACGTCGACGGCGACGTCGATCTCGACCTGCTCGTCAATGGCGTCGCCACGGGAACCCGCCTCTTCACCAACGACGGTTCCGGTCGGTGGCTCGAATCCGCGGATTCCGGCCTCTCCCGGACCGCTTCCGCAACCTCCCTGGCCCTTGCGGACATCGATGGAGACGGCGACCTCGACCTTTACTGCACCCACTTCATCGATGCCATGCTCCTGGCCGATCCCACCACGCGGTTCGCCCTCGCCCGTCGTGGAGACCAATGGGAGGTCGCGCGGGTCAACGGCGAATCGACCCGGGCACCCCGGTGGCGCGGGCGTTTCGAAGTCCTTCCCGGCGGCAAAGTCCGTGAATTGCCTGAAGCGGACGGCTTTTACCGGAACGACGGCCGGGGACGGTTCACCGAGATCGGAAGCGCGCCGGGAACGTTCCTGAATGAAGACGCCTCCCCAATGCCCCCCTACCGGGACTGGGGGCTGGCGGCCCTGTTCCGGGATCTGAATCGGGACGGATACCCCGATCTTTACATCTGCAATGACAACACGTCGCCCGACCGCATCTGGATCAACACCGGCAAGGGCGCGTTCAAACCCATCGCTCCGGCCGCCCTTCGCCACACCAGCCGTTCGTCCATGGGCATCGACGTCGGCGACCTGGATCTCGACGGACACGACGACCTCGTGGTCGTCGACATGCTGGCCCGCACCCCTTCCCGGCGCCTCAACCAGCTAGTGCGCGACCGCCCCTCCCAGGCCGAGTCCGAGGACCCCGGATTCCGTCCGCAGTACAATCGGAACACCCTTTTCTTCGGCCGCCCCGGCGGGGGATACGTCGAGGCCGCCTTTTTTGCCGGAATCGCGGCCACGGACTGGACCTGGACCCCGATCCTCGTCGATGTGGACCTCGACGGCTTCGAAGATCTTCTGGTCACCAACGGATTCGAGTTCGACGTCATGGACCAGGATGGCGACGACGGCGTGAAGAACCCTCGCCAACGCCTCGGCGAAGCCGAGCTGAAGAGGCACATGGGGCTGCGCCCGGGGTTCCGGACCCGCAACCTCGCATTCCGGAACCGCGGGGACCGCACGTTCGAGGAGGTCGGAGGCGCCTGGGGTTTTGATCACGAAGGCGTCTCATTTGGCATGGCCCAGGGCGACCTCGACAACGACGGGGATCTGGATCTGGTCGTGAACAACCTGAACGAAGCCGCCGGCCTATACCACAATCAGGGCGGCGCCCCCAGGATCGCCGTGGTGCTCAAGGGAACTCCTCCCGTTTCCAATGCCCATGGGGTGGGCGCACGGATTGAACTGCGGTCGGCCGGGACCACCCAAAGCCGGGAGATGATCGCCGGTGGTCGTTACCTCTCCGGAGGACAGACCCGTGTCACATTCGCCTTGGCGCCCTCCGCGGCAGCGTCCGCACAGCTGGATGTCCGCTGGCCCGACGGGCGCCTCAGTTCACTGACGGATCTGCGAGCGAATCATGTCTACGAAATCGATCAAGCCTCCGCCTCCCCGGGTTCCCTTCCGGTGCTTCGGAAGCCCGACCGAAGGTCTCCCTGGTTCACCGAGATCAGCGAAAGGATCGCTCACACCCATGTCGAAGCGCCTTTCGACGATTGGTCGCGCCAGCCCATGCTGACCCGCCGCCTCAGCCGCCTCGGTCCCGGTGTCGCGTGGTACGACTGGGATGGGGACGGATGGGAGGATCTGGTCATCGGCGGAGCCCGCGGCGGTCGGCTCGCCCTCTTCAGGAACCTCGATGGCCATGGCTTCCAGGCGATAGAAGGAACCCCCGTCAATCGCGGCGACCAGGGCCCCGTCGTCGGCTGGTCGGACGGCAACGGGCATCGGCACCTTCTGGCCGCCGACTCCAGCCTTGAAGCCGCTCCCGGCAGGGAATCCGAACTCGCGGCCTACTCTTGGTCCGGCCTCGGATCACCGAACCTGCTTCCGATTGGGACCGGCTCTCCCGCGTCGCTCGCTTCCGCCGACGTCGACGGCGACGGGGATCTCGATCTCTTCGTCGGCGCGCATTTCCAGCCGGGCCGTTACCCGGAACCGGTTTCGTCCACACTCCTGCGGAATGAAAACGGCCGCCTTGTGGCCTCCCCGGAACTCAGCTCCCCCTTCCGCGCCCTCGGTCTCGTGCGGGGTGCCACTTTCTCGGATTTCAACGCCGATGGCGCCCCCGACCTCGCGGTGGCCCTGGAATGGGGATCCGTACGGTTGTTCATCAACCAATCGGGACGCCTGGTCGACGCGACCGATGCCTGGGGCCTGTCCGGTTTTCCCGGATGGTGGACCGGCATCGCCGCAGGGGATTTCAATGGCGACGGTCGAATGGACCTGGCCTGCGGAAACTGGGGACTCAACTCGCCGTACGCCCTCGTCCAGCCCGCGCCGCTCCGGGTCTATCATGGCGATTGGAATGAGGACGGAGCCGTCCGATTGATCGAGGCGTGGGGTTCGGGCGAACGTTGGTTCCCGCTCCACGATCGAACCTGGCTTGCCGGAGGTTTCCCCGAACTGAGCGTCCGTTTTCCTACCCACGCGGCGTTCACGTCCGCCACCCTCGATGAGATTCTAGGCTCCGCCGCCGCCAAGTCGCATCGGCTCGAAGCCCGACACCTGGCGTCGACTGTCTTCCTGAACCGCGGTGGACGGTTCGAGCCCGTTCCCCTGCCCTCCGAAGCCCAGCTGGCGCCGGCCTTCTCGGTGAATGTCGCGGATTTTGACGGTGACGGAATCGAAGACCTTTTCCTGAGCCAGAACTTTTTCGGTTCGGTCTCGGACATATCGCGCGACGACGGAGGTTCGGGACTCTGTCTCCGCGGAAAGGGGGATGGAACCTTCGAGCCCGTGGACCCCATGGACGCCGGCATCGAGGTCCTGGGGGAACAGCGCGGAGCCGCGTGGGGCGATTTCAACCACGACGGGCGGATCGATCTGGTGGTGTGCCAGAACAACGGTCCGACGCGGCTGTACGCGAACACGGGGGCGAAACCCGGTCTTCGCGTGGTCCTGCAAGGCCCGGCGGCCAATCCCGACGGTGTCGGCGCGTTGGTCCGTCTGGCCTACTCCAACGGACGCCTGGGTTCGTGCCGGAGCGTCCAGGCCGGATCCGGGTACGCCTCCCAGGATGCCAGCGCCGTCGTCCTTGGGCTGCTGGATTCGCCGACCGCGGTCTGGGTACGATGGCCCGGCGGCCGCGAACAGACGGTTCCCGTCAGCCAGCCCGTAGGAACCATTTCAATCGCCTTTCCGAAATGAACTCGATGGAGCGCAGCGAAGGGGCGCATCCCTGCCGCCGTCCAGCCTTGTTGCTTCTGATCCTCGCGCCCGTCATCGGCTGGGTCGGGTGCGGGCGGGATTCCAACCCATCGGCTCCCGCGCCACCGTCCCAACGCTCCTCGCCGGAGGCCTCTCCCTTGGCGCCCGTCAAGAATGCGCTTCCCCAAGCCGCCGCGCCGGAGCCCGTCCCGGTTCCCATCACCAACATGGTTCTTGTTCGGGCCGGGACCTTCCAGCGCCTGAAGTACCCGGTGACCATCACCAGGGATTTCTGGATCGGAAAATATGAAGTCACCCAGGGCGAGTTCGAACAGGTGCTCGGCAGGAACCCAAGCCATTTCACCGGGGACCCACTCCGCCCCGTCGAAAAGGTGACCTTTTTGGAGGCGAGCAACTACTGCGCCGCCGTCACGCTCCGCGAACAGAAGGCCGGCCGCCTGCCACCGGGTTTCGTCTACCGCCTTCCGTCCGAGGCCGAGTGGGAGTACGCCTGCCGGGCCGGCGACACCAACCAGTACAGCTTCGGAAACGACCCCGCCGCGGCGGACGCCTTCGCGTGGACCGCCGAGAACAGCGACGCAACAACCCACCCGATCGGATCGAAGAAACCCAATCCGTGGGGCATCCACGACATGCACGGCAATGTGTGGGAATGGTGCCACGACTGGTACGAACCCTACCCTACGGGACCGCTTTGGGACCCGATGGGCCCCGCCACCAGCAAGTTCAAGGTCTTCAAGGGAGGCGGGTGGAACCAGGAAATCGATTTCGCCCGCTCCGCCAACCGGTTCATGATGGCGCCGTCCAACGGAATTCACTTCGTCGGATTCCGTATCGCCCTCGGACATCAGCCCCGCGCGTCGACCCCATGAATTCGAACACACTCCACACTCCGCCAACCCGGATCGTTCCCGGGAGACCGTTCGCGGTCGGCCGCACCGCCGGAATGCGCTCCCCGGGTTCCGCAGCCTTGGCCGTGGCTCTCGCGGTCGCCATCGGTGGCGCGTCCCGGGGCGCCGAAGTGACCGCCGCCCCCGGCACGCTGAATCCCTTCGGCCAGACCGACGCCACGCTTCGGGCCCTCGCCGAAAACCAGCGACGCCAGGTGGAAGCCTCGGTCGCTTGGACCACGTTCCACGACTTCCGGTTCTCCGATCATCGAACCGCGAGCGGGATCCGATTCCGGCAACGTCCGGTCGACGACGGCGCCAAGGACTACAAGGCCGTCCACTATGACCACGGGAACGGCATGGCCGTGGCCGACGTCGATGGCGACGGGCGGACGGACGTCTATTTCGTCAATCAGATCGGCGGCAACCAACTGTGGCGCAATCTGGGTGACGGACGGTTCGAGGACATCACCGCGGCCGCGGGGGTGGGAATGCCGGGAAAGGTCGGCGCCGGCGCCTCGTTTGCCGACATGGACAATGACGGTCTCCCCGACCTGCTCGTCACGACGGTCCGGATGGGGAACGTGCTGTTCCGAAACCGGGGAAAGGGCGTCTTCGTGGACGCCACGGCCGAGTCGGGCTTGGCCACCGCGCGCCCAGCCCATTCGTCCGGGGCGGTTTTCTTCGACTTCGATCGTGACGGCCTGCTGGATTTGTTCATCGCGAATGTCGGGGTCTACACCCGGGCCGAGAAAGGCCGGGGCGGATTCTACCTGGGTCGATCCGATGCCTTCCAGGGTTGGCGATTTCCCAGGCGCGAGGAGCCCAGTGTCCTCTATCGCAACCTCGGAAACGGGCGCTTCAAGGATGTGTCCCGGGAGATGGGACTGGAGCATCGCGGCTGGAGCGGCGACGCCACAACCTGCGATCCGAACGCCGATGGTTATCCCGATCTCTACGTGCTGAGCATGTCGGGCGAGGATCGGTTCTATGAAAATCTCCGGGGCCAGGGATTCGCGGAACGGACCGCGGCCTACTTTCCGAAGACACCCTGGGGTGCGATGGGCGTCAAATTCTTCGACATGAACCTGGATGGCCGGATGGATCTCTACCTGACGGACATGCATTCCGACATGACCGGCGCCCAGACAAAGGCCGGCGGAGGCGACTTCAGTCCCGCGTTCGAAAAGCAAAAGAGCGATCCCTGGTGCTCGATCGAATGGACGCCCGCGGATCAGGCGAAAGCCGCCAACTGCATTCTCGGAAACGCATTTTACCGCAACGAGGGCGGCGGGCGATTCGTCGAGATTTCCGAAAGGGTCGGCGCCGAAACCTACTGGCCGTGGGGAATCAGCGTCGCCGATTTTAATGCGGACGGTTACGAGGACGTGTTCGTGACGGCGGGCATGGGCTACCCCCTTCGCTACGCGGCGAATTCCCTGTTGCTCAACGAGGGTGGCGCCCGGTTTGTGGACGCCGAGTACGTGGTCGGTCTCGAACCGCGTCCGGCCTCCGAGATCGAACAGGAATTCTTCACGCTCGACTGTTCCGGCGAGGACTCGCGACATCCGCTCTGCCGTGACCGTGAGGGAACCTGGCGCGTCATCGGGACCGCGAGTTCCAGGTCCTCGGCGGCCTTCGATTTCGACGGCGACGGGGACGTGGACCTCGTGACCAACGAGTGGAACGACGCCCCCCGTGTGTGGAGGAATGATCGTTCGGAGAAACCCGGATTCCGTTACCTCGAGGTCCAACTGATCGGCTCCAGGTCCAATCGGGACGGGCTTGGAAGCACCGTGAAGGTCCGATGTGGCGACACGACCCTCACCCGGTTCCACGACGGGAAATCCGGTTACCTTTCCCAGAGCGCCCTGCCCTTGGCGTTCGGCTTGGGCCGGTTTCCGAAGGTCGAATCGATCGAGGTCACCTGGGCGTCGGGGCGGACTCAGGTGGTGACCGGTCCGATCCCCGAAAACTCACGGATTCGAATCACGGAAGATCGGTAGGCTGGCGCCCAGCCCCAGCCAGCGAAGCGGTCGGGCGGTATCCCGCATTCCGGTACTCCGGAGAGCGGGGAACGAAATCCGCATCGAACTCCGGGGAGGGCGCCGACGTGTTGTTCCGGGGCTGCGTGATCACGCCGCGGACGTCGTGGAGTTTCCCGCGGAAGAGGCACCCCACCACCTCCGCACCGGCATTGACCGCCAGTTCGTACCGGGCGTAGCCGGGGAGCCCGGTGTCGAGGGTGTTGTCGACGAAGATCGAGTTGGCGTACCGGCTCGCGCCCCCCATGTCGTCCACTCCGTTCCGATTGCCGGCGAAGGTGCAACGCTCGACCTCGACCCGGGAATTCCAGAACACCGTCAGGACCCCGTTGTTCACGAACGGGCGCTCCCCGGAACTCTTCGCGACCTCGTCGTCGCCTGTGTTTGACACGTTCGCCGTAAAGAGACAGTTGACGAGGCGCGCCGCGCTGCCGGCGAGCAGATCCACCGCCGATCCCGTCGCCTGGGCGCGGTTTCCTCGAAACACACAGTCCTGGATGAGGACCGAATCCCCCACATACCCCTGGTGCTGGATCGAAATCCCCGCGCCACACGGCCGGACGTAGTTGTCGAAGACCTCGAGACGGCTCAGCGCGGGATAGGACCGACCGAAAATCTTGATCGCGCCGCCGTCGGAGTAGAAGAAGGAGTTCCTGGGAATGGTCCGATTGGGCTCCAGGATCGACGTCCCCTCGCGCGTCACGAAGCCGTTCGCGCCCGTGATCCGAAACCCGGACAGGACGGTGTTCGACGAGATGCCGTCCCCGAAATAGACGACGTGGTTGACGACCGCCGGGAATCCCCGTTCGGACGGCTTCCCGACCCCGGGATTCGCGGCGGTCAGTGTGACCTCACCCAGGGCCCTCAGTTGGATTCCGTCGTGCTTTTTGTTGAACCAGACAAACGCCTGCCGGCGCGCGTCCGGCCGGTATAGCCCCTCATGCACCCAGACGACCTTCTGGGTCGGGTTCGTCGCCGCCTGTTCGAGCGCGTCCTGGATCCGGTCGCCGGGATGCACATGGTAGCCGTCGGGCAGGAGCACCACGGCCACGGCCCATCGCGGCAGGAATCCCAGGAGCACAATCCACCCCGTCGGGTGCGACCGTTTCATGCCTGAAACTCTTCCTTCCGCCCCCACCGCCTCGACAAGTCAATTCCCCCGCTGCCAAGCAGATACCGCAAGAATCTTCTGGCGTTTTATTGGATGGCCCCCAACGATCACGCCGACGGCAACCCAGCCTTCACCACAAATAACTTGCCAAAGCATCGTATCGCCCCGTGAAAACGCCAACAACCCACCTGCGGGCGTTGACCGCGATCGCCATCAGCCTCCTCGGGCTCGGCGCGACGGCCAACGACATCGAACCCGGCAAAGAGTTCTACGACGTGGTTTACGCTCCCAAGCCGATCACGCTCGACGGCGAACTCACCGAATGGTCCGGCGTCCCCATCCTTGCCGACCCCAAATTCGCGGTGCCCAAGGGCACCGGGGGCGACGCCTCGCCCAACTATGTGCTCTTCGAGGAGTACAACGGCGGTTCCTGGACCGGCCCCGATGACCAAACTTCGGCCGTCCAGATCGTCTACGACGCGGAAAACGTCTATTTCGGTTTCGTCGTCACGGACGACTACCACGAAAACGCCGCGAACAGCGCCTGGAACGGGGATTCCATCCAGTTGATGATCGCCAGCGCCGACCGGACCGCCCAGGTCGCCCTGTACAACTACGCGCTCGGCGGCATCGAAGGTGAGACGGGCGAGGTCATCATCATGCATGAAGCGGGTCCCGGTGCGAGCGTGGACTGTGAATGCCCGACCGAGGCCGTCATCAAGCGCGATGCGACGACCAAGAAGACCACCTACGAGATCAAGCTTCCCAAGGCGGCCCTTGGATTGGAGTCCCTCAAGGGAGGCCCGCAGTTCGGGCTCGGAATGGCCATCAATGACGGCGACGAAGCCACACCCGGACAGAAGGGGTGGGGCGGTCTTGGCGCGCACGCCCTCGTGTTCGGCAAGAGCCCCGCCGAGACGGCGCTGATCACCCTGAAGAAGGGCAACGACATCGAGCCCACCAAGGAGTACTACACCGCTCTCAAAACCACCCAGAACATCACCATCGACGGCAATCTCGCCGAGTGGACCGGCGCTCCCGTCCTGGCCGACCCGAAATTCGCCGTACCGAAGTTCTCGGGCACCAACGAATCCCCCAATTACGTCCTCTTCGAAGAGTACAACGGCGGCTCCTGGACCGGTCCCGATGATCAGACCTCCGCGGTTCAGGTGGTGTACGACGCCGACAACGTCTACTTCGGCTTCGTCGTCACCGACGACTACCATGAAAACGCGGCGAACAGCGCGTGGAACGGTGACTCCGTCCAACTGATGATCGCGAGCGCCGACAGGACCGCCCAGGTCGCCCTCTACAACTACGCGCTCGGTGGGATCGAAGGAGAAACCACCGAGGTGGTCATCATGCACGAAGCCGGGCCCGCCGCGAACGCGGATTGCGAATGCCTCACCGAGGCCGTCATCGTCCGTGACGGCACCACCAAAAAGACCACCTACGAGATCAAGCTTCCGGCGGCGTCCCTCGGCTTGACGCCTCCTCTGACGGTCGACACGAAGTTCGGCCTCGGCATGGCGATCAACGACGGCGACGAACTGACTCCCGGCCAGAAAGGCTGGGGCGGGCTTGGTGCGCACGCCCTGGTGTTCGGCAAGACCCCGTCCGAAACCGCCGAGGTCACCCTGGGCACGACGGTCACGGGAGGCGACCGGATCTTCCTCTCCGCCGTGAATCCCGGCCCCGCGGCCTTCACGTTCCGCGCCTCCGACAAGGGCTCGTCGATCGTCGATCCCGCCAGCGCCAAACTCACCATCGACGGCGCCCCCGCGTCGTTGACGTCGAAGAAAACCGGTGACGCCACGGATTTCACCCACGTCCCGGCTTCGGCATTCCCTCCGGGTTCCAGCCACACCTACGCGTTGGAGGTCTCCGACACGCTTGGAACCAAGGTCACCGACAGCGGTTCGTTCAAAATCGCCGTCATCAAGATCGGCATGAACTTCGGAACCGAACAACCCGACCCGTCCACGCCGTCCTCCCTTCTGGCCGAGGACATCGCGGGTGTCGCGTCGGTCGCCCAAGGCAATTGGAACAACCTCGCGGATCCGACCCCGCTCACGGGTCTGCCCGTCCTGCTCCGAACCGATACCGGGGCGAACACCGCGACCACGGTGTATTGGGAAGCCGCCAACAACTGGGCATCCACTGGATTGGGTGAGGAAAACAACTCGTTCGCCGAAGCGAACCTCGTCCTGATGACCGGGTATCTCGACACCGGCGCGCCCTCCACGACGACCGTCACGATCGAGAACATCCCTGTCGAACTGTACGCCGGGAATGGCTACGACGTGTATGTCTACGCCCTCGGTGGCGTCCCCGGACGCGGCGGCGGCTACCGGATCGTCGATCTGGCCGGAACCGTCCTGAAGCCGTACGTGCTCGCCAAGTCCGGCACCAGCCCGACGACCTTCGTTGAGGTGCCCCAGGATCTCGGCAGCGGGGTCTTCGGCGAAGGCAACTACATCGTCTTCAAGGCCCTCAAGGCGCCGTCGATCAAGGTGGAAGCGACCACCGAACCTCCCCAGGCGACCGGAGACACCCCGCGCGCTCCGATCAATGCCATCCAGCTCGTCCCGTCGCCCGCCGCGGCGAAGCCGACCCTCGCCGTCAAGAAGACGGCCGGTGGCGTTGAAATCACCTACCAGGGTGTGCTCCAATCCGCCGCCACCGTGGCCGGGCCCTACACCGACGTGAACGGCGCCTCGAGCCCGTACACCTCCGCGACCGGAGACGCTCAAAGGTACTTCCGCGCCCGCAACTGAACGCCCCACCGGCTTCAGTCGACGTCGTTCGTTTCCAAGAGACCGGGGTTCGCCCCGGTCTCTCTTTTTTTTGTCCGGGCTCGTCCGAATGCCCCGGATTCGACAGGGTCGGGCCCGGATGTCATCCACCGAGGCCAAGGCTTCAGGCGTGAAAAGGGATTGGGATCGGAATCGGGATCGGGAGACGGCCACGGCGCCGGGTGTCGTTGTCTTCGCGCACGTGCCTCCGCCCCACCACGGGCAGAGCTACGCCGTTCAACTGCTGCTCGACCGACTCCGGGATCCCTCCTCGGAGGCTTCCAAGACCAATCCCCTCCGGGTTTATCACGTCGACGCGCGGCTCTCCGACGACATCGAGGCGATCGGACGCTTCCAACCGCGAAAGATCCTCCGTCTTTTTCGGTACTGCCTTCAGGCGATCGGCTTCCGCCTTCGCCGGAGGGCCCGCGTTCTCTACTACATTCCCGCCGCGCCCATGCGGTCGGCCGTCTACCGTGACTGGCTGGTCATGGCCCTCTGCCGGCCGTTCTTCCGAAAGCTGGTCTTTCATTGGGAAGCGGCCGGCCTCGCGGAATGGCTCGAAACATCCGCCCGCCCCTGGGAACGCATCCTGACCCACCTCTTCCTCGACCGTCCTACCGTCAGCGTCGTCCTCGCCCGCCATGGGCGATCCGACGCCCTGGCCCTGCGCGCCCACCACGTCTCCGTGGTTCCGAACGGGATTCCGGATCCCTGCCCCGATTTCGAGACACGCCTGGCGCCCATGCGCCGCGACCGCCGACGCCGCCTCGCCGATCGCACCCTCACCCCGGCCGAATCACGCTTCCGGTTGCTTTACCTGAGTCTCTGCATTCCGGAGAAGGGACTCTTCGACGCCGTGGACGCCGTCGCCCTGGCGAACGCCGAACTCGCGAAAGCTGGCGAATCGGTCCGGATCGAACTGAGCGTCGCGGGGAAGTTCTGGCGCGACGAGGACCGGGAACGTTTTGAAGCGCGCTGTCGGGATGCCGACCTTCAGTTGCCGTTGCCTCCGGACGCGTCCGGAAGCGGAGGCGGGAGCGCGGGCGCCTCTTCCCCGGCGGTGATCTACCGTGGATTCGTTGATCGCGCGGACAAGATTGGGCTCTTCGAGTCCTCCGATGCCTTTGTCTTCCCGAGCTACTATGCCGCCGAGTCGTTTGGGCTGGCGCTCGCGGAAGCGATGGCGTTCGACCTGCCCTGCATCGCCACCCGCTGGCGCCATATCCCCGAGATGTTCCCGGAATCGTACCCCTACCTGGTGGACATCCAGTCGCCCGCGGACATCGCGAGTCTTCTGGCTCGACTCGCCACGGGCGCGGACCCCGTTCCCCTGCGCGCCCACTACCTCCGCCATTTCACCGACCAGGTCTATGCCGACGGCCTTCGGCAGGCGCTGCGGCTCGCCGCCAACGCGGAATCGGTGGGATGACGCACTGGAATCTCACGGAGGCACAGCGGCACGGAGTTCCCGGGGAAACAGATGATGTTCGCCGATGGCTGGGCCGGAGCTGATCGGGGTTTTTCCAGCGGCCGAATTGAGGATCCTCCGTGCCTCCGTGAGCGACCCTGTTGGTGACGACGCCGGGGACGGCCGTCACTCGTACCGTAGCGCTTCGATGGGATCGAGGTTGGCGGCCTTGAGGGCGGGGAAGAACCCGAACACGACGCCGATGACCGCGCTGACGGTGAAAGCGATGATCACGGATGATTGCGAAATGAGGGTTGGAAAGCCGGCGAAACGGGTCAGCAAAGGCGCCAGCCAATAGCCGGTCGCGATCCCGAGAAGTCCGCCCAGGGCGCTCAACAGGACGGCTTCCAGCAGGAACTGTCGCAGGACGTCGCGGGCGCGGGCGCCGACCGCCAGGCGGATCCCGATCTCGCGGGTCCGCTCGGTCACGCTCACGAGCATGATGTTCATGATGCCGATGCCTCCGACGACGAGCGAAATGCCGGCGAAGGCGCCGATGAGGATGGTCATCACCTTGTTGCTCGCGGTGGCGAACTCGCTCATCTCCTGCTGCGTCCGGATCGAGAAATCATCCTCCTTGTCGTCCGTGATGAGGTGGTTTTGCCGCATCACCGAAGCGATCCCGTTGGTCGCTTCGGAGAGAAGTTCGGCACTGGCGACCTGGAGGCTGAACGACCGGAATTTGGTGTCGCCGGAGAGCCTCTTCATGGCGCTCGTGTACGGCACCAGGATGATGTCGTCCTGGTCGGAACCGAACGCATTGGCGCCCTTGGACGCCAGCCAGCCCACGATGGTGAACGGAACGTTCTTCATCCGGATCACCTCGCCCACGGGATTGACGCCCTCCCCAAAAAGGGTCGCCGCCGTGGTCTTTCCAATCAGACAGACCTTCGCCGCGGTCTGGGAATCCTGTTCCGTGAAATTGTCCCCCGCCTGGAACTTGAAGGCGCGGATTTCGACGTAGTCGACGCTCACCCCTGTGACACTGACGGAGGTGTTCTGGTTCCCCGCCTGGACTTGAACGCTGGTCCGGACTTCGGGGCTGACACCGGTAACGCCCGGGACATCCCGCCGCAGCGAGTCGTAGTCCCGCTCGGTAAGGGTCGACGAGGAACCAAAGCCGCCGCGCACGCCCCCGCGGGACATGTTCCCCGAAAATATGATGACGAGGTTGTTGCCCATGCTGGCGATCTGCTTCTCGACCTCGGCGCGGGCTCCCGCGCCCATGCTCACACCCACGATGACCGCCGAGATTCCCACGATGATCCCCAGCATGGTGAGGAAGGACCGCAGGATGTTCCTTCGGATCGCCCGCAACGCGGTTCTTAGGATCGCCAGCATGATCAATGAGATGAATCGGTGTCGGTCGCTTCCCGATCAGGCGAGATGAACCGCCTTCTGTTCCGCATCCAGCTTCGCCAGCGCCTCCGGCGCGTGCGAACGGTCGTTCACGGGATCGTCGCTTCGAATCACGCCATCGCGCATCACGACGGTCCGCTTCGCGAAGCTCGCGATGTCGAGTTCGTGGGTGACCATCACAATGGTGATGCCCTGCTCGTTGAGCGATTGAAAGACGCCCATCACCTCGACGCTCGTCCGGCTGTCGAGGTTCCCGGTCGGCTCGTCCGCGAGAAGCACCCGCGGCTGGTTCACCAGGGCCCGCGCAATCGCGACACGCTGCTGCTGTCCGCCGGACAGTTCGTTGGGTTTGTGATCCGCCCGCTGGGCAAGCCCCACCATCTCCAGGGCTTTCAAGGCGCGGATCTTCTGCTCGCGCGGCGGGACCGCCGGGCGAGCGTAGAGCATCGGAAGTTCCACGTTCTCCAGGGCCGACGTTCGCGACAAGAGATTGAATCCCTGGAAGACGAACCCGAGCTTCCGGTTCCGCAGATCCGCAAGCTGATCCCGGTTCAGCTTCCCGATGTCGACGCCGTCCAGCAGGTATCGGCCACCGGTCGGTCGATCGAGGCACCCAATGGTGTTCATCATCGTCGACTTGCCCGAACCACTCGAGCCCATGATCGCGACGAATTCCCCGGGAAGAATCTCCATCGAAACGCCGCGGACCGCCTGCACCTCCAGGGATCCGTTGCGATAGGTCCGCCGGAAATCCTCCAGCTTGATGATGGGCTCCATAGGGGAGAGGTCTCGCTCGTCCAATTCGGGGTTCCCTCAGACCTCAGCGGCCTCGCGGCCGGCCGCCACCGAACGGGCTGCCAAGCGGATTCCGCACGGCGGTTGCCGTCGCCGTCTCCTGGACCACGGCGCCGGTCACGACGACGTCGCCGTCCTTGAGCCCCTCCAAAACCTCGGTGTGGGTGGCATCGCTGATCCCCACCTTCACCGAGACCGGTCGGAGCGCCACCGGGCCCGCGCCGGCTTCGGCGGAACCCTGATCGAGCAGGTAAACGGTGACACTGCGGGGTCCGCCCGAGTCCGTCCGACGCCGTTCCCCGCCGCCGCCGCCACCTCCAAATCCGCCGCCTCCACCCCCTGCGCCACCTCCAAATCCGCCACCGCCGCCGCCACCTCCGCCTTGGGTGAACCGGGCCCGCATCTCCGCCGTCACACGGTCGTATTTCTGCTTCTGTTCCGGGGTCAGGGAGGCGGCGTACGCCGTTCGCTCCTCCTCCGTCGGACGGCGACGTTCGCCGCCCGCCATCCACGGCATCACGGGCAGTCCTTCGAATGGGCCGCTCTCGATCAGTTCCACCTTCGTCACCGCGGGACCCGACGAGGAACCGCCGGCATCCCCCACGATCAAAGCGTCAGCCGGAGGGCGGAAGCGCAACGCCGCATTCGGAAGGCGCAGCACGCCTTTCCGTTCGGCGGTGATGATCCGCGCATTGGCCGTCATTCCCGGCCGGAGCTTCAGATCCTTGTTCTCCACCTCGACCACGGTGGTGTAGGTGATGACACCCTGATTGGTGGTGGGCGCGTAGCGAACCTGCACGATCTGGCCCGCGAATTGGCGTCCGGGAAAGGCGTCGACCGTGAACTGAACCTGCTGCCCATCCTCGACGCCGCCGACGTCGGCCTCCGACACAGCCGCTTCGATCCGCATCTTCGCGAGATCATTGGCGATCTGGAACAACACCGGCGCGTTCATCGCCGCCGCGACGGTCTGGCCGATTTCCACCTTGCGGGCGATCACCACGCCATCCATGGGAGCCGCGATCGTGGTCCGTTCGAGGTCCACCTTGGCGCGCTCCACGTTGGCTTCACGGGTTTTCACCATGGCTTTCGCCTGGCTCAGAGCCACCCGGCGGGTGTCGTAATCCGATTTTGAGATCAGGTTGGCCGCAAGGAGTTCCTCGGCCCTTTTGAATTCCAGTTCGGCGAGTTCCTCGGAAGCCACCGCATTCGCGAGCTGCGCGTCGGCCTCGCCCAACGTCCTCTGGTACGACGCCGGATCGATCTGGGCCACCACCTCCCCGGCCTTCACCAGGGAGTTAAAGTCCGCCTTGATGTCGGTGATCATCCCCGAGATCTGGCTGCCCACATCGACCAGTCGGATCGGGGTCAGCGACCCGTTCGCGGTCACCGATTGGACGATGTCACCACGCGCCACCGGGGTGCTTTGATACTGAACGGGGGCCTTGGCCGGCTTGGCCCAATAGGTGTAGCCCGCGTATCCCGCTCCTCCGAGAAGCGCCAAACCGACAAGCCATTTGATCATATTCAATGAATTCAACCAACCTACCCGGCCCGGGTCTCCGGCCGCTCACGCCGGTTTTCGTCGGTGTGCAGCCCAAAAACCAGGCCCGTGACCCCGCTCAAGACTGCCGAAGGCCTCGCTCGGTTACAGCCGGTTTGACGGGCGATGCTAGGTGTGCAGACCGAATTTACCAACTTTACCCACGGGAACCTGATCGAATCGAATCATCGAATCATTGAATCCGGAAGTCTCGCCCATTGCAGCCTCCCCCATTACCGTTCGTCCCGTTGAGCGACCATCCCTCCCATGCCACCGTCTCGGCCATCCGAGTGCCGGCCGATTACCGCGATCGGGACGCCCTCCGCGCCGGTGTGACGGACGCCCTCGCCCGCCTCAACCTGCCTCCCGACTTCATCCGGCCCGGCGACCGGGTCGTCCTGAAGCCCAACTGGGTCAAGGAACACGACGAACGCCGCCCCGGCCCCGACGCCTGGGAACACGTGGTCACCCACCCGGCCGTCATCGACGCCGTCATCCGCTGGGCCGCGCCCCGGCTCCAGGGTCGCGGCGCCATCGTCGTCTGTGACGCGCCCCAAACGGATTCGTCGTTCGCAACCCTTCGGAAATACTGCGGACTCGACGACCTCATCGCCGCCTGCCGCAAGGACTTCCCCGGACCCTCGATCGAGCTTCTCGACCTGCGCCCCGAGGAATGGCATGCGGTCGACGGCGTGACCGTGTCGAAAACCGTCCTACCCGGGGATCCCCTGGGCGACACCCAGATCGCCCTCAACGAAGCCAGCGAGTTCGTCGGATTCTCCGGCTGCGGAAAACTCTACGGCGCAAGCTATGACATGGCGGAAACCAACGAGCGCCATCAGGGCACCCGCCACGAATATCTCCTCTGCCGGACACCCATGGACGCCGACGTCCTCATCAACCTCCCCAAGCTCAAGACCCACAAAAAGGTGGGGTTGACCTGCGCCCTGAAGAATCTCGTCGGTATCAACGCCAACAAGAACTGGCTCCCCCACCACACGGAAGGCACTCCGGCCCAGGGAGGTGACCAGTTCCCCGC
Organism: Limisphaerales bacterium; assembly: GCA_050250555.1. GTDB lineage: Bacteria > Verrucomicrobiota > Verrucomicrobiia > Limisphaerales > CAIMTB01 > CAIMTB01. The sequence continues at coordinate 89,850 of JBFWOK010000003.1, forward strand.
CGACACCGCCAAGGCCCGGATCGAGCATTCCTGGATGGGCTCGGCCAAACGCCTGCTCAAGAACAGCCCGTTGCTGTCGCGCTTCTTCGTGCCGCTGAAGAAGGCCGGGCGCCTTGTGTTCGGCGACACCCAGAAGGTCGTTCGCTCCGGCAACTGGCATGGCAACGACACCTGCTGGCGGATGGTTCTCGATCTCAACAAATGCCTTCTGGGCTTCGACGGAGAAGGCAAGCCGCGCCAGACACCCCGGCGCTACCTCGCGGTCGTGGATGGCGTCGTGGGTGGCGACGGCAACGGCCCCATGGCCCCCGATCCCCACCCCTGCGGCCTGCTTCTCGCCGGAACGCACCCGCTCGCCGTCGATTGCGCCGCCGCCACCTTCATGGGCTTCGACTGGACCAAGATCCGGATGCTTCGGGGCGCTTTCGCCATGCGCCCTCCCTACGCTCCAGGGTTCGAACCTTCCGCCTTAAGGATTTGCTCCAATGTGCCGACATGGAATGGGCCACTCACCACGATCGACCGCGTCTTCGAGTTCCGGCCCCATTTCGGGTGGGTGGGTGCGATCGAGCGGCGGATGGGTTCGAAGGTCCCAACCTCCGCCCTCACCGAATAAATAATGTGTTGGACACCAAACGGCTGGCCTACCTACCGTCGCCAGGATTTGAGAGGTCTATGACCCATCCGGACTTCATCCACAGACCTGGGATACGCAAACTGATTACCGGCGACCGGGGTGCCCTGCCCTGGGGTTATCGTCGTTCCCAACTCGCGTGTTTCGAACTGGATCCATCGGGGTTGTAGGAATCGCTTACGCCCTTTGTTCAATCGAGCCTGCCGGACACGCGGGCTCGATTGTGGATGCATCGGCCCCGCCTCCGAACGGCCCCCTGTACGTTGCGCTGGACCAGTTGAACTACCGGGTCGAACCCGTCGCGTCATCGTTCCGGTTCAGTGTCGTCCTGGCACCCGTCCCGGGAGCCGGCCTGGTCAGCTACGGCGTCACCATCAAGTTCGACGCCGATGCGTTTGATCTCGCCCGACCTGGGATCGAAATCCCCGCGGGCCTCAACTTCAACGGATTCGCCGGACCGGGTGCCCTGACCGACTCGGGCGCCGGTTTCGTTTCCGTGAAGGGCACCGTCGACCTTCTGGGTGACGCGATCGTGAGCTACGACGCGCCTCTCGTCCTTTCCATCATCCTGGCTCCCAAAAACGCCGTGCCCGGGGAGGCCACGATTCTCAGCCTGGAGCCCTACCTCACCGCCGGACCCGAGGAGTCGCTCTTCATCGACGGCGAGGGCCGGGTTCTCGATCCCGATCTGATCTTCCGAGGCGCCACGGTCGAGTTCATTCCCGAACCTTCCACCCGGGTCCTCTTCGGCGTGGGCGCCGGTCTCCTGTGCTCCCGTCGCGCACGGCATGCCTCCGGAGCTGCAGGTCAGTCCGTTCTCCGAGCGATCGGCTTGAACCCGTTGGGGAGGTCCCGGGCATGAGTCGGTCCGCCGGGTTCAATCCGTTCGTCCTGGATGCGTTGGAACCACGGGTTCTCCTGTCCGGCGCGCCTGTGGACGCCGGGCCGTCGGGCGATGATCCGGGCCTGCTCTCCGGTCCCACGGACCCGTTCGCCGTCGAAGTCGCGTCGCCAATGGATGCGGTGTCCGATGAATCCCCCGGATTCGATCTATCCGACGACGTGCAAGGCCGTTTGGAGGATTCCACTGAGGCTCTTCCACTTCCCGGTCTGGCGCCCGACTCGAACGGCACCGAGGCGAGCGCTCCGGGGTCCGCAGCCGAAGCGGCGAGGCCGTCCGATCCCTCCAATGATTCATCCACAGGATCGATGGAGAATGCGGGTATCGGTGGGTTCGCCCCCGATTCGGCGAACGTCTCGGAAGGCGATTTGGAATCGGGTGGCGCGGAAGGGAGCATCCCTTCGGATCCCTCCTTGGTTCCCGGGATCCTGGTGACGACGCTGCGTTCCGGGAACGGACCGCCTTCCGAGGAAGCTTCTGGGAATTCCGCGGCCTCGGAAACCCTTTCGACAGACCCCTCGGCTTCGGTCTCGGAAGCCGACCTCGCGGACAATGGGTCACGTCATCTCCAACTCTCGGCAACCCCGTCTTCTGGCACAATTTCAGCCAATGAAACGTGGTCGGGCACCGTCCATGTCACGGGAGACTTGACCATTCCGGCCGGGATCACCCTGACCGTGGAAGCGGGCACTGTGGTCAAGGTCGCCGGTGGCGCGCTGATTCAGGTCCAGGGAACCCTTCTCGCACGTGGCACTCCCGGAGCGCCGATCCTCATGGTTTCCTACCGGGACGACTCGGTGGGTGAGGATGTGTCCGGCGCGGGAATTGACACACCCCAAGGCGGAGATTGGGAGTCCCTGATCATCCAGTCCATTTCGTCTGGTTCCGTACTGGAGAATGTCGAAATCCGGCATGCGGGCATGACGGCTCCCGGGAACCGCGACTTCCGCGATGCCATCCTGATCCAGTCCAGTTCGGTGACCTTGCGGGATGTACGCCTTCGGGACATCGCCTGGACCGGAATCCGCGTTTTCGGAGATATCGCCCCAACCCTCTCCGGCGTCGATGTCCAGGGTTCCGGTAACGTCCCGTACCACTTCACTTTGGGAGCCCGCCCCGCCCTGGACCGGCTTTCCGCGTCGAACAACGCCACCGAAGGCATCTGGATCGACGGGGGCACGGTGGTCGGCAACCAAGCCTGGACCTACGTGGGGATCCCGTACTTCCTCACGACCAATCTCGACGTCCAGGGAGGCGCCTCCCTCACGTTGGGTCCCGGAACGATCGTCCGAATGGCGGCTGGAGCCTATCTCCAAGTCTCGGGAACCCTCCTTGTCAACGGGACCGCCGACGCCCCGGTGATCCTGACATCCGCCAAGGACGATTCCGCCGGCGGCGACGCTCATCATGACGGCACGGAAGGGAACCTGGCGCCTGCGCCCGGAGACTGGGAGACCCTCCGGTTCGTGGCGGGTTCCGGCTCTTCCGTCATCGAACACCTCGAAGTCCGGTTCGCCGGAATGACCGCGCCGGGGAATCGGGATTTTCGAAACGCCATCCAACTCGAAAGCGGCGCCACCCTCCGCAATGTCCGAATTCGCGACTCGGCGAGCCACGCGATTCGGGTTCTTGGCGCTGTGGCCCCCGTCCTCACCGACGTTGATGCCCAACGGTCCGGTGGCGTCCCCTTCCATTTCACCCTCGACGCCAAGCCCGTCCTGACCCGGTTGTCCGCGTCGAACAACACGACGGAAGGCATTTGGATCGACGGCGGTCAGGTATTCGGTGAGCAAACGTGGACTTACGTTGGAATGCCTTATTTCATCACGACGGACCTCAACGTTCGTTCCGATGCCACGCTCACCCTCGGTCCTGGGACCATCTTCCGCATGGCCGCGGGCGCCTACTTCCAGACGTCCGGAAGGCTGCGGGTCCAAGGCACCGCGGAGGCTCCGGTCCTTCTGACGTCCGCCAAAGACGACTCGGCCGGCGGCGACGCCCATCACGACGGTGCCGACGGGAACCTGGCTCCCAGTCCCGGGGACTGGGAGAACCTGCGCTTCGTGGCGGGGTCGGACGGTTCCGTCATCGAGCACCTCGAAATCCGGTACGCCGGCATGACCGCGCCCGGCAACCGCGATCTCCGCAATGCCATCGTCCTCGAAAGCAGCGCCACACTCCGCAACGTGCGCATCCGCGACTCCGCGAGCCATGCGGTTCGGGTTGACGGCGCCGTGGCCCCGGTGCTCGAAGATATTGATGCCCAACGCTCGGACGGGGTTCCGTTCTATTTCACGCTCGATGCCAAGCCCGTCCTGACCCGGCTCTCCGCCTCCAACAACACAACGGAAGGCCTCTGGATCGACGGCGGTCAGGTTTTCGGAGAGCAATCATGGTCCTACGTCGGCCTCCCGTACTTCTTCACGACGAACGTCACCGTCCGGCCCGAATCCACCGTCACTCTCGGCCCCGGAACCATCTTCCGAATGGCCGCCGGCGCCTACTTGCAGGTGGACGGAAGGCTCTTCGTCAGCGGCACGGCGAATGCCCCCGTCATCCTGACCGCCGCCAAAGACGATTCCGCCGGCGGCGACGCCCACCACGACGGCACCGTGGACGACCAGGCGCCGCGGCCAGGGGACTGGGAGTCGCTCATCTTCTCCACCGGCTCCGACGCCTCGACCGTCTCCCATCTGGAGGTTCGCTACGCCGGGATGACCGCCCCACAAAACAACGACCTTCGAAACGCCATCAACATCAACAGCAGCGCGCAACCGACCCTTCGAAACGTACGAATCCGGCACGCCGCCTCCCACGGAGTCCGCGTCGACTCCAGCAACCCGGTCCTTGAAAACATCGACGTCCAGTTCGGTGCCGGCGTCCCGTTCTACTTCGGCCTGGCCGCGGACCCGACCGTCAGCGGCCTGACGAGTTCCAACAACAAGACGGAGGGCTTGTGGATCGACGGCGGAACCCTGACGACCGCCCGCCGGTGGGCCGTGACCAGCATGCCCTACATGCTCACCACGAACCTCCGGATCGCGGACACCGCGTCCCTCAACCTCGGGCCGGGTGTCGTGGTCAAAATGGCGCCTGGAGCGTGGCTCGCCGCCAATTCGAAACTCATCAGCGAAGGAACCCTCGACGCCCCCGTCGTCATCACCGCGCAGAAGGACGATACCGCCGGGGGCGACACCTTCCACGATGGCAACACCGGGACCGCCGCGCCGACCCCCGGGGAATGGGAAGCGCTCTACTTCCAGGCTGGCTCCGGCGAATCCGTCCTCAACCACACCGATATCCGTTACGCCGGACAGACGGCTCCCAACAACAACGACGCACGAACCGCGATCGACATCGAATCGGGCCTGTCCGTCACCCTGTCGAACGTCCGCGTCCGCGATTCCTTCTCCCACGCGATTCGGGTCCAGGGTGCGAGCAGCCCGGTGCTCCGCCAGGTTCACGTCGAAGGCGCCCTGGGATTCCCCCTGTTGCTGGACCTCGCCGCGACTCCGGTGATCGACGGCTTCACCGGCGCCAACAATCTGAACAACGCGATCCACATCGCCTCGGGAACACTCACGGGCGAACGGATCTGGGCCTATGGGGAACTCCCCCTATGGATCTCCAGCAATCTGCGAGTCGATACCGACGCCAAACTGACCATCGCCCCGGGAACGGTTCTCAAGATGGCCGATGGCGCCTGGTTCGCCTCCAACGGAAATCTCCAGGCCGTGGGCACTGCCGAGCGGCCCATTCTCTTCACGTCGATTCACGACGACACCGTCAAAGGGGATTCCAATGGCAACGGTTCCCAATCCTCTCCCATCAAGGGATCCTGGGAGGCGATCTATCTCCAGGCCGGGAGCGCGGAGTCCGTGCTCGACCACGTCACGGTCCGCTACCCCGGCCAGACCGCGCCCAACAACAACGATGCGCGCACCGCCGTCATCATCGAGAGCAACCTCAGCCCCACCTTGCGGAACCTGGTCGTCGAAGATGCGTTCCAAAACGGAATCAGTGTCGCCGCCGGGTCGAACCCCACTCTCGACGGCATCCAGATTCGCCGGGTCAACGGCTTTCCCCTCGCCCTCGCCAACTCCGCCAATCCCTCGGTCCGCAACCTGACCGCCACCGCCAACGGAAGGAACGCGATCTACATCGACGGCGGAATTTTCAGTGAAGACCGCGCCTGGGATTACGGCCCGCTTCCGATCTGGTTGGGCGGCAACCTCCGCGTCGAAGCCGATGCTCGCCTCACCATCGCCCCGGGTACCATCGTCAAAATCGCCAACGGCGCCTGGATCGCGATCAACGGCAATCTCCAGGCCGTCGGCACCGAATCCCAGCCCATCGTCTTCACCGGTCTCAACGATGACGGAGTGGGTGGCGACACCAATGGCGACGGGTCCGCCTCCGTAGCTCGCCCCGGTGACTGGGAGTCCTTGTACTTCCAAACACCCACCATCGGCTCCGTCCTCGATCACGTCGAAATCCGGTACGCCGGCGAGACTTCCCCGGGAAACAACGACAGGCTGGCCACCATCTCGCATTCCGCGGGCGACCTCACGATTCGTAATTCGCGCATCACCCAGGGCGCTGGAAAGGGCATCGAACTGACCTCCGGCGCTGTCCTCGACCTCTCGCGTTCGTTGATAGCGGACTTCCAGGACACGCTGCTCAACGTCGCGAATGGAACGGCCACCGTCACCGAAACCGTCTTCGCCCTGGGCCCCAGGGCTGTCGACATCGCCGCCACCCAAGCCGCCCGAGCCTCCGTCACCGGGTCGGCCTTCATCGCCCTCGCCAACGACGCCGTCACCCACCGCGGCACCGACTTCGCGAAGGCCCTCTTCACAGGCAACTGGTGGGGTGACCCGGGCGGACCCAACGACCCCTCCACCGCCGATGGACGGTCCAACGACAACCCCGCCGGCGCGCTCGTCTCCGATTACGTCGACTACACCGCGCCTCTCGCGAACCGTCCGAGCATCCCCGGTTCGGCGCCGTTTGTCCGCGGCATCAGCCCGTCCGTCACCAGCAGCCAATTCGGGACGTTCGTCGTCATGTTCTCGAGTCCCATCGACGCCGCGACGTTCGGCGCCGACGATGTCGTGGTCACCGGACCTGGCGGTTCGGGCGGGCCCTACTCCGTCGCATCCGTCACCGCCATTTCCTCCTCGGTCTACCGGGTCCAACTCGCGGCACCCACTCCAGCCACGGGCGGAACCTACTCGATTCGAATCGGACCCAACATTGCGTCGGCGGCCGGTCTTCGCCTGGATCAGGATCTCGATGGTCGCGATGGCGAAGCCGCGGAAGACGTGTTCACCGGCACGGTGCTCGTCGATAATTCCGGTCCTCGGATCATTGGCCAGACTCCCACGGGGACCATCGGACAGCCGGTCGACACGATCGTTGTCGAGTTCAACGAGCCGGTCGTCGTCGGCAGTTTCGGACCGGACGACATCCGCATCACCGCCGGGACGCCGCCCACCGGAACCGTCGAAGGCTTCCGGGCCTCCACCTACCTCTCGCGGTACACGCTCCAGAACCTGGAAGGAGCCCTCGCCACGCTCGCGGGGAATTGGACGAGTCTGTCCGTCGCGACCGTTCCCGTCCTCGATCTGGGGAGCGGAGGCAGTTTCACGAGTAACCTCCCCTTCCCCGCTGGAACCGCAAACTTCGTCGTCGTTTTCGACGGCAGGATATCCATCCCCACGGCGGGGGACTGGACCTTCGCGGTGGCCAGCGACGACGGTTTCCGCCTTCGAATCGGCGGCGGAGAGGTGGCGTTCGATGGCGTCCGCGGTATCGGCGCTCCGGATCTGGTGACGGTCGCCTTTCCCGCCGCCGGCGCGTACGACGTCGAACTGCTGTACTTCAACGCCGCCGGCGGCGGCGGTATCGAGTTGTCGGCCGCGCCCGGGGCGTTGACCGAGTTCTCGTCCGCCTTCGTTCGCGTCGGCGATACCGCGGGTGGCGGACTTTCGGTCACTTCCCCCGCGACGCCGCTCCCCAGCCTCCCGGTGATCGCGGTCAACCCCCTCAACCCGACGGCGACGGTTGTGTCCCCGACCCAGTCGGCGCCCTTCGATGGTCGAGGTTTCCTCGTGCGAGCGGTGTACGGCGCGACCCCGCTGGTCGACCTGGCCGCCGCCGACGCGCTTCTCGCGTCGTCTCCCACAACCTCGGTCACCCAAAC